>CAUBQN010000051.1 GCA_958438125.1 uncultured Collinsella sp.
GCTCGTCGGTAACGTGCACGTTGATGAACCAGTATGCCTTGGCGCGCTTGGGATGTTTGTCCAGGATGGAATAGAGCACGTCGCGGTCGAGCGTGAGCGGATCGGGGCTGTTGGTGAGGAATACCAGATTGTCGGCAAGCACGGGGTAGGTCTCGTCGTTGCGCAGGCGGTTGAGCTGATCGATGTACTTGGAGACGGGCAGCAGAATCGTCTGCGTGCGCTCGATGGCGGTGCCGCGACGCCACACATACATAAGGCCAAACAGCAGTGCGGCCAGGAAGATCATGACGTAGCCGCCGTCAAAGAACATGGTGAGGCACGAAGCGAAGAAGCACAGCTCAATGGCGCCGAAGAGCAGGGCGAAGACGCAGGCGCCCAGCTTGTGCTTGAGAATGCCGGCGATATAGCTCGTCAATAGCGTCGTGGTCATGAGCATAGTCACGGTAATGGCGAGGCCGTAGGCGCTCTCCATGCGCTCGGAGTTTTGGAACAGCAGCACGATGAAGATGCAGCCGACCCACATGATGTTGTTGACGAGCGGAATATAGAGCTGGCCCTTGGTGTCGCTGGGGTAGTGGATGCGCAGATGCGGCATAAGGTTGAGGCGCGTGGCCTCGGATACCAGCGAGAACGAGCCGGTGATGAGCGCCTGCGAGGCGATGATGGCCGCTACGGCCGAAAGCACGATGGCAAAGGGGCGCAGGGGCTCGGGAAGCATCATATAGAACGGGTTAACGATATCCATCGCGAGCATCTGGGGGTTGGAGTTGTTGGCGAGCAGCCAAGCGCCCTGACCCAGATAGTTAAGGATAAGCGCCGCCTTAACAAACGGCCAGGATGCGTAGATGTTGGCCTTGCCCACGTGGCCCATGTCTGAATAGAGTGCCTCGGCGCCGGTCGTCGACAGGAAGACGAAGCCGAGCACCATGATGCCCGAGTGGTTGATGGGCGAGAACAGGAACATAATGCCGCGGATGGGGTTGAGCGCGCGCAAGATGGACAGGTTGCCGAGCATGTTGAACAGACCGGCACCTGCCAGGAATAGGAACCACAGCGTCATGAGCGGGCCGAAGAGCTTGCCGATTGACGAAGTGCCGGCGCGCTGCATGGCAAATAGGCCGCAGATAATGATGATGGTAATAATGATGACGTTAGTTTGCCCGTCACCCAATAGCGCGTGGCCCCACTCGATGGTGCGCAGGCCCTCAATGGCTGTGGTGACCGTGACCGCGGGGGTGAGGATGCCGTCGGCGAGCAGCGCCGCACCGCCGATCATGGCGGGGAGAATCAGCCACGGTGCCACCTTGCGCACCAGGCTAAACAGGGCGAAGATGCCGCCTTCGTTGTGGTTGTCGGCCTTCATGGCGATTACCACGTACTTGACCGTGGTCACGAGCGTCATGGTCCAGATGACGAGCGAAAGCGCGCCCAGGATCATGTCCTCGCTGACGGTACCGATGCCGCCGTTGTTGGCGACGATTGATTTCATGGTGTACATGGGGCTCGTGCCGATGTCGCCATAGACGACGCCGAGCGTTACAAGCAGCATGCCAGCGGAGAGGGGGATGGCTCCGTGCCCGCCTTGACCACGCTGGTCTTGGGGGCTTGCCTCCAGTTTGTTGTGTGCCACGTGGACTCCCTTAGACATCCGGTTATCTGTCTAGGACAGACAATCTTTATGCCGTCTTTATACATACAAGAGCAGTTTGGCACATCAGGTTATTTTAGACAATAATCCCCAGCTGGGGATTATTTATGTACGTAGGTAGCATTTCAAAACAGGGGCTTTTAAGCACGTGCTGTCTGGGCTATGCCAGCCTTGGCGCTTGCGCGTTTGCCGGCGAGTTCGCAAAAAATCGCGCCGCCGATGATAAGCGCGGCACCCATCAGGCGGACCGGTGTTATGGCTTCGCCCAAAAGGACGGCCGAGAACACGACCGCCGAAAGCGGCTCGAGGTAGCCGACGACGGCGACGGTCTGGACGGGCAGCTTGGCGACGGCACTAAAGTAGAGCAGGCAACCGATGCCGGTGTTGACGACGCCGAGCATGACGACGGCGCGCCAATCAATACTGGCGGCGACGCCGGCGGACAGGAATGAGGGAGCGCCCTGCGTGGTGAGCGTGAGGACCAGCGCGGTCACAAAGGCGGCGCTCACCTGGAGCGTGGAGTTTTCGAGGCCTTCGATGTGTGGTGCACCCTTGCTAGCGATGACCATCAGCGCGTAGCAGAAGGCCGAGGCGATGCCGCACACGATACCTGCGATGGGCATATTGCCGCCGAGGCCTTGGGCCGCGATGAGGAAGGCGCCGCAGGCGACGGCTATGAAGCCGGTGATTTTACCACCGGTCAGCTTTTCGCCGAAGATGAGCGGGGAGAGCGCCATGACAATGATGGGGCCGCAGTAGTACAGCAGCGAGGATACGCCGACGCCGATCGTCTGGTAGGCGCGGAACAGAAAAATCCAGCTGGCGCCCAGCGCGGCTCCCGAAAGGAGGAGGGCTGCGGCTTCGCGGGGGCGAGATGGCGCCTGCAACTTATGGCGTTGGGTGATGGCGAGAATGGTGACAAGCGAGAGTGCGCCCAAAAACGTACGCAGTAGCACGATATCCGAGCTCGGCAGCGCGATGGCAGCGGCGATAATGCCGTTGGAGCCAAACAATAGCAATGCTGCTAAGTACGTAAACAGTCCGTTGTTCATGCGCTGACATCCCCTCTATATCCGAGCATCTTCACTATGGGTGAACTGGCTTTAGAAGAAAAGCGAATATAATGCATGGCTAACATGACAAAAACTCATGCAAAGATGGAGGGGTGCCGTGGAAACGAATATTCAAAAGATGCAGGTGCTGCTCGAGACCGTGCGCGCCGGCAGTTTTACGCGCGCCGCCGAGCGGCTGAGCTATTCGCAGTCGGGCGTGAGCCGTATGGTGGCCGATCTTGAGGCCGATTGGGGCTTTAAGGTGCTCGACCGCAGTCGCGAGGGCGTAGTGCTTTCTGCTGACGGGCGGCAAGTTATGCCGGCGGTCGAGGCGTTATGTGAGGAATTTGTTCGTTTGCAGCGACGGGTGGATGAGATGCGTGGGCTCATGCGCGGCAAAATCTGCATCGGTACGTTTTCGAGTGTGGCGACCCACGTGCTGCCGCCGGTGATTGCGCGCTTTCGCGCCGATCACCCGGACGTCGATTATGAGTTGCTGATGGGTGATTACTCAGAGATTGAACAATGGGTGGCGGAAGGGCGCTGCGATCTGGGCTTTATCCCGCGTGAGCCCCGAGAAAACGGCATGACATCGCGGTCTTTGGTGCGCGACGAGTTGATGGCAGTAGTGCCGGCAGACTCTTTGCTTGCCACGGCGGAGGTCGTTTCTCTTGTCGATTTAGCCAACGAGCAGTTTATTCTGCTAGAACGCGGCACCGATGACGAGATTACGCCGCTGTTCCGTCGGGCGGGACTGACGGTGTGCTCCAAGCTGTCGACCTGGGATGACTATGCGATTATGGCCATGGTCGAGGACGGCCTGGGCGTGAGCATTCTTCCCGCGCTCATCTTGCGCCGCTGTCAGTTCGATGTTGCCGTGCGTTCGCTCGAGGGACATCCCCATCGGCAGATCAATGCGATATATCGCACGGCTGATGTTTCGCTTGCCGCCGCTCGATTCCTTGAATACCTCTAAACGTGTGCACGTCATTGTCTGCTTTGGGCAAATCTCGGAGTTCGGTACGTTTTCTTGTGAAATTGAACTTCCCGATAATGCGCCGCGCTATACTGCTGCCTAAATTGAACTCAGGTTCAATTCGTGTTCTATAAATTGAACTTTGCCAGCAAGGAGGTTCTAGTGGCCCAAGAGACGTTTAGCGATCGCCTGCGACAGGCTATGTCCAATCGCGACGTTCGCCAGTCGGATGTGATCCGCGCATCGGAGATGCTCGGCAAAAAACTCGGCAAGAGTCAGATGAGCCAATATGTGAGCGGCAAGACGATCCCGCGGCGCGATGTGGCTGAGCTGCTCGCCCGTATTTTGGAGGTCGATGTTACCTGGCTGCTTGCCGGCGACGCCGATCAAGGCGAGGCATCATCACCTCGCAACGATTCCAAGCCCGAACCCCATCCCTCAGCTCAAATTGCAAGGAGCGCCACCATGCGTACTTTTTCTAAATCCACCAAGCTCGATAACGTCCTGTATGACGTGCGCGGTCCCGTCGTCGACGAGGCCGCCCGTATGGAGGATGAGGGCGAGCGCATCCTCAAGCTCAATATCGGCAACCCGGCGCCCTTCGGTTTCCGCACACCCGATGAGGTCATCAAGGACATGCGCCAGCAGCTGCCCGACTGCGAAGGCTATTCCAACTCGCGTGGCCTGTTCTCCGCGCGCAAGGCGATCATGCAGTATTCGCAGATCAAGGGCCTGCCCAATGTTCAGATGGAGCACATCTACACGGGCAACGGCGTGTCCGAGCTCATTCAGCTTTCGATGAACGCGTTGCTCGACAATGGCGACGAAATCCTGATCCCCAGCCCCGACTATCCGCTCTGGACGGCGTGCGCAACTCTTGCCGGCGGTCATCCCGTACATTATCTGTGTGATGAGCAGGCGGATTGGTATCCCGACCTGGAGGATATGGAGTCCAAGATCACGAGCGCGACCAAAGCCCTCGTCATCATCAACCCCAACAACCCCACGGGTTCTGTCTATCCGCGCGAGGTGCTCGAGGGCATCGTCGAGATTGCACGCAGGCATCAGCTGATGATCTTTGCCGATGAGATCTACGACCGCCTGTGCATGGACGGCTACGAGCACGTCTCGATTGCCTCGCTCGCTCCCGATCTGCCCTGCGTCACCTTTAGCGGCCTTTCCAAGTCGCACATGATCGCGGGCTATCGTATTGGCTGGATGGTGCTTTCGGGCAACCAGCGCTGCATGAGCGACTTCATCATGGGCGTCAACATGCTCTCGAACATGCGCCTGTGCTCCAACGTGCCGGCTCAGTCGATCGTTCAGACGGCACTCGGTGGCCATCAGTCGGTCAACGACTACATCCGTCCCGGCGGCCGTGTCTACGAGCAGCGCAACTTTGTGTATGAGGCGCTCAACAAGATTGACGGCATCTCGGTGGTTAAGCCGCGTGCGGCGTTCTACATCTTCCCCAAGATGGATGTTAAAAAGTTCAACATCACCGATGACGAGCAATTCGCCCTTGACCTGCTGCACGAGAAGAAGATCCTGATTACGCGCGGCGGCGGCTTCAACTGGGCTGAGCCCGACCACTTCCGCATCGTGTACCTGCCGCGCATGGAAGTACTCAAAGAGTCCCTCGAAGACCTCGCCGACTTCTTCGAACACTACCGCCAAAGCTAATTAGTTCCGCCGTTCTACCGAACGGCGGACCGCTTGACGCTGCGCGAGCCGCATTCACACCAATCTGACGTTCAACTTCAAGGGCGCGACCAGAAGGTCAGCGCCCTTTCGTTTCACGTCACCTTGGTGCAAATGCGGCTCGCTCGCTGTCGTATGCTCAGCCTGCGTCGTTACCATGGTCCATTAGGGACGGAGGAAAACAGATCATTTTCCTTGACTCGCGGAACTAGATCACGATTCCGCAGCAATGATCGATTTCGTGCTGGATGATCTCGGCGGTGTAGCCCGAGAAGTTTTTGATGCGGTGGACGAAGTTCTCGTCCAAATACTCCACCTTAATGCGGCGATAGCGGGTACAGGGACGCTCGCCGATCAGCGAGAGACATCCTTCGCTCGTCTGATAGGCATTGACCTGCTCAAGAATTTGAGGGTTGTACATCAGGAGCGCCCTGTTGCCGTCCTTTACGCAGATGATGCGTTTGCGCACACCGATCATGTTGGCGGCGAGCCCCACGCACTCGTGTTCATGTTCGTGGAGCGTATCCAGGAGGTCTTGCCCGGTCACGGCGTCGTCGAGCCCCGCGTCTTCGGAAGGTAGACGCAAAAAGAACTCGGATTTCATGATGGGCTTAATCATGGCGGGCTCCTCATGTCTTATGCTTTCGTGGACTTTTAATAATAGCGCGGAAGGAAAGCTGCGCGTCCGCGTTACAATCTTTCAACGTTGGACCATGTTGCCAGATTCGTCGTGTACGGCGTCTGGCGTAAGTCTAGGGCTCATTTTTCGCCCTGGACCGTTCCTCTGGGGCGATGCGACTGTCGTTCCAAGAGGAAGGAAATGCATGGGGAGCAAATCTCAGCAACAAGTTCAAGTAACGCCATCGGCCTCTGCGGCGATTCTCGTCGTAATGTATATTGCAGCCTTTGTTGCCGCGTTTAACGAGAACATCATTAACGTGGCGTTGCACGACATTATGGCAGCCTTTTCGGTGAGTGCCACCACGGCACAGTGGCTCGTCTCGGGCTACATGATCGTGACGTCGATTTTTACGGCCATCATGGCCTTCCTGTCCGGCCGTTTCTCGACGCGCAAGCTGTTGTTTTTCGCATGCGGATGTATGGTCGCCGGCGAAGTCCTGTGCCTGTTCGCTCCGTCGTTTAGCGTTTTGCTGCCAAGTCGTATTTTGCAGGCTGCGGGATCGGGCATCTTGTTTCCGCTCATGATGAACGTGGTGCTGTCTTGCGCCCCGCGCGAGAAGCTCGGTCTGTACCTTAGCCTGGGCGGTGCCTGCATTACGCTAGGGCCGGCGTTTGGACCCGTAATCAGCGGTCTTATGTGCACGTTGTTTGGCTGGAGGGCGGTGTTCGTAGTGCCGCTGGTGGGCGGCATTGTGGTCGCTGCGGCGGGCGTTAAGCTTGTTCAGAATGTCGGAGAGCGCTCGAGCAGCACGCTTGATATTCTGTCGGTTGTTTTGCTCGCCGCTGGCATTACGGCATTTGTGTATTCCGTAGGCGAGTTCTCGACCAATCTGATTGCCGGCATCGTGACGCTCTTCGCCGCCATTGTGCTGCTCGGCCTGTTTGCGGTCCGTCAGCTCAGGCTCGAGCATCCAGTGCTTAACGTGCGTCCCATGGCGAGCGTTCGTTTTTGGCCTGCGTGCCTGCTTGTGGTGGTGTCGATGATGACGACGTTCTCGATGAGCGTTTTGTTGCCGCTCTATTTTGAGGGCGCATACGGCATGACCGCACTTGTTGCGGGCTTGCTCATTTTGCCGACGATTGCCTGTAACGCCGTGACCTCGATTGTGGGCGGACGCGTGATGGACGCCCGTGGCGCATGGCCGCTGCTGCCGGTCGGCTTTGCCCTGATTGCCGTGGGACAGACTGCCATCTCGATGACGGCGGCAAGCATGAACATCGGCGTTGTCGTGGCACTGACCGTTGTGGTGTATGCCGGAGTCGGTTTGGTGCTAAGCCCCTCGCAGACGGCTGGCTTGGAGACGCTGCTTGCCGCTGAGCATCCTCACGGAACGGCATTGCTCAACACGTGGAACATGATTGCCGCATCGTTTGGCCCGTCGCTGTTTATCGGCCTGCTCTCGAGTTCTGCGGCGACTGCCGGCGCCGCCGGCGCTGCGACAGACGTTGCCCAGGCGATCGGATTTGCAGCTGCCGTGCGTGTGGCGGCTGTAATTGCCGTGGTCGGGTTCGTGGCGTCGCTGGTGTACGCTCGTCGCGAGTCGCACATGTCGCATTAATGTGTGCACATAGATTCTGCAGCTAGATTGGATGGCGACACCATAAACTAATGGACGTTTTGCCGAGAGGCATGAATGTTTAAAGCGCAAAGAGTGCGCGACGGGCCCCGCGAATGGGGCGATGATGCCCGAGAGGGCCAAGAAGGAGTCTCATGTCCGAGAACGAAGAGATCATGAACGAGACCGAGAACGAGACCATGGCTGCCGAGGTCGAGGCAGTCGAGACCGTGGAGACCGAAGCTGCCGAGGTTGAGGCTGCTGACGAGGTTTCCGCCGAGGAGGAGGCCGAGGTTGTCGAGGCCGCTGTTGATTACGATGACGAAGAGCTGATGGACAAGATGCAGAAGGCCGCCCGCCTGCTGCGTAGCCGTCGCTTTGCTATTTCCAAGGAGGAGGAGGCCAAGGCCGAGCGCATGGCGAACATCGAGCGCGCCATCAAGCTTCTTGACCTCAAGCCCAAGATGGAGCAGAAGGAAATGTCCGACCTGCTGGGCATGCGCCTTCGTGAGCTCGATGGCCTGATGGCCGAGGCCGAGGCTGCCGATCTGGTCGGCCGCATCGACGACGCCGAGGGCGATATGCGCAAGATTGTTGTCTTCGCCGCCGAGGATGCCGCTGAGGGCCTGGTCGAGCTTGCCAACAAGAAGGAGAAGCTCCTGCCCGAGCTTTCTTACGAGGAGGCCACCGAGCTGATGGCCGCTCTCGATAAGGTTATCGCTCCGCTCGTCGCCATGGGCCTGGACGAGGATCGCGGTCCTCGCGGCGGCCGTGACGACCGTGGTGGTCGTGGCGGCGACCGTGGTGGTCGCGGCGGCTTTGGCGATCGTGGTGGCCGTGGTGGCGACCGCGGCGGTCGCGGTGGCGATCGTGGCGGCCGTGGCGGCTTTGGTGACCGTGGCGGCGACCGTGGTGGTCGCGGCGGCTTTGGCGGCAACCGTGGTGGCTATGGCGATCGCGGTGGCAACCGTGGCGGCTTTGGCGGCAACCGTGGTAATGACCGCGGCGGTCGCGGTGGCGATCGTGGCGGCCGCAACGGCGGCGGCTTCCGCGGCAACCGCTTCTAGTTGGGTTACGCGGTTTTACCAAACCGCGTAACGGCTCGACGCTGCGCGCCCACCAGAGCGACGACTTGTCATTCAAAGAGGACGGCATGACCAGAAGGTCTATGCCGTCCTCTTTTCATGCCAATTTGTTCGCTCTGGTGGGCGCTCGCTGTCGGTGCCAAAACATCGACATTGCCATGATCCAGACCTGCTAAAAGATAGTCGTTGGGGACGTTCTTGTTTGACTAGTCATTTAAGAACGTCCCCAACGACTACGTAGCATGAGAGTGGATAATCTCCCGGTATGAGCCCATATTCATGCTCAAGGTGGGAGATTATCCACTCTCGTTTCGTTTGTTGATTTCGATGCCTACATTTGTAGGAACAGTTCGTGGAGGCGGGTGTCTTCGTCGAGTTCGGGGTGGAAGGTTACGCCGAGCTGGTTGCCCTGGCGCGCGGCGACGATACGGCCGTCGACTTTCGCTAAGGCCTTTGCGTCGCCGTGGACCTCGACGATGCGGGGCGCGCGGATAAACGTCAGCGGCACTTCACCGTCGATGCCAGCTACCTGCCCCTTGGTTCGAAAACTGCCGAGCTGCCTGCCGTAGGCATTGCGCTCAACGAGCACATCCATGGTTGCCAGGCGCGGCGTGCCCTTATCGTCATGGGCGGCAAGGTCGTGAGCCAGCAGAATCAGGCCGGCGCAGGTGCCCAGGACGGGCATGCCTTCAACAATGTGGGTGCGAAGCTCCTCGAGCATGCCCAACTCATCAAGCAGCTTCCCTTGAACGGTAGACTCGCCGCCGGGAAGTACCAGACGGTCAAAGTCCTGCTTCAAATCAGCCGCCTGCCTCAGCTCAATACAGCGCGCGCCCAGCTCGGATAGTCTTGCCTCGTGCTCGGCAAATGCGCCTTGGACCGCCAGCACGGCGACCGTTTGGTCTGCATAATCGCTCATGTGCGATCCTTTCTGCCGGACTAGCGTCCGCGCTCCTCCATGATGATTTCGATCTCGTCGGCGTTGATGCCCACCATGGCCTCGCCCAGGTCCTCCGAAAGCTCGGCGATGAGCTTGGCATCGGTGAAGTTTGCCACGGCCTTGACGA
>CAUBQN010000052.1 GCA_958438125.1 uncultured Collinsella sp.
GGCATCGCCGTTCTGGCGTTTGTCTTCGTGGTCGTCGGCGTGTAGGAGAAGGGAGAAACAATGTCATTTGCAGTCAGTCTGTCCCTTCTCGGCTTGGTCGCTATCGCGGCCCCGATGGTGGCCTCGGTGCTCGTCGCCCTGTTCCCCCGTCCGTACGCCAAGTGGTTCAGCGTTTTGGGTGCCGCCGTCTCGACGGTCTGCACCATCGCCCTCGCCGCGAATTTCGCTGGCGCCGGCATGCCCGACACGCAGGTCCCCCTGATCTCGTTTGGGCAGACCCTCGTCATGGGATTCACCTTCGATCGCATGAGCACGCTGCTCGCGCCCGCCTTTGTGGGTATCGGCCTGCTTGTCGTGATCTATTCGATTCCCTATATGAGCGAGAATAACCGTGAGCATCCCGACGCACCGCGTCGTCGCTTCTACGCGTACCTCGCGACCTTCATCGGCGCCATGGCCGGCCTTGTGTACAGCTCGACCCTTTTGGGCCAGCTCGTGTTCTTTGAGATCACGGGTGCGTGCTCTTGGGGCCTCATTAGCTACTACATGTCGCCCACGGCCAAGAAGGCCGGCATGAAGGCCCTGATCATTACGCATATCGGTGCGCTCGGCCTGTATCTGGGCGCCGCCATCGTGTTTGCCCACACCGGCACCTTCGCTATTACCGCGATTGCCGGCCTCGACGCCAAGCTCAAGGCTATCGTCCTTTTGCTCGTGCTCTTTGCCGCTTGGGCCAAGTCCGCGCAGGTCCCCATGTACATGTGGCTGCCTTCGGCCATGGAGGCCCCGACGCCTGTTTCGGCCTACCTGCATGGCGCCTCGATGGTCAAGGTCGGCGTGTGCGTGTTCGCGCGTGCACTCGTTTCTGCCGGAGAGGTTCCCGAGATCGTGGGCTGGGTCGCCATTATCGACGCCATGGTCACCATGCTCTTTGGTTTCCTTATGTACCTGCCGCAAAAGGACATGAAGCGCCTGCTGGCCTTCTCCACGATCGCCCAGCTCTCCTATGTGTTCTTTGGTCTGGGCCTTTCGGTCTTTGGCAGCCAGCTGGCCTTTGACGGTGCCGTTTGCCACATCTTTAACCACGCTTTCGCCAAGACGCTGTTCTTCCTGATTGCCGGTTCGTTCTCCTTTACGCTCGGCACGCGTATGCTGCCCAAGCTTCGCGGCATCGTAAAGAAGTACCCGATCTCGGGCGTGGGCTTTGGTGTCGCCGCGCTCGCCATTGCCGGCGTGCCGCCCATGAACACGTTCTTCTCGAAGTTCCAGATTATCGCCGGCGGCTTTTCTGTTGGTGCCGGCAACGTTGCGATCTTGGTGCTCGTGTGCATCATGGTCGCCGAAACCGTTGCCACCTTCGCCTGGTTCCTCAAGTGGATGGGCTATTGCCTGCCCGGCGAGCCGAGCGACGAGGTCGCTGCGGGAGCCCCGCTTCCCCGCGCGATGGCGTTCGTGTTCATCGTGCTCATCATCATGGTTATCGTCAGCGGCCCGCTTTCGGCCAGCTGGATCGGTTAGGAGGTAGAACGACATGGGTTATTCGATCGTCAACATCCTTGGCGGCCTTCTGATCGTCACGTCCACCATGGTGGTTGTCTCCAAGAACATCAAACATTCCATCCACTGGTATGCGGTGCAGTCGCTGGTGCTCGTGGGGCTTCTCGCCACGCTCGGTGTCACTACTGGTGCGCAGGAGCTGCTTATGTGGGCTGGATCTGCCTTTATCACCAAGGTCGTCCTGGTCCCTTATATCCTCAACCGCGCATACAAGAAGATGGGTGAGCCGAGCGACGCATCGCTCAAGGCCGGCCTTAAGCCCGCGTGGGCCATTTGCATCATCGCCGTCGAGGTCGCGATTTGCTTTGCCGTCGTGACGCAGATTAGCCTGCCCACGGCCGAGGTCGCAACGCCTGCGCTCGCTATTAGCTTCGCTCACTTCTTTGTGGGCCTCACCTGCATCATTTCGCAGCGCAACATCATGAAGCAGATCTTTGGATACTACCTTATGGAAAACGGCAGCCATGTGACGCTCGCGCTTTTGGCCCCCACCGCTCCCGAGATCATCGAGATCGGTATCGCCACCGACGCCATCTTTGCCGTCATCATCATGTCCATCGTCGTGCGTCGCATTTGGGACGACTCCCACTCGCTCGATGCGCGCGACCTGTCCGAGCTGAGGGGGTAGTCCATGGAAACGTTGATTCTCGCCCTGCTCGCGACTCCTTTGGTGTTCTCGCTGGTCATGGCGTTTTTGCCCAAGAACACGTCCTATAACGTGTTTGCCGGTCTCAACCTGGTCTCCGTCGCAGCCGTCCTGGTGCTGTCGATTATGACGGCCGGCGACGTCCTTATGAGCGGCGAAACCGCGAGCGCTCTTGGCCTGTGGTTCCACCTCGATTCGCTGGGCGCCATCTTTGTGCTGCTCATCGGCTTTATCGGTTTTCTTACGGGGCTGTTCTCGCTGCCCTATGTAAAGGCCGATATCGAGGAGGGCTCCATGCCCGCCGAGCGCGCCAAGCAGTATTTTGCGCTGTTTAGCCTGTTTGTGTTCACCATGCTGCTCGCGTGCCTGTCCAACAACATGATCCTCACGTGGGCCGCCGTGGAGGCAACCACGCTTTCCACCGTGTTCCTCGTGGGTATTTACAAGAACAAGACGGCCCTCGAGGCTTCTTGGAAGTATGCGATGGTCTGCACCGCCGGCGTGGCCTTTGGCCTGTTCGGCACGCTGCTGATCTACGCCAACGCCGCCGACGTGATTCCCAACGCCCACGAGGCCGCATTCCTGTCGTGCGTGCTGCCGTATGCCGACCAGTTCGACCCGACGCTCATGCGCCTCGCCTTTGCGTTTATCGTGATCGGCTTTGGTACCAAGGCCGGCCTGTTCCCCATGCACACTTGGCTGCCCGATGCCCACTCCCAGGCCCCGAGCCCTGTCTCGGCCCTGCTTTCGGGCGTGCTGCTTAAGTGCGCCATGCTTGTAATCATGCGCTTCTACGGCTTTACTATCCAGGCCGTGGGCGCCGAGTATCCGCAACTTTTGCTGCTGATCGTCGGCACGCTGTCCATTTTGGTGGCGGCACTCTCGATGTTTCGCCAGGACGACCTCAAGCGCCGCTTTGCGTACTCGTCTGTGGAGAACGTGGGCGTTATTGCCCTGTGCCTGGGTATCGGTGGCCCGCTGGGTATCGCCGCGGCCCTGCTGCACTGCGTGTTCCACGGCTTTACCAAGACGCTTGCCTTCTGCGTGTCCGGCAACATCCAGCACGCCTTTGGCACGCGTAGCCTGGCCAAGATCCAGGGCGTCGTCGAGGTTGCGCCCGCAACCGCCGCGCTCGCCGTCCTGGCGCTGCTCGGTCTTGGTGCCTTCCCGCCCTTTGGCATGTTTATCTCCGAGTTCCTGACTTTTGTCGCCGGTGTTACCGCCGGTCCCATGTGGCTGGTCGTCGTGGTCGCCCTCGGTCTTACCGTGGCCATCTCCGCGCTCACCCGCATCGCACTCAAGTCGGTATTCGGCCATGCGCCCCAGGGCATGGGCAAGCATGAGGCCCCGGCGCTCATGCTCATCCCCGAAATCATCCTGGCTGTCATGATCTTGTGGTTTGGCATCGCCACCCCGCTGCCTCTCGTGCACGGTGTGGAGACCGCGACCGGCATCGTGCTCGAGCAGAGCACCGAGGAACTTCACGCGACGCCGATGTACCGCGCTGTGTTCGGTACCGAGACCGCTCAGAGCGAGGTGGAGTAACGAATGATTGAAACTGAGAACAAGGTGTATGCCCGTCGCTGCGAGAGCCATGTCGAGGCCCTGCGCCGCGCCGTTCCGGGCTGCATCGAGAAGGTCGAGTGGCAGTGCGAGGACCAGCTGACGATCACCGTCAAGCAGGACAAGCTGCCCGAGGCCGTCCACTACCTGTATTACGAGCGCTACGGCTGGATTCCCGTGATCATCGGCAACGATGAGCGCAGCCTGTGCGGCCGCTACGCCGTGTACTACGTCATCTCCATGGAGGGGGAGGATCCCGGCTGGGTGACCGTGCGCACCGAGGTCGATCCCGCCAAGATGACGTTCCCGTCCGTGACGCCGTTCGTCCCCGCCTGCGTGTGGGGCGAGCGCGAGCTGCGCGACATGTTCGGGCTGATCCCCGAGGGTCTGCCCGATCGTCGCCGCCTGGTGCTGCCCGATGACTGGCCCAGCGGCCTGTACCCGCTGCGCAAGGACTCCATGGACTACCGTTTCCGTCCCGCTCCCGCGAGTGACATGGAAAACTACGAGTTCTTGGCCGATACCAAGGGCAAGGAGACGACGCTCGTCCCCATGGGCCCGTTGCACATTACCTCCGACGAGCCCGGCCACTTCCGCCTGTTCGTTGAGGGCGAGACGATCGTCGACGCCGACTACCGTCTGTTCTACGTGCACCGCGGTATGGAGAAGGTCGCCGAGACGCGCCTGAACTATGACGCCGTGACGTTCCTCGCCGACCGCATCTGCGGCATCTGCGGCTGTGCCCACTCGGTGGCCTATGCCGAGGCCGTCGAGCGCGCCCAGGGCATTCATGTCCCGCCGCGCGCCCAGTACATCCGCGCCATCATGCTCGAGGTCGAGCGCCTGCACTCGCATCTGCTCAACATTGGCCTGGCGTCGCACTACACGGGCTTCGACTCCGGCTTCCAGCAGTTCTTCCGCGTCCGCGAGAAGTCGATGGACCTGGCCGAGAAGCTCTCCGGTCACCGCAAGACCTACGGCCTCAACGTGATCGGCGGCGTGCGTCGCGACATTTTGGCCGAGCAGAAGCTCTCCACGCTCACGACCATCCACCAGCTGCGCTCCGAGGTTCAGGAGCTCGTCGACGTTTTGCTCTCCACGCCCAACTTTATTGAGCGTACGAGCGGTATCGGTATCTTGGACCGCAAGATCGCACGCGACTTCTCGCCGGTCGGCCCGCTCATGCGTGGCTCGGGCTATGCCCGCGACGTGCGCTTTGACCATCCCTTCGACGGCTACGCCGATCCGGACATCCAAAAGATGCACGCCGCTACGGCCGATACCTGCGATGCCTTCGGCCGTACCGCCGTTCGCATCCAGGAGGTCTACGATTCGATCGACATGATCGAGACCATGCTCGAGAACTGCCCGTCGGGTCCCATCCTCACCACGGACTGGGAGTACACCCCGCACAAGTACGCCATCGGTGCCACCGAGGCGCCGCGCGGCGAGGATGTGCACTGGGCCATGCTCGGCAACAACCAGAAGTGCTACCGCTGGCGCGCCAAGGCGGCCACGTACAGCAACTGGCCGGTCCTGCGCTACATGTTCCGCGGCAACACCGTGGGCGACGCGGCGCTGATCGTCGGCTCGCTCGACCCTTGCTACTCCTGCACCGACCGCGTGACGGTGACCGATGTCGCCGCCAAGCGCGACCACGTGCTCGACAAGGAGCAGTTCGAGAATGTCTGGCGTGACAAGTCGCCGCTTGCGGGCGAGGGCACCATGGCCGCCCCGCTCGATGAGGAGGCGCTCTAATATGCTGAAGCTTTGGAAGGTTAACGCCAAGGCCGGCGACGCGACGGTCAAGTACCCGTTTGCGCCGTTCCCCACCAACAAGGACATGCGCGGCAAGCCCGAGCACAACGCGGAGCTCTGCATCGCGTGCGGTGCCTGCGGCGTGGCGTGTCCGGCCGATGCCATTCGCATGGACACCGACCTTGCGGCCGATACCATCACCTGGTCGATTGACTACGGCCGCTGCATCTTCTGCGGCCGCTGCGAGGAAGCCTGCCCCATGGAGGCCATCAAGCTCACCGAGGAGTTTGAGCTGGCCGTCATGAGCAAGGACGACCTCACCAGCAAGAGCGTATATACGCTCGAGCACTGCTCGCGCTGCGGCAAGCCGTTTGCCCCGCATAAGGAGATCGACTACGCCAAGCGCCTGCTGCAAAAGACCGGCGGCATGGAGGCCATCCAGGCCGCCCGTACCGTCGGTATGTGCCAGGAGTGCAAGCGCGAGCTCGACGCCCTGCGCGCCGCCTCGGCCGTAAAGACCGGCAACGCGCACGGCATGGCTGCCAACGAGACGCTTGCGTCCGGTGAGCCCCAGGGCCCCGGCATGGAGTATCTGGGCGGCCACGGCGTGAACCCGGAGTATATCGACCGCGAGCTCAACCCCGATGCGCCCGAGATTCCCGCCGGACCTGCGCCGGTCGAGGGCATCATCATGGATTTTGATACGAAGGAGGAGTAACCATGGCCGAACCCACGCTTTTGCCCGAGCGGCTTCAGTACCGCCCGACCAAGATCGAGCTCGACGAGAGCATCGAGAAGGCCAAGGCGACCCTTCTTAAGAAGATTAAGCGCTCGGTGTACGTCTACCGTGTCGACTGCGGCGGCTGCAACGGCTGCGAGATCGAGATCTTCGGTTCCATCACGCCCGTCTTCGACGTCGAGCGCTTTGGCATCAAGGTCGTGCCCTCGCCCCGTCACGCCGATGTGCTGCTGTACACCGGTGCCGTGACGCGTGCCATGCGCATGCCGGCCCTGCGTGCCTTTGAGGCCGCACCCGATCCCAAGATCGTGGTGTCCTATGGCGCGTGCGGCTGCACCGGCGGCATCTTCTACGACAACTACTGCGTCTGGGGCGGCACGGATAAGATTCTTCCGGTCGATGTCTACATCCCCGGCTGCCCGCCCAGCCCTGCGCAGACCGTCTACGGCTTTGCCATGGCGCTCGGTCTGCTGGACCAAAAGCTCCATGCCGAGACCACGGTGGAGGCCGCCGGCGAGCAGGCCGATATCCTGCACCCCGGCGTGCCGTACAAGCTGCGCGTTGCCATTGAGCGCGAGGCTCGCGCCATGAGCGGCTACCGTTACGGCCGCGACCTGGCCAACGAGTTTATGGATACGCTCGAGGGCGCACCCAAGGGCGATATCCGCGGTGCCATGGCGCTGCTCATCGACAAGCAGGACGATCCGCGCCGCGTTGAGGTCTACTCTGCGCTGCAGGATCTGGTGCTGGCCGGAGGTCGCTAGATGGAGCTCACGGACCGCTCTGGTTACTTTGCGGGCCCCGGTATGCTCGGCGGCTCCTTTGGCGATGCCTCGCGCGCAAGCGACGAGGCCGCTGAGGGCGTCGCCGACCCCTGCCTAGGCCATACGCCCGACCAGGTGGTCTTCTACGAGCTCACGCGTAAGTTTGTGGAGACCGAGGAAGACGTTCCCCAGGAGGCCTGCGACGTGCTGTACTACACGCTCGCCGTGGGCCACCACACCGGCGTGCTCGACTGCTTTGAGCCGCGCCTGTCGGTGCCGGTGAACGTGTTCTATACGCTTATCGACGCGCTGCCGGAGGGAGAGGCCAAGACCAAGTTCGAGGCCATCCGCTCCTTTGGCGAGTGCCAGCTCGACAAGGCGGCGGTGCTGTCGCTGCTCGAGGCCTGCGATGCGCTGCTCGACGAGCGCGGTTTTCGCGGGTCGGCCAAGGCCGGCATCTCGGTGTTCGACGACGACTTTGGCCTGCATGCCCAGCAGGTCGCGTTCTTAATGAAGTTCCGCGATTTGGTGGAGCGCGTGCGCGATGTGTCGGGCGTGTATCTGACGGGAAGGTTGCAGTAATGGGTCACGTTGTGGATGGACGTGTGAACGGCGCCCCGTTTGCGGGTATCGTGCTCACGGCGGGAAGCGTGCTGCGTGCCGACGATGCTGCCGGCCCCGTGCTCTCCAAAAAGATGGAAGACGCGCCCATCGCCGGTTGGTACACCATCGACGGCGGGCAAACGCCCGAGGATGACATCATCGAGGTCAAGCGCGAGCGTCCGCCGCGTTTGGTTTTGGTCGATGCCGCCGACATGGCGCTGCCCGTCGGCGCCATCCGCTTGCTCGACAAACGTGACGTGGCCCGCAAGTCGATGTTCACCACGCATTCGCTTCCCTAGTCGATTCTGATCGAAGAGATTGAGCAATCGTGCGAAGATATCGTCTTCATAGGGATTCAGCCGGGCGATACGGAGTTCTATAACCCCATGTCCCCGGAGGTCTTTGAGGCCGTCGACGCCGTGTACGACGCCGTGGCCGCCAACGACTTTTCCCACTTTGTCCGCTTGGGGCAGGAGCAATAGGAGCGCTTGTCCCTGCTGATTAGGAAAGAAGTGATTGACATGGCAGATTCCAAGGCGGAGTTCCCCGCTCCCGATTGCCTGGCGCCCGCCGCGATCGAGGCCAAGACCGAGGCCGCCGGCGTGACCAAGGCTAACCTGCCGGTCGCTAAGGCCTTTCTGTTGGCAATGTTCGCCGGCGCGTTTATCGCCTTCGGCGGCCTGTTCTTTACCGTGTTCTTGAGCGATAGCACGCTGGGCTGGGGCGCCCAGCGCGTCGTGGGCGGCCTGTGCTTTTGCCTGGGCCTGGTGCTCGTGCTGGTGTGCGGTGCCGAGCTGTTTACCGGCAATTCGCTTATGGTCTGCGCGCTCAAGAGCAAAAAGATCACCTTGGTCCAGATGCTCAAGGCCTGGGTCGTCGTGTGGCTTGGTAACTTTGTCGGTGCCCTGTTCATCGTCTTTTTGGTGTACATGGCCGGCATTTACAAGCTCAACGGCGAGGCGGTCGCCAATTCCATGGTGAGCGTCGCCGCCGGCAAGGTGACGATCGACTGGGTGACGATCTTCTTCCGCGGCATCCTGTGCAACATCTTTGTGTGCCTTGCCGTGTGGATCGGTACCGCCGGCAAGACCGTGGTCGATAAGGTCGTGGGCATTCTGCTGCCCATCGCCGCCTTTGTGGCCTGCGGTTTTGAGCACTGCGTCGCCAACATGTACTTTTTGCCCATGGGTGCCGTGATGCACGCGTGCGGCTATGGTGTCGACGTCGCCGGCGCCGATGCACTCAACGTTGCGGGCATTGCGTTTAACCTGTCCGCCGCCACGCTGGGCAACATCGTGGGCGGCGCGGTTCTGATCGCGCTCGGCTACTGGTTTGTCTATGCCAAGAAGTCCGAGGCGTAAAGTACCGTCTGTTTGACGTGGGCCTCCCGCGGGGCGTTGCCGTGCGGGAGGCTTTTTGGGTCTGGGGCTCGTTGCTGGGCTTTTGGCCTGTTGTGTTTGGCTTGTGAAAGGGGTAATCGAGATGGCATCTGCTGTGGAGCGTGACGGTCGCGCCGTGGTAACCACATGCGGGGGATGCTATGCCGATTGCGCCTTTGCGGCACGCGTTGAGGACGGTCGCGTGGTGGCCGAGTTGCCGGTGCCGGGGCACCCGTGCGCGGCGCGTGCCCTGTGCGCCCGCGGAAGGCATCGCCTGGCAATGCCGTTTGACGAGCGTGATCGGATTTTGCATCCCATGCGCCGCCGAGCTGATGGCTCGGGGTTTGATGCGATTGCCTGGGACGAGGCGTTTGCTCAGATTGCCGAGCGTCTTTTGGGGATTGTTGACGAGTGCGGGCCTCGTGCGCTGGGCATGACGCTCGGTGTGCCCTCGTTCGACCGCTACTGGGCGCATCGCTTTATGCATGCGCTTGGCTCGCCCAATGTGTACGGAGCCGACGGTGCCTGCGAGGTAAGCCGACTTACCGGTTGGGAGCACAGCCTGGGCTACAGCCCCGCCTCCGACCTGGCGCATACCGATTGCATCATGTATTTGGGGCGTTCCATTGTCGATTCGTCGACGATGGGG
>CAUBQN010000053.1 GCA_958438125.1 uncultured Collinsella sp.
ACGCGGTCGCGGGCATCGGTCTCTAGCATTCGAAAGCACCTACCAGCTCGTTGATGTCCTTTACGCCCTGGGACTCGGCCCAGGCCTCGAGCTCATGCGCGATCTTGAGCGAAGCGCACGGATCGACGAAGTTGGCCATGCCGACCGACACGCAGGTGGCACCGGCCAGGATAAACTCAGCCGCATCCTCACCGGTCATGACACCGCCGACACCGTTGATGGGGATATCGACGGCCTGGGCAACCTCCCAGACCATGCGCACGGCGATGTGGTGGCACAGCGGGCCCGAAAGGCCGCCCTTGGGCTTGGCCACGCGGGACTTGCGGGTATGGACGTCGATGGCCATGCCCTGAATGGAGTTGATGACCGAAAGGCCGTCGGCGCCGGCAGCCTCGAGGGCCTTGGCGATCTCGGCGACGTTGACCGGCGCCATCTTCACGAACAGCGGCTTATCGGTCACCTTGCGGCAGGCAGCCATAACGGAAGAGGCGCCCTCGGGCGTGGAGCCCATGGCGGCACCGCCGGCGGCGATATTGGGGCAGCTCACGTTGATCTCGTAGCCGGCAGCCCAGGGGCACAGCTCGACATACATCTCGAGTGCGCGGACAAACTCGTCAACGGAGTGGCCGGCAACCTGACAGATGACCTGGCAGCCGTCCTTGGAGAGCTGCTCGAGCCACGGACCGGACTCGCGAGCAAAGGCGGCCACGCCGGGGTTCTGAAGGCCCACGGAGTTGATCATACCGCCGGGGATCTCGGCCATGCGGGGCGCGGGGTTACCGGGCCAGGGCTCGGCTGCGCAACCCTTGGTGGTGATGGCGCCCAGTTGGGAAACATCAAAGAAGTTCTGGAACTGCCAGCCGTAGCCAAAGGTACCGGCTGCGGTGTTGATGGGGTTTTGCATCTTGACGCCGCCGAAATCGACGGCCATGTTCACGGTACCCACTAGAAGACCACCACCTTGGAAGCATCGAACACGGGGCCGCACATGCAAGCGCCCTTCATACCGTCGACCGTCTCGACATTGCAGGTGTTGCAGGCGCCAAAGCCACAGCTCATCATGCGCTCAAGCGACACCTCGCAGTACGCACCGGCCTCGGCGGCAGCGGCGGCGACTTTCTTCATCATGACAGCGGGGCCGCAGCTGGCGACGTAGTCGTAGCCGCCCTCGCCGAGCAGCTCGGCGGCAGGATCGGTGCAAAAACCGTGCGTGCCGAGCGAGCCGTCGTCGGTGCAAACGTTGACCGTGGCGCCCAGCGCGCGGAACTCATCGACACCCACGGCCTTGGAAGCGGTGCCAAAGCCCAGGCACACGTCAACATCCACGCCCTGCTCGGCAAGCATACCGGCAAGACACAGCACAGGCGGAACGCCGATGCCACCGGCGACGAGCAGGGCCTTCCTGGTGCCCTCGGGTACCATCCAGCCACGGCCACCGGGGCCCAGCAGGTTAGAGGTGGAGCCAGGGCCCATCTGGGACAAACGACGGGTATCGTCGCCCACGACGGCGTACCACAGCTCGACGGTGCCGGCCTCGGCGTCGGCGCGGTAGTAGCTCAGGGGCACGCGAAGCAGCGAGGACGCATCGCCGGGTACGGCGATGTTCACAAACTGACCGGGCTTGAGCGCACTTGCAAGCTTGGGGGCCGAGATGACGAGCGAGAAGATGCCGTCGGCGATCTTCTGGTTCGAGACGACCTCGAAGTCGTGCATGCGTGCAGTGGAAGGTGTGGGCATAGACGCTCCAATCCCCCATGCGGTTGCATGGTCAAAACGAACAGAAAGCGCGGCACCGCAAGGGCGCCGCGCACAAAAGCGATAAGGCTATGCTAGCAGATGCAGCCGTCGGCAAGCGTCTGCTTACCGCCGACAAACACATCGGTGGCACGACCGGTGAGCGTGCGGCCGGCAAAACCGGAGTTCTCGGCGCGCGACTCGTAACCGTCCTCGCCAACCGTCCAGGTGGCGGACGCGTCGAACACGGTCAGGTCGGCAACGGAGCCCGCCTTGACCTGAACCTGGTCGAGGCCCAGGATCTCACGCGGCTTGATGGCCATGAGCTCGACCATACGGCCCATGCTCATCTTGCCCGTGTTGACCAGCTCGGTGAGTACGAGCGACAGCGAGGTCTCGAGGCCGATCATGCCAAAGGGCGCAAGCTCGAACTCGCGGGCCTTCTCCCACGGGGTGTGGGGAGCGTGATCGGTGACGATAACGTCGACGGTGCCGTCGATGACGCCCTGACGAATGGCCTCGGCATCCTCCTCGGTACGCAGCGGCGGGTTGACCTTGAGCGAAGTGTTGTAGGTCTCGTCCAGGTCGTTCTCGGTCAGGAACATGTGGTGCGGGGTGGCCTCGCAGGTAACCTGAACGCCAGCGGCCTTACCGGCACGCACGATCTCCAGACCATGGGCGGTGGAGATGTGCTGGATGTGCAGCTTGGCACCAGTCAGCTTGGCGATCTCGATGTCGCGGGCGATCTGGAGCTCCTCGCCGGCAGCCGGCCAGCCCTCGAGAGCCAGACGGGTCGAGACCTTGCCCTCGTTGATCTGGCCGTGGCCGACCAGGTCCTCGTCCTGGCAGTGGCTCATAAAGACCTTGCCGAACATCTTGCCGTAGTCCATGCAACGACGGAGCATGCCCGCGCCCTGCACGCCGCGACCGTCGTCGGTGAAGGCGACGGCGCCGTGGGCGACCATATCGCCCATCTCGGACATGGCCTCGCCCTTAAGACCGCGGGTCATGGCGCCCGACGGATAGACGCGGCAGTGACCGACCTCGGCAGCACGGGACTTGACGAACTCCACGACGGTGCCGTTATCGGTGACGGGATCGGTGTTGGGCATGGCGCACACGCCGGTAAAGCCGCCCTTGGCAGCTGCGCGGGTGCCGCTCTCGATGTCCTCTTTGACCTCGTAGCCGGGCTCGCGAAGGTGAACGTGCATATCCACCAGGCCAGGGACGAGGTACTTGCCAGAAAGGTCGCGGACCTCGGCTCCCTCGACGGCGAGATTCTCGCCGACCTCGGCGATCTTGTCGCCGTCAATCAGGACATCAACGACACCGTCAAGCTCGACGGACGGGTCGACGACGTGGGCATTCTTAAGAAGCAAGGCCATTATCGGCACCTCCAAGCAGCAGATACAGGATAGCCATACGCACGCAGATACCGGCGTAGACCTGCTCCAGGATGACGGAGCGTTGCGGGTGGTCGGCCATATAGGAGTCGAACTCGACACCGCGGTTGATGGGGCCCGGGTGGCAGATGATCGCGTCGGGCTTCATGAGCTTCTCGCGGTCCTTGGTCAGGCCGAAGAGCTTGTGGTACTCGCGAATCGTGGGGAACGGGGCACCCTCGAGGCGCTCCTGCTGCACGCGCAGCATGTAGACGACGTCCAGCTCGGGCAGGACGGAATCGAGGTCGCTCGTCACGTGGTCGCAGCCCAGGACCTCGGGCGCCGGCGGCAGCAGCGTGCCGGGGGCGACGGCGTAGGTCTCGCAGCCCATGATCTTAAGGGCGGGGATCAGCGAGCCGCAGACGCGGGAGTGCGCGATATCGCCGACGACGGCGACCTTCAGACCGTGGAAGTCACCCTTGTGCTCCCAGATGGTGTACAGGTCGAGCAGGGCCTGCGTGGGGTGGTTGTGCTTGCCGTCACCGGCGCAGATGACGCTCGCGGGCGAGTTCTGCGTGACGATGTAGGGAGCGCCGGCGTGCTTGTCGCGCACAACGATGCAGTCGATCTTATAGGCGTTGAGGGTCTCGACGGTATCGACGAGGCTCTCGCCCTTGACCGTGGAGGTCGAGGAGCCGCCAAAGTTGAGGCTGTCGGCCGAAAGACGCTTCTCGGCGAGCTCGAAGGAGCTACGGGTGCGCGTCGAGGGCTCGTTGAACATGTTGACGATGGTCTTGCCCTTGAGCGTGGGGACCTTCTTGATCGCACGCTCGTTAACCTCGGAGAACGCCTTGGCGGTCTCGAGGATGAGCTTGATGTCCTCTTCGGAGTACTCGGTAATGTCGATCAGGTGCTTATGGTTGAACGCCACGGTACTACTCACCTCCCAGCGGCGCGGAGCCCACGTGGGAACCCGGCGCGACGTCGTTAATCTCGACGGCGGTGTGGCCGTCGACTTCCTTCATATATAGGTGCACGTTCTCCTCATGCGACGAGGGAACGTTCTTGCCGACAAAGTCCGGCGAGATGGGGAGCTCGCGGTGGCCGCGGTCAACGAGGACAGCCAGCTCAATGCGGTTCGGACGGCCCAGGTCCATGACGGCGTCGAGAGCGGCGCGAATGGTACGGCCCGTATACAGGATGTCGTCCACCAGCACGACGCGCTTGCCGTCGACGCTAAAGGGAATGTTGGTGGCGTGGATCGCGGGAGCGAAATTGGTCGCATAGTCATCGCGGTAGAAGCTGATGTCGAGGCTGCCGAGCGGAACGTCGACGCCCTCGATCTCCTTGATCTCCTCGGCGAGCTTCTTTGCCAGAAGGTCGCCGCGCGTGACGATGCCGACCAGAGCGAGGTCTTCACAGCCCTCGTTGCGCTCGAGAATCTCGTGCGCGATGCGGGTCATCGCTCGATTGACGGCGGTCTCGTCCATGATGACCGCCTTGGGGGAAGTCGTGCCCATCGATCTCCTTCCTCACATGTCTTGACTGCTGACACAGTCAAAAAAATAGATGCCCGACCGCTTAAAGCGGACCAGACACCCACAGGAAGGGCTGCTCTTTGGGCAGCTATGTAATTCCATGTGGGTATCTCGTACCCCTTTAATGGTCATGGGATAGTGTAGCCAACCTCGAGCTTAATTGCGAGCATAAATACAGAGCAATCCGTAAACGGAGCCCAAAGCTCAATAAACCTATATATTTGTGGGACGAGCTTGAAAACGCACGCACGAGCTGGCATAATCCCCTCTGCTGCACGCAAATCGGATCTACGTCCAGGGCCGTGGCGTGAGCACTATCGCCAAAAGAGGAATATCTCTGTGTAGATTGCGCACAGGGAGCGACTTCTGTGCTATAGTTCAGGCTTGTTTGTTAACGCGACATGTTCGTTTGTCGCCCAAGGAGGGTCAGTTATGTCCAAAGTTTGCGAAGTTTGCGGTAAGCACCCCGTTGCCGGTCGCTCCATCAGCCACTCTCACCGCGTCACCAACCGTAAGTTCCGCCCCAACATCCAGCGCGTTTACGTCGTCGTCGATGGTCACCGTCGCAAGATGAACGTTTGCTCCACCTGCCTCAAGTCCGGCAAGGTTGCGCGCTCGTAAATAAGGTCTTACCAACAAGTACCTCGGACTCTCCGGGTCAAAGACCTCGCGTTCATATAGAACTTACCAAAGGCGCCCTCCCCTACGGAGGGCGCCTTTTTGCACTCATTGGGGACAGACTTATATGAGGGTTTGCAGATGTCAAAGGGATCATAGCCCAGCTGGTATGCCTTGTAACTAACGGTACGCCTCGAGCGAGTCGGACGCACCTTACACGGGATTGAAATGGATGTAATCGAGTAGCTGCACCGCCTGTGTGTCCGACTCAACCGCGACCCGCGAATAGCGATCATCAAACAGATGTCCCGTTTTCCCATTGAAATACTCATGAGAGTCTGTACCCAATGAGCGGGGCGATGCAGCAGGCAGATAGTTTTAGTTAAAACGCTTCAGTTTATTGAAGCGTTTTAGTGTGCCTTTTACAGGAATCTTACCGTTCGCCGAATAATTTCTTGCTATCATGCAAGGCGTAGGGTAAATCTCCGATCGCAAGGAGACACAAATGGTGAAAAAGTCACCGGAAAACACTACTCCCGCAATTGTGGACAACGTAGAGGCGCTTGAGGCCAAGCTCGCTCAGATGCGAGAGGCCCAGGCGCTTTTTGCTACGTACACGCAGGAGCAGGTCGACAAGATCTTCTATGAGGCCGCCATGGCCGCCAACAAGGCTCGTATCCCGTTGGCGAAGATGGCCATCGAGGAGACCGGCCGCGGCGTTCTTGAGGACAAGGTCATCAAGAACCACTACGCCGCAGAGTACATCTACAACGCTTACAAGAACACCAAGACCTGTGGTGTCCTGGAGCGCGACGAGGCTTACGGCATCACCAAGATCGCCGAGCCCATCGGCATCGTGGGCGCCGTCATCCCGACGACCAACCCCACCTCCACCGCGATCTTCAAGACGCTGATCTGCCTGAAGACCCGCAACGCCATCATCATCTCCCCGCACCCGGCTGCCGCCAAGTGCACCATCGCCGCCGCCAAGCTCGTGCTTGACGCCGCCGTCAAGGCCGGCGCCCCCGAGGGCATCATCGGCTGGGTCGATGTCCCCTCCATCGAGCTGACTAACATGGTCATGCGCGACGTCGACATCATCCTCGCCACCGGTGGCCCGGGCATGGTCAAGGCCGCTTACTCCTCGGGCAAGCCCGCCCTGGGCGTTGGCGCCGGTAACACCCCGGTCGTCATCGACGACACCGCCGACGTGCTGCTCGCCGTCAACTCCATCATCCACTCCAAGACCTTCGACAACGGCATGATCTGCGCTTCCGAGCAGTCCGTGACCGTAATCGACAGCATCTATGACCAGGTTAAGGCCGAGTTCCAGAAGCGCGGCTGCTACTTCGTCAAGCAGGGTGCCGAGATGGAGGCCCTGCGTACCGCCATGTTCAAGAACGGCGCTCTCGATCACCGCATCCCCGGCATGGCCGCTGCCAAGATCGCCGAGCTCGCCGGCATCGAGGTTCCCGCCAAGACCAAGATCCTGATCGCCGAGGTCACCTCCACCGACCCCGCCAAGGAGGAGTTCTCCCACGAGAAGCTCTCCCCGGTCCTGGCCATGTACCACGCCAAGGACTTCCAGGAGGCCGTCGACAAGGCCGAGCACCTCGTGCTCGCCGGTGGCCCGGGCCACACCGCCTCTCTGTACGTGCACCCCGCCCAGGCCGAGAAGATCAGCCTGTTCGAGCACGTCATGAAGGCCTGCCGTATCGTCATCAACACCCCGTCCTCGCACGGCGGCATCGGTGACCTGTACAACTTTGGCATGAAGCCGTCTCTGACCCTGGGCTGCGGCTCCTGGGGCGGCAACTCCGTCTCCGAGAACGTTGGGGTGAAGCACTTGATCAACGTTAAGACTGTGGCCGAGCGCCGTGAGAACATGCTGTGGTTCCGCGCTCCCGAGAAGGTCTACTTCAAGAAGGGTTCCACGCCCGTCGCCCTCGACGAGCTGGGCAACGTCATGGGAAAGAAGCGCGCCTTCATCGTTACCGACCAGTTCCTCTTCAAGAATGGCAACACCCGCGCCATCGAGGCCAAGCTCGACGAGATGGGCATCGCCCACGACTGCTTCTACGACGTCGAGCCCGATCCGTCGCTGCAGTGCGCACGTCGCGGCGCCAAGCAGATGGCTCTCTTTGAGCCGGACGTCATCATCGCCGTCGGCGGTGGCTCAGCTATGGACGCCGGCAAGATCATGTGGATGATGTACGAGCACCCCGAGTGCAAGTTTGAGGACATGGCCATGGACTTCATGGACATCCGCAAGCGTATCTTCACCTTCCCCGAGATGGGCAAGAAGGCCTACTTCGTCGCCGTCCCGACCTCCTCGGGTACCGGCTCCGAGTGCACGCCGTTCGCCATCATCACCGACAAGGAGACCGGCATCAAGTGGCCGCTCGCCGACTACGCGCTGCTCCCCAACATGGCTATCGTCGACGCCGACAACTGCATGACCGCTCCGCGCGGCCTGACCGCTGCCTCCGGCATCGACGTCATGACCCACGCCATCGAGTCCTACGTCTCCATCATGGCTTCCGACTACACCAAGGGCCTCTCCGAGCGCGCTGCCAAGCTCGTCTTTGAGAACCTGCCCTCCAGCTTCACGAACGGCGCCAAGGACCCGCACGCCCGCGAGGAGATGCACAACGCCTCCTGCATGGCCGGTATGGCCTTCGCCAACGCCTTCCTGGGCCTCAACCACTCCATGGCTCACAAGCTCGGCGCTTTCCATCACCTGCCCCACGGCATCGCTAACGCCGTCATCCTGACCCGCGTCATGCGCTACAACGCCGCCGAGGCTCCCGTCAAGATGGGTACCTTCTCCCAGTATCCTTACCCCAACGCGCTGCACAACTACGCCGAGATGGCCAAGTACTGCGGTATCGAGGGCAAGGACGACAAGGAGGTCTTCGAGAACTTCATCACGAAGCTCGAGGAGCTCAAGGACTTCATCGGTGTCAAGAAGACCATCGCCGACTACGGTGTTGACGAGCAGTACTTCCTCGACACCCTCGACGAGATGACCGAGCAGGCATTCAACGACCAGTGCACCGGCGCTAACCCGCGCTACCCGCTCATGAGCGAGATCAAGGAGCTCTACCTGGACGCCTACTACGGCCGCGAGCCCCAGGACTACGCCGTCTGCTAGTTTTTAGCACGGTTTTTTGCGGCGGGGGTGCACGGGTGTTTCACACACCCCCGCCGTCGCTTCTATCGCATCGTTGAAAGGATGCAACCATGCTGCTACCCGATTCCAAGACCGAGCTCGTCCGCCGTGGCAACAAGGTCGTTTACGACCTGGGCGACAAGATCGTCAAGGTCTTTAACGAGACCAAGCCTGTCTCCGACGTGTTCAACGAGGCTTTGAATCTTGCCCGCATCAATGAGTGCGGCATCCGCAGCCCCAAGGCTCTTGAGGTTTCCCAGCTCGAGAACGCCAACGGCTGGGCGCTCGTGACCGAGAAGGTTCCGGGCACCACCCTTGCCGAGAAGATGACTGCCGAGCCTCAGCGCTTCGGTGAGTACCTCGAGATGTTCGTCGACCTCCAGATCGAGATCCACGGCTACACCTCCCCGCTGCTCAACCGTCAGCGCGACAAGTTCGCCCGCATGATCGACAGCCTTGATCAGCTCAATGCCACCACGCGTTACAACCTTCAGGAGCGTCTGGACGGTATGACCAAGGAGTTCAAGGTCTGCCACGGCGACTTCAACCCCTCCAACGTCATCGTCGGCGACGACGGCCAGCTCTATGTGTGCGACTGGGCACACGCTACCCAGGGCTCCCCTGCTGCCGACGTTGCCACCACCTACCTGCTCTTTGCCCTCAACAGCAAGGACCAGGCCGAGGCTTATCTGGAGCTCTACTGCGACCGCGCCGACATGCCCATGCAGGTCGTGCGTCAGTGGACGAGCATCGTCGCCGCTTCCGAGCTCGCTCGTAAGCGCAACGTGAACGATGAGTTCCTGAAGAACTGGATCGACGTCGTCGATTATCAGTAATATCTGAGCGATTTATTTCGCATCGGAGGCACAAAGGAAACCCCGCAGCTCGCATGGGCTGTGGGGTTTCCTTTTAGCGATTGAGTACGCCGACAAGATAAAAGGACGGCCCCGCATCTCCCCTATCTGGAAAAATGCGGGGCCGTCCCGTATATCGAACTACAAGCGAAATCGCCGATTAACGGCGTGCCGCCTTCACAAGCTCGGCGACCTTGGCGACGACCTCGTCGATCGCCACGTCCTCGCGCTCACCCGTAGCACGGTCCTTGAGCTC
>CAUBQN010000054.1 GCA_958438125.1 uncultured Collinsella sp.
TACGTGGCTTCATGACGGCTCCTCTCGTCCTGTTAGCGCAATTGTCGCAAAAGGAGCGCGGGCATGATGGCTCAACTTGGTGAGTGGTGCGGAATTAAGCACGGAATGAAGAGTGCGGTGCTGGCGCGGCGGGGTATGCTGGAGAGGACCATCAGCCCAGCGAAAGGGGAGAGCATGACGGATCAGGAAACGCCCGAGCGCGTGCACGTGGCGGCCGACGATATCGAGGCCGCCAACGACCTTATCGACTTTATCGAGGCATGCCCCAGCATGTTCCATACGGCGGCGACCATTATGGCCGAACTCGACGAGGCGGGCTTTACCTACCTGCCCGAGAACGCGGCGTGGGATATCGAGCCGGGCGGGCGTTATTACACGCAGCGCAACACTTCGAGCGTTGTTGCCTTTAAGGTGGGCGAGGACCTGGCTGCTACGTGGGGCGAGGACGGCGTTGCCGGCGACTATCATTTTCAGCTCACGGCGTCGCACAGCGATTCGCCGACGTTTAAGGTCAAGGCTGTGCCCGAGCTTGACGGCGCGGGCGAAACGCTGCGCCTGAACACCGAGGCCTACGGCGGTATGATCGACTACACCTGGTTCGATCGCCCGCTGGCGCTCGCTGGCCGCGTGCTGGTGCGCGAGGGCGACCGTATCGAGAGCCGCCTGCTTGCCACCGAGCGCGAGGTCGCTATCATTCCGAGTCTTGCTATCCATATGAACCGCGGCGTTAACGAGGGCTTTGCGCCCAACCGCGCCATTGATCTGTGCCCGCTCATCAGCGCCGGTGATCTTAAGCAGGGAGATTTTGACGCCCTGATCGCCGACGAGCTGGACGTCGAGCCCGATCAGGTTTTGGGCCGCGATCTGTTCCTGGTCAATCGTCAGGATGCGCGCATTTGGGGCTGGGCCGACGAGTTTATCTCGACGCCCAAGCTTGACGACCTGGCCTGCGCCTATACCTCGCTACAGGCATTTTTGGGCGCCGAGAACGCGCACGACGTCTCGGTCTTCTGCTGCTTTGATAATGAGGAGGTTGGCTCCGAGACCAAGCAGGGCGCCATGTCGACGTTCTTGGCCGACGCGCTGCGCCGCATCAACGGATCGCTGGGCTTTGACGACGAGTCGTATCATCGCGCCCTTGCCGCATCGATGCTCGTGAGCTGCGACAACGCGCATGCCGTGCACCCCAACCACGCCGAGAAGTGCGATGCGCGCAACCAGGTTGTGCTCAACGGCGGCATTGTCATTAAGGAAGCCGCTAACCAGCACTACTGCACCGATGCCTTTAGCCGCGCGGTGTTCCAGGCTATTTGCGATGACGCCGACGTGCCCACGCAGGCCTTCGCCAACAAGAGCGATATGGCGGGTGGCTCCACCCTGGGCAATCTGTCCAATATGCAGGCGAGCATGCATGCCGTAGACGTGGGCCTGCCGCAGCTGGCCATGCACTCAAGCTACGAGACCGGCGGCGTACGCGACGTGATGTACGCCATCCGCGCCCTCACCGCCTTCTACGAGCGCAACCTAACCATCAACGGAGCCGAAAGCGTGGAGCTCTAAATGCGAGCCGAAGAAATGAAGGCCGAGCGTGGGGCTCAGCTTATTGATCGGGGTTTACAGCTGTTCGTCGACGCTTGCCACGAGTCAGGGGTCGACGTGTCCAAGGCGCGACCAACGAGTGCTGAAGAACTCAAGCGTAACGCCTATTCGGACCGCTATGACGAGGAGACGGACTGGCTCTAATAAGCGAAGTGTCGAAAACGCTAGATGTATGTTTGATATCACTTTGGCGAGAGTGTCGCAGACAGAACTACCGGTATGGCGCAAACCAACCTGACCCCATTACACCAACCTACCAAAAAGGGACAGGTTCATTTTGGCAGGTTTTATCTGGGAAAATGCCGCAATGCCAACAGCTGGACAGAATTGTTATGACATTGCAGGTTGAGCAAGCGTCAGCGAGCGATGTCCAGAGCGAACAAGTTGGCATGAAAAAGGCAAGGCATAGACCTTCTGGTCATGCCTTGTCTTTTGAATGACAAATTGTCGTTCTGGGCGGCGCGCAGCGTCGACCGGTCCGCCGTTCGTTAGAACGGCGGAACCCTAATGCTCGATCCAGCAGCGAAGGGTCTCGCCGGCCTGCAGATGACGCAGATTCTCCGCGGCGATGTCGACCACGTTATTGAGCGTGGCGGCTAGGTGGAACCAGCCGGAGACGTGCGGCGTGATGAGCATGTTAGGCGCATCCCACAGTGGGCTTGTCTCGGGTAGCGGCTCGGGGTCGGTGACGTCGACCGCGGCGCCGGCGAGACGTCCCGACTCCAGAGCGGCAACCAAGTCGTCGGCAACCACAAGATCGCCGCGGCCGCCGTTGGCAAAGAAGGCGCCCGGTTTCATCGCGGCGAAGAACTCGGCGTTTGCCAGGCCGCGGGTCTCGGGTGTGCTCGGCATAAAGGATGCGACGACGTCGGCTTCGGCCAAGCGCTCAGACAGGGCATCCATGCCGTCCATGTCCTCAAACACAATGGGGTAGACGAGCGGGTGGCGCTTGATGCCGCGGACGTGCGCACCCATGCTGCGGCAGAGCGTGGCGAAGTGGCCGCCGATATCGCCCGCGCCCAGCACCAGCACGTTGGCGTTTTTGAGCGAGGTGACCGGCCCCAAATCCTCCCAGCGATGCTCGCGCTGCAAGTCGCGATAACCGGGCAGGCGCTTCATCATAGACAGCACCATGGCAAACATGTGCTCGCTTACGGCCTGACCGTAGGCGCCTACCGAGCAGGAAAGCTTAGCGTCGGCCGGTACGGTGCCGGCGGCAAGGTAGTCGTCATAGCCGGCGGTCTGCAATTGCAACAGCTGGAGATGCTCGCATGCCGTGAGCATGCTAGGGTCTATGTTGCCCAAGATCACGTCGGCGTCGGCGACCTGCTCACGCGTGACGGCATCGGCGCTCGTGTAGATAAAGTCCTCGCCCGGAGCGCTCGACTCAAGAATTGCGCGATGGCGGTCGTTGACGGGCAACAAAACCAGGATGTTCACAAGCAGTCCTCTCCGCTCGACCTGCCAAAAAGGGACAGGTTTATTTTGGCAGGTTTTATCAGGCAAAACGCTCAATTAAAACGCCGGGCGCTCATGGACGGTTGTAAGTCCATGAGCGCCCGGCGTCCGCACAGCTACCAGCTCAGCAGCTCGTAACCGTCCTCGGTCACCACGAGCTGCACCTCGCACTGAGCCGAATCGCTACCGTCCTTGGTGCGCACGCACCAGCCGTCGCCCTTGCTAATCTTGATGTCGGGCGCTCCGGCGTTGACCATGGGCTCGATGGTAAAGACCATGCCCGGAGCCATGATGGTGTCCACATCGGGCGCCTCGGTGGTAAAGCCCACAAACGGGTCCTCGTGGAACTCCTTACCGATGCCGTGTCCGCCGTACTCGCGCACCACGCTAAAGCCGGCGTCCTCGACGGTCTTTTGCACGGCTTCGGCCATAACGGACAGCGGCAGCCATGGCTTGACGGCCGCCAGGCCCGCCTCCACGCTGGCGCGGGTGACGTCGACCAGACGCTGGCGCTCGGCAGAGACTTCGCCGATGCAGAACATGCGGCTCGAGTCGCTATAGTAGCCGTCCAAGATCGTGGAGCAGTCCACGTTGATGATATCGCCCTCGTGCAGCACGTCCGTATCGCAGGGGATACCGTGACAGACCACGTCGTTGATCGAGGTGCACACGCTCTTGGGGTAGCCCTCGTAGTTGAGGTCGGCCGGCGTGCCACCGTGCTCGACGGTGTAGTCGTAGATCATCTGGTCGATCTGGTTGGTGGTCATGCCCGCGGCGATGTGCTCGCCTACGTAGTCGAGCACGCCCACGTTGATGGCGGCGGAGCGCTTGATGCCCTCGATGTCGGCGGGCGTCTTGTAGAGCGTGCGGGGCAGAACCTCCCAGCCCTCCTCCCACAGGCGCTCGAGGCGCTCGTCGAAGGCGCTGTGACATTTCTTATATTTTTTGCCGCTGCCGCACCAGCAGGCGTCGTTGCGGCCGGGCACAGGTCCGTTGTCAAACATGGCTAACTTCCTTTCATCCGCAGCTAGTATAGCCCACTCATGCATCCATAAAAGTTGCGGTGATATAGTTCCGATTTAAGCGGTTTAACAGCACAAATAGGAACTATATCACCGCAACTGATGGGGCGGGATGGCGGGCACTAGCTGCTGCGTGGTTTTGCTAGTAGCTCACCTGGCAGGGAATGCCGAGGGCGCGCACACGCGCGGCAATGGCGTCGAGGACGTCGGGTGCTGCTTTGGCAAGGCCGGCGACCGGTGTTTCGCGCGCCACCGTGTAGATGGTCGCCTCCTGCGGACGAATGCGCTCGAGCGCCGCGAGCCAGGGGGCAACGTATTCCTCGCCGGTGTTGTCGATGAGCTTGCCCTGATACTTGCCGGTCAAAAAGATCGTCTGGATAATGACATGACCGTTAAAGCTCGCGAACGTCTCGATCTGGTGCTCTACATCGTAGGGGCCAACGGGTTGATCGAGCAGCTGGATAAACGCCGGATCGACGGTATCGAGCTTAAGAATGTTGTCGTCGACCATCATGAGCGCGTCGTGCACCTCGGGGCGGTCGGCGCGCGTGCCGTTGGAGAGCACGGCGATCTTGGAGTTTGGGGCAAGCTCGTCGCGCAGCGCGACAGCGCCGGCGATGGCCTGCGGAAACTCCGGTGCGGCGGTGGGCTCGCCGTTGCCTGCGAAGGTGATCACATCGGGGAGCTCGCCCTCGGCTGCCATCTCGCGCAATTTGGCCTCGAGCGCATCGAGCACCACGGCGGCTGTGTTGTACGGCTCATGGCAGGGGCGCTCGGCGTTGAGGCCGTTTTCGCAGTAAATGCAGTCGAACGTGCAGATTTTGCCGCTGGCGGGCATCATGTTGACTCCGAGCGAGAGACCAAGGCGACGGCTGCGAACGGGCCCAAAGATGGGGCTGGCATTCAAAAACGTAGACATAGGCATATGCTCCTCAAGACAATTGTGCCTAAGCATAGCATCGGCTCCAAAGCAAGGTGTGGGCTCTTGCTTTACAAGTTTCGTTTTTTCACGTCGCTCATTATGCGGTGCCATGAAAAGTCTCGGGTCAGGTACAGTTAATCTGTTAACAAAGCGTAAGGAAGTGCGGGTCCATCCAACCGTACTGATGTACAACTGGATTGGCGTTGATGATGGGGGCACAACATGGAATTTACGGTCGAGAATGCGGGCGCCACGATCGCCTGCCGCGAGTATGCTGGCCCGGTTGTATCGTCCGATGCACCCGCCTTGGTGTGCGTGCACGGCGCTTGTGTCGACGGCGCCTTCTTTGACGCCATCGCCCGCGAGCTCGCCTGTGACTATCGCGTCATTGCCTACGACCGCCGCGGTTGCGGCGAGAGTGGCGACGCTGCAGACGGACGCTACGACCTCGCCGCCCAGGCCGCCGACCTGCAGACCGTTATCGAGCATATTGGCGCTCCGGTAAACGTGCTCGCGCACAGTGCCGGTACGCTGGTGGCCCTGGAGCTTCTCCGTGCAAACCCCGACATAATCTCGCGTGCGATTCTGCATGAACCCGCCGTGACGGATGAGGGTGCCGGTCTGGGCGCGGCCCCGGTTTTGCTCGAGATGATCGCCGCAGGAAAGGTCTCCAGGGCATTACGGGCCTTCCTGGGCGCCATCGGCGATTCGGACCCTGAGGCCCCCAAGTTAACCGAGGCAGAAGCCAAACATGCCCTGCGCAACGGCCGCAGTTTCATGGCGAACGAATACGGGATTACTATGACCTGCGTCCCCGATTGGGATAGCGTTCGCGCGTCGAAAACGGTGGCCGCCGTGCTTTTGGGCGAGCTTTCGATTGGCACGTCCCGCGAGGCGGGTACGAGGATGGCGGCTGAGCTTTTGGATTGCCCCCTCGTAACGATTCCCGGCGCGCACAACGGCCTGCGCGATCGCCCGGCAGCGGCTGCCCAGACTGTCCGTGGCATCCTGGGGTTCTAGCAGCTGCAAAAAAACAAAACAGGCTTCATCCGCAAACGTTTCGACCGTGTTAACAAACGTGCTCAAAACCTTACGTTTGCGGCTCCAATTGCGCCGTCTGCCAACTCATAAAAATGTAACGGCATTCACGTGCTTACCTGCATTGGCAAGGTGTTACCCTTGTAACATTTGGAACCCACCGCTACTATGCGAAGCTATCGAAAGGGCCCCATATGCTCAATAATCACGAGGTCAATCTAACCGACGAGGAGGCTGCCGCCGAGGTCGCCCGCGTCGCGAAGACCTACCCCGTGGTACGTTTGCTGTCGGCCGATCAGATTAAGAGCGAGCCTAACTGCCTGCTCGCCGGCAATCGGTGCCCTTGTCTGCGTCAGTCGAGTCTTGAGGCCTTGGCAGATTCCGATGAGGTGTCGGAGCAACTGCTCAACGATGGTGTTGAGTACCGCGCCCGCCTACGCCCTCTAAAGGTCGAGGGCGAGCCTCACGTCTTGCTGATGGTACGTCCGATTGATGAGCAAGAGGCCACAGAAGAGGATCTTGTCTACACCGACGTGCTGACGGGCGTGCGCAATCGCCGATATTACGAGGAAAAGCTCCGTAGCGCTCGCATGAAGGCTGGCGTTGCGGTGATTGACCTTGATGATTTTAGGGCCTTCAACGATACGTGTGGCCGTCATGCCGGCGACCTTGCACTCGGTGCTGTGGCGACAGCCATACGCAGCGGAATTCGTTCGACTGACGAGCTTGTGCGCTATGGCTGCGACAAGTTTGTGGTCGTCATGCCCGATATTCCCTCTGATGACTTCGCCCGTCGCTTGCATCAGGTATCCGAAGCCGTTCATTCCACGATTATTCCGGGCCATGAGTACGTGAGCTTGACGGCATGTGTTGGTGGCGTTCGCATTCATGGCGAGACGGTCGATGAGGGCGTTGGCCGCGCTGTCCAGTTATTGAGCCGCGCTAAGGCAAAAGCCGGTACGGTCGTGACCGATGCCGATTCCATCGAGGCCTTCCAAAGCGAAAAGCCTTTGGTGCTTATTGTCGATGACTCCGAGATGAACCGAGCCATTCTCAGCGAGATGCTCAAGGACGAGTATTGCATCCTCGAGGCCGACCACGGTCGTGCGGCGCTCGACATGGTCGACCGCTATGGCGATGAGTTGTCGCTCGTGCTGCTGGATATTGTCATGCCGGGCGTAAGCGGCTTTGAGGTGCTGGCCGATCTGTCGCGCCGATCGGTTAGTGACAATCTGCCCGTCATCATGATTTCGAGCGAAGATTCCGATGATATGGTTCTGCGCGCGTACGAGCTGGGCGCCTCGGACTATATCAACCGTCCGTTTGGCTCCCGTGTCGTGCGCCGCCGTGTAAGCAACACCATCCGCCTATACGCCAAGCAGCGCCGCCTGACGAGCCTGCTGTCTCAGCAGTACAACGAGCGCGTCAAGAACAGTCGCATGCTCATCGACATCATGGCCGGCGTCATGGAACTTCGCAATGGCGAGAGCGGCAGACACGTTACGAATATCGAAAAGCTGACCGAGCTGCTGCTTGACTGTCTGGTCCAGCGTAGCGACACTATCTCCCTCGACAATGAGGAGCGCTCCACGATCGCCCTGGCTTCGGCGCTGCACGATATCGGCAAGATGTCGATTGACGATGCGATTCTCAACAAGCCCGGGCGTCTTACGCCCGAGGAGTTCGAGATTATGAAGACGCATACCACGATCGGTGCCGACATGTTGCTTGAGCTGGGCCGCCATCACGTCGGCAATGCGCTTATGGAATATGCGTACCAGATTGCGCGTTGGCACCACGAGCGCTGGGATGGCAAGGGTTATCCCGATGGCCTTAAGGGCGACGAGATTCCCATTGCCGCACAGGTGGTCTCGGTGGCCGACGTGTACGATGCTCTGACGAGCGTGCGCGTGTACAAGGACGCTATCCCGCACAGGGAGGCAATCCAGATGATCCTGGACGGTAAGTGCGGCACCTTTAACCCGCTGTTGCTCGACTGCCTGCTCGAGGTGCAAGACCGTATTGCCGAGACGTTGGCACGCCCCGCCGACGTCGTTGCGTTTCCCACGATTTAGTTTGACCAAAGGAGTTTTAATCCATGATTTCCATGCGTGAGGCGTATGAGAAGATCGGCGCTAATTATGAAGACGCGTGCGCTCGGCTGATGGGCGGGGAAATGCTTGCCCGCTTTGCCCTCAAGTTTTTAGATGACGAGAGCATGGACAAGCTGGAGGCTGCCATGGCGGCGGGAGACGCCGAAGGTGCGTTTATGGCAGCGCACACGCTCAAGGGCGTGAGCCAGAACCTGGGATTCGATAATCTGTACGAGCCGGCGGTCGTGGTGACCGAGGCGCTGCGCGGCGCCGATGCCGTTGACGGCGCTCGCGAGGGAATGCATGCGCTGCAGCAGCAATATGCGGCAACGATGTCGGCCCTGCGCGAAGCGGCTGAATAAGAGCTTGCGGGCCTTGGGCTGCGTGCCGGCCACATATAGGTAAAAGGGCGCCCCGCCGGACCATGTGGCCGGCGGGGCGCCCTTGTCTGTTGTGCAGTTCGCGAGCTAGCGTGCCTGCTTTACCTTGGCCGCCGCCTCGACAAACGACTTCCACAGGTTAAAGTCGGTCTCGAGCGTCTTCCACGTGTACTCAGGATGCCATTGCACGCCCAGGCAGAATGGCTGGCCTTCGACCTCGATGCACTCGGGAACGCCGTCGGTTGCCTTGGCGACCAAGCGCGTGCTTTTACCCAGACGGTCGACGCAGCAGTGATGTGCCGAGTTGGTCTGGATCAGCCTGTGCCCGCCAACCGCGCGCTCCAGCAGCGAGCCCGGCACGACCTCGACGGGGTGCACGGGATCGGTGAGCACGTGGGTATGGCGCCACTGCGTGCGGCCCTCGCGCGCACCCAGGCTCGGCACGTCCATGCACAGGGTGCCGCCGGTGGCGACGTTGAGCAGCTGCGTGCCGCGGCAGGTGGTAAAGAGCGGCTTTTTGGCGCGGAGCACCTCGTTAACCAGCTTAAACTCAAAACGGTCGCGAATCTCGCAGCACAGTGTGGGGTCGTAGGGGCGCTCGTCGCCCCAGCGCTTGGGGTTGACGTCCGGGCCGCCGGGAATAGCGATGCCGTCGGCGATATCGACGTAATGACGGATAACCTCAATGTCCTCGGTGATGGACATCTGCAGCGGCAGGCCGCCGGCGGCAAGGATGGCATCGACAAAGACACTTGCGATTTCCTCGTTGGGGGAGA
>CAUBQN010000055.1 GCA_958438125.1 uncultured Collinsella sp.
CGTCTTGCGCAGGACTGTAGAGCAGGGAACTTCGTGCCCGCCGCCCGGGAGGGCGAAGCATTTAGAAGATGGACCTAGCGCTTATCCCTCCGGGATAAAAGCAGCGCGGCCATGAAAGCAATGATTGCAAGCGTCAGCAACACCAAGAGCAATGCGAGCGTGCTGTCGCCGGTTGCCGCCAGGCCAAACAGACCGGGGCTCTTACTGCCAACAGGTTGTACGGGAATCTTCTCGCCATCGTCCTCGGCGGTGATTTCCCAGCGGATGGTCTTGCTTGCGTCGGCAAGCTCGTTGCCCACCGACGTCGGGACACTTAGTTGCAAATTGAGCACCGTGCTGCCATCGCTCGTAAACGTTGCGACCTGCGTGGGATAGGCGAACACGCTGCCCGGCGTTCCCGTCTGGAGCCAACCGGCAGACGCATCGCCCGCCGACGCCGTTAAGGTAATGGGCGACAGCTGGCGTGCCGTCTCGTGATCGACAACGGCCCGCACAAACACGCGTACCTGGGACTTTACACCCGTGGCACGAATCTCAATCTGCTGCTCGCGCACATCGCCGGGCATTAGACCTTTAAAGGCGGGAAACAGATCGGGCTCCCCCGAGGAGCCCGTCGCCCCCGAGACCGTCAGCTGGCGCGCATTTCCGTCATAGGCAATCGCGGGAGTATCGGCAAACGCACGGGCGGGAACAGCGAGCGTGACCACGCAGAAAATGGCCGCGACCATGCAACGCAAGGAGCGCGCAACACCTTTGCGAATTGGGAACGCCATACTTACGCACCTCCATGCGGCGGCACCAGCACGCCATTCTTGACCGAGCAACCCCATGCATCGTGCACGGCCTCATCGGGCGTCGCCTGGACCGCCTGAGTGGAGATATCCACGACAAGATCGCGACCTTCGGTTGCCTTGAGCTCGGTTACTCTATTAATGAGCATGCCGGTTTCACCGCCGGGAGCAACGGGCGACGTCCAGTAATAGAACCCGTCGCTCGACTTAACCCAGCTAGAAGCCGAGTTCGCGCCCGAGGCATCAGCCACGCTCCACGCAATCTCGTAGTCCGAGTCAGCTTGCGGCTCATCCCACAGGCGAGCGCCGCTCGTCGCATCTTGCCAGTAGATATCCACTGCAGCACGAATATAGGCGGGCGCAGTACCCGTGTTCTTCGCCTTGACATCGCTTTTCACTTTGCCGTTGAGCGTTTCCTGAACCGATGGCGTCACCGATCCGATGCCGAACTGGTTGACCAGCACGCCCGTAACCGAAAGCCAGGCCAGCGTGCCTGCCGTACCGGCCAAGAGGATAACCCCCACCAGCAAGGCGATGATGCGCTTGCGCTTGGACATGCTAATCCCCCTTCTTTGCTACGTTGCCGTTGCTCCAAACGTTATGGGCACGATCGCTGCCGTCGATCCATTTGTCGTTCACACGCGTGTTCGTGCAGGTGAACGTGGCATCGTTCGCGCTCGATGCAGACGAAATCGTCAGCTCGGCAGATTTGCCGGGCGCCTTGCCCGGCGTACTCAGCTCGCCCTCGTAGCGCCATGCCCAAGCCGTGTCTTCCTCGACGGTATAGATGCCCGCCGGAGCGGCGAGCTGCACGCTGCCGACATACCAGGTCTCACCGTTTTCCTGCTGCCGCTTATCGACCTTCACCTCGGCCACGCGCGTCTCGGGAGAGGCTCCCTCCGCCGTCTTCGTCACCTTAAAGCGGAACGTCTGTCCCATGGCGCTGGCATCGGTGGTCTTTTTGACGATCGTCAGCGCATGGGTCTTGGCGAAGTCGAACACGGCATTGCCAGGAGCCTGCCCCCCTTCGCCCGTCTTCTTGGACTCCAGGCGGTTGGTCAAGTCGAACGAACCGTTACCCGAGCCCAAGCTGTAGAGCGAGACATACTGGTCGTTAACGGGTTCCTCCGACATGGACGCACCAGGACCGTAGCTCGCCCGCTTAACGGTAACAGTCAGCTGCGTCCCCATAAACGGCTCGGCGAAGCAGGCCTTAAACGGCGCCTCATCGGCGTTGTTGTCGACTGTGTTGCCAGCGGTGGGATCGAGCAGCCACTTAAGCTGCGCGGTCATGGCTACGGGTCTCTCGGTATCGGACGTATCGTTGGCGGCCACTCGATACGTCACGGGATACAGGTCCATGTCTCCCTTGACCGGCTCGCCCTTAAACTCATCCCAAGACTTCGGAGCGCCAACGGCAGGCACATATCGCCACTCCAGGAAGAGTTCGCGCACGCCACCGCTAGTAGCCGTCTGTTCATCGAGCAGCGCGACGATCTTGGAGTGGGCGTCCGGGTCGTATGCCACGGACTTTTTCTCCATCTCGGGATTGCCGTTTTTGTCATAGACCGGGTTGCCGCTCTCATCCACCTTGGGAACATCGACGTTATGGACAAAGCCGGCGCCCGTCGCTCGCTCGCCGTCCGAGTCGACCGTCGCCGTAAAGACGACCGACCCGTCGACACCGTGATAGCGCACCTTATACGGCGCGATCTTATACACCGCGGTGTAGGTCACGCTCTCAAAGGGCTCGCTGCCCTCGAGGGGATACTTCTCGTCATCGGTCAACAGAGTGTATTTGCCATCGGGTTCGTAGTCACGCGACCAGCCGACAAAGTCGTACTTGGTGCCATCCTTGCCGACAACCTCAGCTGTAGCTCTTACTTCCAGCGAAATTTGATCGCCAGAGTCGGTGCGCGAAAGAGAACGCACAGAATCGGGGTTATCCAGATTGGCATCGATACTCGATTGGACAATTACCGCGCTGGCACGGTAGACCGGGTACAGCTCCATGGGGGCGTTAACCACAGTGTTTGTATTCACCATGGGGAGGCCGTCCGACCAAACGACATAACCGTTGCCGGATGCCGGTTTAGTTTCCGTCCAGCCTACGAAGGCATTGTATGCGTTCGTTGCAGCATCGATGTCGCCAACGTTATACGTCGGCAGCGGCATGCCATCCTTAAGGCTGCCGAGCGTATTGCCCTCCTGCGCGAGCTTGCCATCGATATCGGTGTCGTTCAGGTGATACACCACCGCAATGGGCGTGTAGTAGGCCACAAACGCGTAAGGCTTGCCCGGCTCCACCGGATAGGTATACGAGTTATTGCCGTCAGATTCGAGCTCCTTAACCTCACCGTTCGGGAGTTCGATTTCGACCTTATTCAGCTTGTATCGCTCGCCGCCTGACTTGTATACCGTCGTTTCGATATCAGGAGTCACCGTTGCCGTGGCGGGATCGGTGTCCGCATTGAGATTAGGGGCGATGTCATACCTAGGAACATTCACCTCGGAAGTGCCATTAAAACCGGCGCGGTGCAGGTTGGTGGTGTAGTTGACGTCGAACTTTGCGTAGACGGGATAGGCATCCTGACACTGGGTGACCTTGGAGTCATCCGTCGCCAAGTATGGCGCCGCCTTTTCCGGATCGCTCGTCACATAGGGGTCGTTGGCGACATCATAGATATATTTCCAGACGGCAGAATCCTTCTTGACCTCGGCGGTCGAAATCCAGCCCAGGAACTTATAGCCCGGCACGGCCATGTCGGCATCGGTCGGGGAAGCTTCGAGGGTCAGGGGGCTCTCATACGATCCCTTCTCACCATCTTCTGGTTTTTCGGCCACTTTAACCGACTTATTAACATGCGGGTAGTAATACGTGAACGTCGGATCCGCCCCGTTCACCTTGGTCTGCAGCAAGTTACTCTCATAGCGCCGCGTGGCAGTCCTCACGACATTATCGCCCTTGTTGTAGAAATTAACGTCCGTGGTAATCATCGCGCGAACGTAGTACTTCTTATCTGTACGCACTATGCTCTCGATGGGATTTTTCACATATGTCCAATATTTACCATCGCGCTCAAGCGTCCAGAAATTCAGGCGATAGCGATCATTCACCAGTTTGGCCGTTACGTTCAGCGAAGCCGAAGTCCAAGTATCGCTTAGCGTTGCAGCGCCTGGAAAATCAGTATCGGCATAGAGGTTTTTTAGAGTATCGGCTCCCGTATCGTTTTTAACGTTGTGCGAGTACGCGTTAAGGGGACTCACGACAAGGGTTTTCGTCGTGTAGCGCGTCTCACACGTTCCGTCATAACTATCCTTTATGCCGTGGTCAACATGCTCCGGACCCCAGTGGACGACGTTTTCACGCACGAAGGTACTACCGACGTTTTCCTCAAAGGGCGTTTGATAGCGATTCCAAACGGAACAAAGTAGCTTGCTGTCCGTAAACTCATGGTTGGTATAAGTCCGAACGTAATAATCCACTCGGCACTCAAAGCGGGCGATGTAGGTATGTGGCACAGTTAGATCGACATCGGCAGGGAGTGTGTAGCTGGGGTCGCGGCTTACGCGCACCTCGAGCGGAGCATCCTCGGTCCCCTTGTTTTCATACCAACCCAAGAAGCGATAGCCATCGGGCAGCTTGCCGCCATTGGACAGGGGCGTACCTTCCGTGTTGCACACCTGTACCGTGTAGACGCTGGTGCCGTCCTCGGTAGTCTGGACGTCGACATTGGTTTTGCCCACACCGTCGCGCAGAGTCTTATCGTCGGTTGTGTCCCGCTCATTGCCCTCGAACACCGTTATGATGTTCGACACGTAGTCGCTGTACACCGGGTAGAAGTCGGTAGGACGGACAACCGTGATCTCGCTACCCGCAGAATAAAAAGCTCCCTGATTTTTAAGCTCGGCTAACTGAGTCGAGGTGATGGCGGCATAGCCACCATTCATCCCCGCCTCGCTGCTAGGCTGCGTGGTCCAGCCGATAAATGTCGCGGTAGGCTTCAAGTTGCCGCGATCCGCGGGGGCAGCGGGCGTCAAACCCACGCCATAGCGGTACCAATCAGTTGACTTGCCGTGCGCAGCACCGGTTTTCCAATCAAGCGTCTCGCCCTTAACGTTATAGAACAGCACCTGTGCCTCGTACGAAGCGATAAACAGGTCATTGCCCTCAAAAGCCTTGGCCCCTTTCGCGTTATCGGCAGTATAGGTTGACGTTTCGTCGTGCAACTCGCTCTTCTGGACCTGCTTGCCAGCAGCCACAGCATCGGCATCGGTCTTGCCGTCAAACCAGCTGTTGTCTTGTCCAATTCGATTCACTTGCACATCGGGCTCGCGGAACCAGCCCATAAAACGGTAGCCGCCGTTCTCCTCGCTCAGCCCCTCAGGCTTTGCGGAGGTATCCTGCTTAAACGTTACCGACGTATCGCCCTGGGCCAAGCCCTGGGCCGTTCCCGCCAGCACGGCACTCACGGCAAAGGTATACGGATCCGAGGTCGCCTGATCAATACCGAGTTTGGTTGCCTCGATGGTCGCGATGCCTGCACCGGGAAAATCAATCGTCGCCTTAACGCTCTGGCCATGCACGGGAATATTCAGTTTGTAGTCCATCGCCCACTCATTGGGGTGTGAGTCATTCAGATACGCATCGTTAGCAGTCGAGCGCATGGTGCCGGCACAGAAGTCGTAATCATGCTGCTCCCACAGCTCACGTGTGACGTAGCGTTCGTCGTCCCAGGGACCGAATCCGGCACCGGATACCGTGCCATCACCCGCAAGGGCGTAAATCTTCTTCTTGGCTGCCGTACCCTGACTAAACCCGGATAGGCTGACACTGGGCTTGAAGTAGCAATCAGTGATAGTCGCATCACCCGCATTAGCGCGTGCAGCAATACCGCCCAGGTTCACGTCGTTTTGAATAATGGGGATCACGGCGATGGGGTTGTACTGGCGCGAGCTCAAATCGCCGGCGAAATGGCTGCGAGTGATTTCATTACCGCTCTTAGACAAGATGCGGCCTGCAAGACCGCCCGTCCAAGCGCGCGTTACGGAGACAACGCCCACGTAAGAAGCAGCATAGCTATAGCATTTCGCCGTTGAAAAGCAGTCAATGACTTTAGCGCCTTCTGCCATGCAGCCCACAAAACCCGAGGCGTACACGTTGTTGCCGCCCAGGGCGCCAATGGCCACATCGTATTTATTGGTAACGTCGGTCATGCCCTTCTCGGCAATCGAGCCATCCTCGTTGCGCGTAGGCGTCACGCGGCAATACTCGATGGTCGAGTTCTTAACGTAGCCGGCAAACGCCGCCATATACAGGCCCTCGCCACCGATTGCCTGTACGCCCGAAGTCGTGTTGCTAACGGCGCGGCCACCACGGACCTCGCAGTTGTAGAGGGTGCAACCATTGAGCTCGCCAGCAATCAGGCCCCCCTCAAAACCCGCATTGGTAATCACATTGAGCATGTTGTTGGCACACGTAACGTGCAGGGTGCTCTCCATGACCATAACGTTTTCGAAGTGGGTGTTGATCGCCCTGCCCACGATAATGCCGCCGCGGAAGTCAGCCCAAATGTTGGCATCCTTGACCAGGAAGTTCTTAATGGTGGCGCCATCGGTCTCGGCAAAAAAGCCCGTATCGCGCTCGGGATCCAAGACCTTATTCTCGTAGTTCAGGCCCTTCACGGTATGGTTTTGACCGTCAAAGACGCCCTTAAAGGGATGTTCTTTGTTGCCAAAGGAGAGGTGCTTGACCGTATCCTCAACAATGGCGTTCATATCATCATCGTTAAGAACGATATCGTTATCGAGATAGACGCGCCACTGCGACGTGTCGCGCTGTCGCGACAGCGCGACACACGCCAGGAAGTCGTTCCTGTTTGTGATATGGAATTCGGTCTTGTCCTCGGGCACATCCTCGGCATACGCTGCCGCCGGCAGCGCTACAACGCAGCAAAGGGCGATTGCCACCACAGCGATCAGCCTGCCGAGCACGCCTCGGTTCATGTTCTTAATCTCCATGGGCTAGTTCGCCTCCGGCCAGCCCACGACGTCGAGCACGTCGAGGACGGTATCGTTTGCCTGCTGGTTTTTGGCCTGCACGGCCTGGACGTCGATATCGAGCCTGTATGAGCCGCCGCGCGCGGCATCGTGGTAGTCGCCCACAAATCGCAGCGAGTCCATGAGGCTTTCCGTCATGGCGCCGGGGTCGAGCATGCCGCCACGCCCAGCCAATCCACGGTAGTAGTACCACCCGTCGCCGCCATCGATCCACGGGGACCCCTCGCCCGCGTTTACGTTAAACGCAACGTTGCCCGAGGCATCCGCGCTCGAACCGTCGGGCGCCACCGATACCATACGCAGGCGCGCGCGAACGTACTCAGGCTGCGCGCCGACGTTCTCCACGCGCACGATGCGGCTGATGTCAGAGCCCCCGGCCTTGGTGTCGGGATAGTCCCCGTGCTCGTTGGCCTCAAACGGAATCTCCTCGCCCCGCTCGTTTAGGGTGTATTCGCAGACTCGTACCTTCACGCTGCCAAACGATAGGACGTTGTTCGCCGGAACCATATCAACTGTAAAAGCCAGCGTGCCACACAGGCACGCCAGGGCCAACAGCGCAATCGCGGCAAGCGCCAAGGTGCGTTTCTGATTGTCGGAAAGATTGTTGAGCATTACGTTCGCCAATCGTCGATAAAAGGGGGACCGAGATCCCGACCCGAAAATGGGGATGGGGAGCGGGTCGGGATCTCGGTGGAGGGGGTGGGATTACTTCAGGCCGTTAGCCCAATCCTTGGCCTGAGCAACGGCGTTGGCGGCAGGAGTAGCTTCCTCGCCCTTCTGGTCGGCGCCGAAGATGTAGGCGGAAACCGTCATCTTGGGAGCGTCGGCGACCATGGAGCCCTTCAGCGTGCTAGGGAACATAACCTTACTAAAGAGCTCGCCGGTGTAGACGTCCGCAGCAGCGCTCTTGGCGCCTAGAACGGCGGGACCGCTCGTGGCGCCCTTGGCGTACATGAACAGGCCGCTCAGATACTTGCCGTCGGCGGAAGTGGACACCTCACCATCGACCGGCTTCCAGTTGTTATGGAGCGTGAAGTACGGGGTGTCCGCGGGATCGGTGCCCTCCTTGACCATGGCGTTCTTCACATAGATAAACACGTAGGCGTCATCGGAGCCCTTCTTGATGCCAACGTTGGGGTTCTTATCGGCAGTTGCGCCGGGAACGATCTTGGAGTCGTCGACCCACTTGGTCTCGAACAGGTAGGCCTTGCCAGTATTCGGTTTACTGGGGTCCGGCTTCTCGGGGTCGGTCGGATCCGGTTTGTTCTCCGTGGGACCAAAGCTACCCACCGTAAACACGTTCTCCAGCGACTGCGTAGCCGTCAGCCAGGCATAGGTGCCCACGCCGGCAGCCAGTACCAGCAGCAGCAGGGCGGCAACGATGCCGTAGCGTTTTTTCTTCTTGTTTTCCATCGTTCTCTTCCTTTCGAAAACCGACTTCCCCGGCAACGGCCCTTGCCGCCGCCGACACCTCTCCCTGCCGCTATGGACGCCGCCCCCTCGCATGCGCGCGGGCATGCTTGTCCGCAGGCTCGTCGGGAACCATCCGATCGAGCACAATCGACGCCGCGACCAGCAGCGCCAGAACGGCCACCACAACAAGCAAACCGGGCATCGTCGTGCAATATGCGTTAACGAAGCCCAGGTAAGGGACACAAAAAGCGACAGTGCCGATCACGCGCGAAAAAGGTGTCTGCTCGGCATCGTGCATGATGCTTCCATCTGCATTTTTGTTCGCAATTCCCTGCGTGCCGATCATCTGCGCCACAGGGTCGACCTCGTACACCTGGTGCGTCACCACGGCGCCGTCCGATCGGTAAAACGTTGCATTGTCGCCCACGGCAATATCCGTTGGCTCAACCTGGCGAACAAACACCATGGAGCCGACGGGAAGCTCGGGTTCCATAGAGCCCGAGAGCACAGCAAAAGGCATGTATCCAAATGCACGAGGAACAAAAGAAACGACGGCAAGGGCCATGACGAGTACAAGCACCAAGCTACTAAGAAGCGCAATAAATCGTTTGAGTCCGCGCGCCGCCATAATAATTAATTCATCCCCATCGAGGCCTTAATTCGACCAATCCAAGGGTCAGCAAGTTTCAGCAGAAACCGCAAGGCGCTTGAATAGCGAGTCCGAAATTAGCCAATTTGGAATCTTTTCGTAAGAAAAACAAGGCGATGTGCTACACATTTTTCAATGTTTTGTCGCTAAATGCTACTTATTTTGGCGTAAGTGGTCATTTATCCCCATACCGGACTGCCATATCCAATATCTTCTACTAACCCCCTACGCATCTTCTTCATAGGGGGTCTGTTTTTTGAATATCTAAAAGAATGCGCCCCATTACAGTCTGAAGTGGGCCACCGATAAATTTCGATGGCGAGCATTCGGCG
>CAUBQN010000056.1 GCA_958438125.1 uncultured Collinsella sp.
ACGCATCGTAATAACTTCGTAATGGCTCCACAACTAAGTGGAACTTGTTACATTTGAAATGTAAAACAAAGCCGTTCCCTGATGCCCAAGATCGCCTTGAAATGAGAAGGCATAGACCTTGGGGTCATGCCTTCGAAATTGAAAGGCGAGGTTGGGCATCAGGGGGCGGCGACTTTTACATTTCTCCGCCTTGGAGCGAACACCAAGCACCTTGGGCATCCGTGGTGAGAATCACCGGACCGTCATTGGTAATGGCGACGGTGTTCTCGTAGTGCGCGGCGGGCAGGTGGTCATTGGTCGTAACAATCCAACCGTCGGAGCCCGTGCTCACATGGTTGGAACCCATCGTAACCATCGGCTCGATGGCAATGACCATGCCGGCCTGGAGGCGAACGCCCCTCCCCTTCTTTCCATAGTTAGGAACGTTGGGGTCCTCGTGCATCACGCGGCCAATGCCATGGCCAACATAATCACGAAGCACGCCGTAACCGTGAGACTCAGCGAGGGACTGAACGGCATAACCGACGTCCCCGATATGGTTACCGGGAACAGCCTGCTCGATGGCAGCCCTAAGGCAATCGCGCGTGACCTCACACAAAGCCTTGGCTTCGGGCGTGGGGGTGCCGACGAAAAACGTCCATGCGTTATCGCCGACCCAACCGTCGACAACGGCTCCCGTATCGATGGAGATGATATCGCCATCGCGCAGGATCATGTCAGGGTTGGGAATACCGTGGACCACGGCATCGTTGATCGATGCGCAAATGGTCCCCGGGAACCCGCCGTAACCCTTAAAGGCAGGGGTGCCGCCATGCATGCGGATAATCTGCTCCGCGAGCTGATCGAGCTCAAAAGTCGAAACGCCGGGGCGCACCATGGCTCCAACGTGGCGGAGCGCCATCTTAGATAGCGCTCCTGCCTTCTTCATCTGCTCGATTTGCGTTGCAGACTTAATCTTGATCATAGACCGAGAGCCTCTTTGACATCCCCGTACACGGTCTCACGAGACTGGTCACCGTTGACCGACTTGAGCAGACCCTGGCCACGATAGTAGTCGACGAGCGGACTCGTGGACTTCTCGTAGACGTCGAGACGGTTCTTGATGGTCTCGGGCTTGTCGTCGTCGCGCTGATACATCTCGCCACCGCACTTGGGGCAGGTAGCATCGGCAGCGGTGCCGGTGTAACCGCAGGCGCGGCAGGTGCGACGCGAAGACAGACGATCGATAATGACCTCGGGGGCCACATCGACCAGAAGGGCACAGTCGATCTCGCGACCCATGGCGGAAAGCTCGGAATCGAGCGTCACAGCCTGGGCGGTGTTGCGCGGGAAGCCGTCGAGGATGAAGCCCTGCTGGGCGTCATCGGCGGCAAGGCGCTCCTTGACAAGGTCGATCACGAGCTGGTCGGGAACGAGCTCGCCAGCGTCCATGTACTTCTTAGCCTGAATACCAAGCTCGGTGCCACCTTTAACGGCAGCACGCAGCAGGTCGCCCGTGGAAATGTGAGCGACGCCAAACTCGGCGACGAGCTCCTGTGCAACGGTGCCCTTACCGGCACCCGGAGCTCCGAGCAATACGAGGTTCATGAGCAATCCTCCTCTAGCCTATTTAAAGAATCCATCGTAATCATACATCTTGATCTGGCCTTCGAGCTTATCGACCGTGTCGAGCACGACGCCGACCATGATGAGGATGGACGTGCCGCCAAATGCCTGGATCAGATGGTTACCCGTGAAGGAGAAGATGATCGAAGGCACGATGGCGATGAGCGCCAAAAAGACAGCGCTGGGAAGCGTGATCTTGTTGAGCGCGTTCTTGATGTAGGCCGCGGTAGCCCTACCCGGACGGACGCCCGGAATAAAGCCGCCCTGCTTCTTAAGGTTATCGGCCGTGTCATCGGGGTTGAACACCATGGAGGTGTAGAAGTACGCGAAGAACACAATGAGGACAACGTTAAGCACCCAGTTGAGCCAACCGGTCGAAAGCGCGGAGGCAACTGCCTGAATCCAGCCGATGCCGGGGAAGAACACGGCAATCTGAGCCGGGAAGTACAGCAGCGCCGAAGCGAAGATGATCGGCACGACACCCGCGGTGTTGACCTTGATGGGCAGGTAGGTGGTCTGGCCACCCATCATGCGACGGCCCACGACGCGCTTAGCGTAGGAGACCGGGATGCGGCGCTGGCCGCGCTCAAGGAAAACAATCAGCGGGATAACCAGCAGGATGATGGCGCAGATGATCACCATGGTGATGATGCCACCGGCATTGCCCTCGGTGCTGGAGAAGATAGCCTGCGGCAGACCGGCCATGATGTTCGCGAAGATGATCAGCGACATGCCATTGCCGATACCGCGCTGGGTGATGAGCTCACCAATCCACATGATCAGCATGGCGCCCGCGGTGAGCGTACCGACGATCATGAGGTCGAAGATGATCTCGGGAGCGCCGGCGCCATTGAAGCTGATGCCGAAGCTCTTAAAGAGGAAGAGGTAACCCACGGAGTTGAGGATTGCCAGAGCCAGGGTGAGGTAACGCGAATACTGCGTAATCTTGGTCTGACCGACCTCGCCCTCGCGGGCAAGCTCATGCAGGGAAGGCACGACGGCCTGGAGCATCTGGAGGATGATCGAGCTGGTGATGTAAGGCATGATGCCCAGCGAAAACACCGACACATAGCTCAACGCGCCGCCAGAGAAAAGATTCAGGAGGGCCATAGCACCTGCGGCGACCGAATTGTTATCGGTCGAGAAAAGGCCCAGCATCCCCTGGAAGGGAATGCCGGGCACAGGAACGTGCGCACCAATGCGGTACACGACGAGCATAGCTATGGTAAAAAGAATCTTTTCGCGCAATTCTTTGATGCGGAAAGCATTCTTAAGACCATTTAGCACGGCAGCTCGACCTTTCCGCCGGCGGCCTCGATCTTGGCCTGCGCAGAAGCGCTGACCTTGTCGACCTTGACCGTGAACTTCTTGGTGAGCTCACCATTGCCGAGCACCTTGACGGGCTCGAACTCGCTCTTGGTGATGCGAGCGGCCTTAAGAGCGGCACCGTCGATCACAGCGCCGTCCTCGAACTTGCGCTCGAGACGCTCAACGTTAACAGCGGTGTACTCGATACGACGGGGGTTGCGGAAGCCCGGAAGCTTGGGCAGGCGCATGGCCAGCGGAGTCTGGCCACCCTCGAAGCCGGCACCCTTGGTGCCGCCAGAGCGGGAACCCTGGCCCTTCTGACCGCGGCCAGAAGTGGTGCCGTGACCCGAAGAATTGCCACGGCCGACGCGCTTGCGGTTCTTGGTGGAACCGGGCGCGGGAGTAAGATCGTGAAGCTGCATTTGCTACTCCTCTACAATCTCGACAAGGTGCTTGACCTTGAAGATCATGCCGCGGACGGACTCGTTGTCAGCAATCTCGCGAACCTCGCGGATCCTGTGGAGACCGAGGGCACGGACAGTACGGACCTGGTCCTGCTTGCAACCGTTGGTGCTGCGGACCTGCTTGATCTTGATGGTGTCAGCCATGCTTAGTTCTCCTTACCGACGAACATCTCGGAGACCGTCAGGCCACGGCGAGCCGCGACGTCCTCAGGGCTGGAGAGCTCCTTGAGGCCCTCGACGGCAGCCTTGATGATGTTGAGGCCGTTGTCGGTACCGAGGGACTTGGACAGGACGTTCTTGATGCCAGCAAGCTCGAAGAGGGGACGCACAGCGCCGCCGGCGATAACGCCGGTACCCTCGACAGCGGGCTTGATGATGATGCGGCCGGCACCAAAGTGGCCGAGAACCTCGTGCGGGATGGTGCCCTGCTCGGTCACCGGCACGTGGAACATGTTCTTCTTGGCATCGAGAGATGCCTTGGAGATGGCCATGGGCACCTCAGCGGACTTGCCCATGCCAACGCCGACGTTGCCCTTGCCGTCGCCAACGACGACGAGAGCGACGAGGCTCATGCGACGACCACCCTTGACGGTCTTCGACACGCGGTTGATGTAAACGACGCGCTCCTCGAACTCGGAGGCCTCGCGCTGCTGCTTCTGATTACGAGCCATGTGCTACATACCTCCTAGAACTCGAGACCGGCGGCACGAGCACCGTCGGCGAGGGCCTTGACGCGGCCATGGTAGATACGGCCACCGCGATCGAAGGCGACCTTGGTGATGCCGGCCTCGATGGCGCGCTTGCCAACGAGCTGACCGACCTTCTCCGCAGCCTCCTTGTTCGAGGTGTGGGTGCCCTTGAACTCGGCCTCGAGGGTCGAGGCAGAGACGAGCGTCAGGCTGGAGCCCTTGCTGTCGTCGATGATCTGGGCATAGATGTTGGCGTTAGTACGGGTCACGCGAAGACGCGGACGCTCGGAGGTACCCGAGACCTTGCCGCGAACACGACGCTGACGACGCTTGAGGCCTTCCAGCTTCGCCTTATGCTTGTTCATACGTAAACTCCTAAAAAGGTTGATCTTGCCAGCACCTGACGGGGTGCTGGTCTTATGCGAGTGAGTCGGTTACGACTACTTGGCGGCCTTACCCAGCTTGCGGCGGATGTGCTCGCCAACGTAGTGGATACCCTTGCCCTTGTAAGGCTCGGGAGGACGATGGCCGCGGATCTCAGCGGCGATCTGACCGACCTGCTGCTTGTTGATACCCTTGACGTTCACGTGGGTGTTGTCGGGAACCTCGAAGGTGATGCCCTCGGGAGCCTCGACGATCACGGGGTGCGAGAAGCCCAGGGAGAACTCGAGGTTCTTGCCCTTCTGCTGCACGCGGTAACCGACGCCGGCGAGCTCGAGCTTCTTCTCGAAGCCCTCGGAAACGCCAACAACCATGTTGTGGATGAGGGCGCGGGTGAGACCGTGGCGGGCACGGGTCTCACGCTCGTCGTCGGGACGGGAAACGGTGAGGACGTTGTCCTCGACGTTGATAGCGAGCTTCTCAAAGACATCGAGCTCGAGCTGGCCCTTGGGGCCCTTGACGACAACGTTGTTGCCGTTGACTGCCACTTCGACTCCGGCGGGAATCTGGACAGGCTTATTACCGATACGAGACACGGTGATCTCCTTTCCTTCTACCTACCGAGCGAATTACCAGACGTAAGCGATGATCTCGCCGCCGACGTTGTGCTTGCGAGCATCGCGGTCGGTCATGACGCCATGGCTGGTGGAAATAATGGCGGTACCAAGGCCACCGCGGACGCGGGGCATATCGGCAACGCCGGTGTACTTACGCAGGCCCGGCTTGGAAATGCGGCGGATGCCGTTGATGACCTTAGCCTTCTTGGGACCATACTTAAGCGTGATGTGCAGAGTCTTCTGGGGAACGGTGTCCTCGACATCGTAGCCCTCGATGTAGCCCTCCTCGTGCAGAACACGAGCGATCTCGACGAGCTTCTTGCTGCTCGGCATGGAGACCGTGGCCTTGTTCACAGAGTTAGCGTTACGGATGCGCGTAAGCATATCTGCGATCGGGTCTGTAAGGTTCATACAGATTCTCCTTCGTTCTTGATGAACACGTGCTCTTGGTTCTTCGCCGCCCTTAACGGCAAAGCCTAACTAGCGCGTTTTCCCTGTTCCAAACGGATGCTTGAAACGCTGGTAGTGACTTACCAGCTGGCCTTCTTAACGCCGGGAAGCTCGCCCTTGAGTGCAAGCTCACGGAAGCAGACGCGGCACAGGCCGAACTTGCGGTACACAGAGTGCGGACGGCCGCAGCGCTGGCAGCGCGTGTACTCACGAGTAGAGAACTTCTGCTTGCGATTGCACTTGACGATCATCGATGTCTTAGCCACTTATATCCTCCTCACATAGAGTATTGTTCGCCCCAAACGCCGCCCCCTTGTGGGAACGGCGCTTTTAGGGCAGGTGAACCTATTTCTTGAACGGGAAACCGAAGGCGTCCAGAAGGGCCTTGGCCTCCTCATCGGTGTTGGCGGTGGTCACGAAAGTGATGTCCATACCACGCTGGTGATCGACGGAGTCGAAGTCGATCTCGGGGAAGATGAGCTGCTCGGTGACGCCCATGGAGAAGTTACCACGCCCGTCGAAGCTCTTGGCGGAGATGCCGCGGAAGTCGCGGATACGGGGGATCGCGACGGAGGTCAGACGATCGAAGAACTCCCACATACGGTCGCCACGCAGGGTAACCTTGCAGCCGATCGGCATACCAGCGCGCAGGCGGAAGGTAGCGATGGACTTACGGGCACGGGTGATCATCGGCTGCTGTCCGGTGATGGCGCGCAGGTCGCGCACGGCACCGTCGATGGCCTTGGAATCGGTAGCGGCCTCGCCGACACCCATGTTCACGACGATCTTCTCAAACTTGGGGATCATCATGACGTTCTCGTACTGGAACTTGTCCTGAAGCTGCTGCTTGACCTCGTTGTTGTACTTGGTCTTCAGACGCGGCACATACTTCTCTTCTGCCATTGTTCACTCCTTCTTGGGGTTTTAAGCACGGGGCGTGGCCACGATGGGTTGTCCTCGTGCCTCCTGGCTGCATCCGCGCCGCTCATGGCATTTTGCGGTTTGGACTCGACGCAGCAGGAGCCGACAAAACAATCGGTACTATACGCGCATCGTGAGCGTATTTCCAGAAAAACCTCGTCTGCCTGCACAACTCCACAACTCCCCCGCACAAATGGGTCCCAAGAAGCAGTTGCGGTGAAATAGGGACTGTTTGGCGGCCTAACAGGCTTAAACAGTCCGTATTTCACCGCAACTTATTGGTGGGGATGCGATTAGCGCTTGCGGGGGACGAGTTTGGTGCGGCGCAGGTGGATCATCTCGGCGGCGATGGAGATGGCGATCTCCTCGGGGTCCTCGGCCTCGATGGCAACGCCGATCGGAAGGTGCAGCTCGTCGATCTGGTCCTGTGTAAAGCCTTCCTGCTCCAGGCGGGCACGCACAAAGGCCGTCTTGCGACGCGAACCCAGACAGCCCAGGTAGGCAGGCTTGGCACGCATGGCCTGAATCACCACGTCGATATCGGACTTGTGGCCTGCTGTGGCCACGACCACCAAGTCGCGCGGGCCGATGGGGCACTGCTTGCTCAGGTTCTTGTAGTCGACCAGACGACGGTCGTAGACACCGGGCACCCAATCGGGGGTCAGCGTGCCGGGACGGTCGTCGCACGTCACGACGGCAAAGCCCGCCGCCGTGAGCACCCGCGCCGTCGCGGCGCCCACGTGGCCGCAGCCAAAGATGTAGGTCAGGCCCTCGGGGCAGAGCGTCTCGATGTGCGCCGCGGGAATCTCAGATGCCGCGTTGGTGTAGGTGACCTTACTCCCCTCCTCCACCAGCGAAAGCCCGGGGCAGCCGGCAATGGTATGGCGCGATGCCTCGCCATGGTACTCGGCCACATCGCCCTCGAGCGCGCTCGCGATAAACGGCTCAAAGTCGATGACGAAGTCGCCGATGCGCCGATAGACCAAGACGTCGGCAATTTCCTGAAACAACGGTGCCTGGGTCGCATCCAGATGCAGATAGCACAGGCAGATGGCTCCGCCGCAGATCATGCCGGTATCGGAGTTCTCGCCGCCCATGGTGTAGCGGACCAGACGCGACTGCCCCGCGGCCAGCAGCTCTCGCGCCTCATCCAGCGCAAAGAGCTCAATCTTGCCGCCGCCGATAGTGCCCGCCTGGCTGCCATCGGCAAAGACGGCCATCCATGCGCCCACACCGCGCGGTGACGACCCCGCCGTGCCGGCCACGACCACGAGCTCGCACGTCTCGCCAGCACGCAGGGCGACAAGCGCCGCATTCACAACATCGAGCTTTTCCATTGCCGCCTTCTATCCTCTAAAGATATCGGTGAGCATAGCGAGTGCCTCGAGCACGCCGCCGCCGACCGACGTCGCCTTGTCCGAAATGTAGTTGATATAGCTGGCATCGCCGCGCGGATCGACATCGGCGCATTTAAAGCCCTCAGTCACCTGCACGCCGTTCGCCAAAAGCCCGCGCAGACAGCCATCGATCTGCGTGCGCATGGGCGTATCGCCCGCGTAGCCAATCACGTCTCCGGCGTGCACGATGTCGCCGATTGCGCGGTCGGACCGAAACACGCCGGCGGCGGGGCTGTGGATAACACGCTCTTTGCCATAGCCAGCGATAATGCCCGGCACGCCCGTGTTGGGCTGGGGTGAACCTTGGGTAATGACACGGCCCAGGAAATGCCCGCGCATGGTCTCGACCACGGCGTCGCAATCGACCGGCGCGGTAAAGCCCGGCCCCACGGCGATGACGGTAGGCGCCATGTCGCGCGTGGTGCCCAGGTTGCGCTTGGCCAAAATCGCGTCGACCACAGCCGCGGGTTTAAGCTCATCGAGCATCTTGGCCTGAGGGTCCACCACGACGGCAACATCCCCCGCTTGGGTAATCTCGAGCGCCTCTGCCGGCGTCTGCGCCAAGCGAGCGCGAATGCCCTCGACCTGGACCTCGCCCAGGCGAATAGCCTCGCAAAAACTGATTGTGCGGCGGATGCACGTGGGAACCGCGATATCGGCCATAACGACCGACACGCCGGCGCGCATCAAACGGGCAGCGACACCCGTGGCGATATCACCGGCGCCGCGAACATAAACGAGCATTTCCGGGACACCTCCCTGTGCTACGGTTTGAGCAGAGCAAAAGCGGTTCGACCGCTACTCTGATGATTATTTATTATCACAGTATTATACGGCGGTGAACAGATGGAAACGACGAGCGGAAACCTTGCCTCCGCGCTCAAGATCGAGCCGGGCATTACCGCAATTATCGGCAGTGGCGGCAAGTCGACATTGCTGAAAACGCTGGGTCTTGAGCTCATGCGCACCGGCGACAGGGTGCTCCTCTGTACCACCACGCACATGTTTCCCGTCGCCGGCGTGCCATGGGACGGGTCGAGCCGTCGCCTGGACTCCGCGCCTTGGAAGCCGGGGGCCCTGCATGTTCCCGGCTGCACCTGCGAGGCATGCGCGGGCATGAACCGCGGAAGTGTCTGCCAGGCGGGTGTTTTGGACCCGGAGACAGGCAAGCTCTCCGCCCCCGCTGAGCCGCTCAACGAGCTGGCGCAGCGCTTTGACTATGTGTTGGCCGAGGCAGATGGCAGCAAGCGACTCCCACTCAAGGCCCACGCCGCCTGGGAGCCGGTTATTCCTGCCGGCACTGCCAACGTCATCTGGATCGTCGGCGCCTCGGGGCTCGGCAAGCCCATCAACGAAGCCGTCCACCGCCCCGAGCTCTTCTGCGAGCGCTGCG
>CAUBQN010000057.1 GCA_958438125.1 uncultured Collinsella sp.
GCGCGGCAAGGAGATATATTGCCAGACCGGAGGGGCCCCGCGGGCGGGAATCTGGGCGTACACATTTCCTACACATCTTGTGATCCGACTAACGTTTGCCAGCCGTTAACTACCGCTCGCCGAGCATCTCTTTATATAAGGCAGTCTCATGGTTAAAGCGGATACGTCCCCCTAGCTAAAGCACAGCCAGCATCGAGCAACTCATCACGTTCTTCCACCGAGAACCCCTCGGCGTAGACGCGCACCACTGGTTCGGTCCCGCTAGGACGGACCAGCAGCCACGTGTCATCCTCGAATGACAGACGCAAGCCGTCCATATGACTAACGTTTTGCGGCACCTTGCCACAAATCGACTTGGGGTTTACGCCCGGCAGCAGGGTTCGTAACGTTTCGGCATCTTCGGCCTCAAGGCGCAAATCGCGTCGACCGTAACTCGTCTTACCAAAACTGTCCTCGAGTTGGTCGACCAGAACGCCCAAAGGCGCGTCCGTCTTTGCCATAAGCTCACACAGAATCAGACAGGCGAGGATTCCATCGCGCTCGGGCATATGCGCGGCGATGCCGATACCACCGGCTTCTTCGCCGCCTATGAGGACGCCGCCCTTCTTCATCTCCGCCGCTATATATTTGAAACCGACTGGTTTGACGGTCACGCGGCAGCCAAGCGCCTCGGCAATGCGACGTACGAGCGTCGAGCATGAAAGATTGACGACGACGCGCCCCTCCAAATTACGAAATTGAACCAAGTCGCCCAAAACGAGCGCCATGATCTGATGCGGATGTATATATCTGCCGCGCTCGTCAACCGCGCCGATACGGTCGGCGTCGCCGTCGGTCACCAGGCCAGCGCAAGCTCCGTCCTCGATAACCGTGCGCTCGCAAGCGTCCACCCAAGGTTCAACGGGGTCGGGGCAGATATCTTCTTGGTCAGACGCCTGCCCGGCGTGAATCTCGTGCGCCTCAACGCCAAGCTCGCGCAGCAAGTCGGCTAGATAGCCCTGGGCTGCGCCGCCCATGGGATCGACAACCACGCGCAGGTGCGCGGCGCGGATGGCTTCGGCATCGACAAATGATGCCACCGCCTGCATATAGTCAGGAATGATATCCGCGGTGCGATATTGCCCCTCGATCCCCATTGGCTCGGGAGCCATGGTCTCTTCGAGCTCTTCGATGACATCCTGGTTGGCGGTTGAGCCGTCACCCATGCGAATCTTGAGGCACAGATAACCCTGCGGATGATGGGACCCCGTCACCATGAGCGCGCCGCACGCCTCACCGTCATAAGCCGCCGCCCACGTAAGGGCAGGGGTCGGAACAGGTCGCGAAGCGAGCACGGCGTCCAGCCCGTGCGCTGCTAGCACGCCCGCCGCAAGTTCAGCGAACTCGCTCGCCAGGGGCCGGGTGTCGAACCCTATATATACTGTTTTGCCCGGATTGGTCTTTTGCCACAACTCGCCGACGGCATCGGCGATACGAGCAACGTTATCGGCAGTGAAGTCCTCATCGACGCGAGCGCGCCAACCGTCAGTTCCAAAATGAATTATCGCGCACACGCGCAGACACCTCACAGTGTTTGGATCATGGTACGCATGGGGTATACCCGCAACATGCACTCGGCAACCTGCCGGCACCAGCATTCACCATTTGGGCAAATGCTGCCGAGGACATGCAAGCAATAAAAAAACCGCCCCGTATGGAGCGGTTTTGCCCTTTATATATCGAGCGCCTCGGCCATCGCGGCCGTAGTGATTGCCGTGGTTCCACAGCAACTGCCCACCATTGCGGCGCCGGCATGTCTCCATTCGATGCATGCGCGCGCGAAAGCTTCGGGATTCTCGTGCCATACGGGGCCATCCTGAGTCTGGACCGGATCGCCTACGTTGGGACGCACCGTAACGGGAGTAGTCGCCGATGCAACCATCCTGGGCACCGCCGCATTCGCGGCCGCAAGCGAACAGCAATTAACACCAACCGAGTTTGCGCCGTGTTTTTCGGCGTACAAAACGGCTGCCTCGATGTTGAGGCCATCGCCCAGCAGGTCGCCTTTATCGTCAACGACAAAACTCACCAGAACAGGCATGCCGTCGGCGGCATCTCGGGCGCCGGCAAGCATGGGCTGCAGATTACGGATAGACGTCACCGTCTCGATCAGCAGACCGTCAACACCAGCATTGAGCAAGGCGTGCGCCTGTTCGCGCGCAATGCCGCGGATTTCACGATACTCGACAGAGTCCTCGGCAAACCACTCAATACCGATCGGGCCCATCGAGCCCAGCAGTAGCTGAGGGTGCGCCTGGCGGGCATCGTCGACGGCCCCGCGATTGACCTCCGCCACGGACGGCGCAATCTGGTCGTGCTTGAGGGCATAGCTCGATGCCTGAAAGGTATTGGTAATGAGCACCTGCGCGCCGGCGGCGACATACAAGCGATGGATACGAGAAACGGTCTGCGGCTCTGCCAGATTCCAAAACGCCGGTGGAATGTCGGCGGCATCGTACTCACTCAACAGAACACTGCCCATGGGGCCCTGCGCCAACAAGGTCTCGCTCGACAAGCGGCGCGTAAGTTCCTCGGCACCAAAGCGGTTGTAATAACTCGTATCCATATATATCCCGCTATTCCTCGACGCTGATTCCCTGCTTTTCGAGATAGGCGAGCCAGCGGCTCATCGTGTCCTCGGATAGCGCATGCTCCATCATGCAGGCCTCGGAATCGGCTCGCTCAAATTCGACACCGAGCTCCTGAACCAAAAACGTGCGGATGAGGCGATGACGGTACCAGATAGCCGTGCCAACCTCGCGGCCGCGATCGGTCAGGATCACCTTGCCGTAGTGCGATTGCTCGACAAGCTCGGATGCCTTGAGCGCCGAAACCGCTTTATTGACCGATGCCTTGGAGACGCCAAGGCGCTGCGCGATGTCGACCGATCGCACGCCGTTGGTTTCCCCCTCTTCGCTTTCAATGCGAACCATGCACTCCAAGTAGTCTTCGTTCGCCACCGTCAGATGTAGTTCGCGCGAGCTATTTGTCGTATCCATGATCTTCCGTCCCTTCTGCATTCAATGGCTGATTCTACCCCATCCAAGCGTCGTGGTATGCCGTGGCATACCGTGCTAGAGTTCTTGTTGCACACGACGACCAAGATTGGAGCGGTCTTTATGGAAAACACCACCACGAGCCCCGATGTCCTCGAACGCTTTTTGCGCTACGTCCAGATCAACACGCAGTCCGAGGATGCAAACTGCGACCAGGTACCCTCGAGCGCCGTTCAGTTTGACCTTGCCAACGTGCTGGTTGAAGAGCTGCGCGAGCTTGGTGCGGAAGATGCCCACGTGACCGAGCACGCCTATGTCTGCGCGCATATCCCCGCAAGTGCGGGCGCTGAGGACAAGCCCGCCCTGGGCCTGATCGCCCATCTCGATACCACCGAAGTTGCACCGGGCGCCGGCGTGAAGCCGCACATCGTACACTACGAAGGCGGCGACCTGGTCTGCGGCACGGTTGACGGTAAGCCCGTTGCCATGAGTACCGCCAAGCTTCCCGCCCTGAACGACCTCGCGGGTGAGGACCTGGTCTGCAGCGATGGCACCACGCTGCTGGGCGCGGACGACAAGGCAGGCGTCGCCGAGATCATGTCGCTTGTCGCGCGTATCGCTCAGGACCCTTCTTTGCCCCATCCCGCACTCGGCATTTGCTTCTGCCCTGACGAGGAAATCGGCCACGGAGCCGAGCTGTTGGATATCGCTACCTTTGGCTGCAAGTACGCCTACACGGTCGACGGCGGCCCCATCGGCGAGCTGGAGTGGGAGTGCTTTAACGCCGCCGAGGCGACCGTCCGCTTTGAGGGCCAGTCCATCCACCCGGGCGACGCTAAGGGCCGTATGGTCAACGCAGGCAATCTGTTCTGCGACTTCAACGCGTTGCTCCCCTACGCGCAGCGCCCGGAGTATACGGAAGGCTACGAGGGCTTTTATCACCTTGAGGGTGTATCTGCGACCGTCGATCACGCCACAGCGCGCTATATCGTCCGCGACCATGACGCCGCCAAGTTCCAGCAGAAACTCGACCTTATTGATGCCGCCGCCTCGATGCTCAACCAGCGTCTGGGTGAGGAGCGCGTGACGGTCGAGATTAAGCAGCAGTATCGAAATATGGCTGAGATCGTTCGTGACTATCCCGAGCTTATTGATGTTGCCAAGGAAGCCTACCTTGCCTGCGGCGTTGAGCCCCAAGTGCTGCCGATTCGTGGCGGCACCGACGGCGCCCAGCTGTCGTTCCGCGGTCTGCCCTGCCCCAACCTTTCCACCGGCGGCTATTGCTACCACGGCGTCAACGAGTTCGTCCCGGTCAGTTCGCTCGTCAAGATGACCGACGTGCTCCAGGAGCTCGTCGCCCGCTTTGCATAAGCCTGGCTGCACAAGTCCAAAAGACGAATTGCCCCGTCCTCAACCAAGAACGGGGCAATTTTTTTGCTGCAATGAGAACAGGTTGACGCGCGCCAGCCTATTAACGCAAGGAGTGTCCCAAACTGCCGGCACAAAAGGAACGTCCCCAAGTGCCAAGTGTTCCGGCAACGCCGATGTTTTGGCAACGACAGCGAGCGGGTCGCATTTGAGACAAGGTGACGTGAAGCGAAAGGGCGCTGACCTTCTGGTCGCGCCCTTGAAGTTGAACGTCAGATTGTCCAAATGCGGCCCGCGCAGCGTCGAGTCGTTACGGCGTTTGGTAAAACGCCGTAACTCTAGTAGTTAGCTTCGTAGCCGTTGCCGTCGCCGGTGGGCTCTTCGTAGTAGTCCGAATCGCTCGAATCGCTTGAGTCATCGGAATCGTCAGAGCTGACCGATGAGGTTGCGGTACCGTTTGCGTAGTCGTCAGACGTGTTGTTGTTCAGGTCGCCGATCGTAGAGCTGGAACCGTCGGAAAGGCCCATGGTGTTGGGACCCTTGGGGTCCTTGCCGGCGTCGACGCGCTCCATCATTTCCTTGAGCTCGTCCTCGTAGACAAAGACGTAGCTCACACCGTCGATCATGGTGCTGTCGTCGGCGTACGAGGGCAGGTTGGCCGAGTAGATACCGTCGACATCCATACCGCGCATGGCGTTGACCGTAGCCACGATATCTTGAACGCTCATATCGGTTACGAGCATATCGGACAGCGAATTAACCAGGCCAAAAATCTTCGTGGCATCGAAGTTATTGAGAATCTGGTTGGCAAGGGCGCCAAGCACCTGACGCTGGTGGCGCATGCGCGTGTAATCGCCGTCGGCATAGGTGTAGCGGCAGCGGGCATAGGTAAGGGCGGTGGCACCGTCCATATGCTGCTGGCCAGCGGTAATCTTAATATCCAGGTGCTCGGGGTCGTCAACATCATCGGTTGCGTTAATGTCGATACCGCCAACCGAATCAATCAGCGCCTGCATACCGTCGAAGCTGACCTCGGCATAGTGGGAAATCTGAACACCGCACAGCTCGTTGACCGCCTCGACCATGGCCTCGGCGCCGCCAACGGTATGGCAGGCGTTGATCTTCATGGTCTCGCCCTTGTACTCGACCTTGGTGTCGCGCGGAACGGAAATGAGCGTCGCCTGCTTTTGCGTGGGGTCGATGCGTGCCAGGATAATCGAGTCGGCACGATACGTATCCTCGCCCGGACGGCCGTCGGTGCCAAGAAGCAGCACGTAGAACGGATCCTTTGCCTCATCGGTGTCAACCAGAACCCGACGCAGATTGTCAGTAATGACATTAGAATCGCCGAGCTTGCCCATAATGGTGGCAAACCACAGGCCGGCAGCGGTAGTGGCACTCAGCAGCACGCCAAGCACGACAATGAGCGCGACGTGACGAATCGTGTGGCTACGACGACGTTGACGAGCGCGCTCGGAATAGCGAGCCACGTTATCGCGACTGTAGATCTTGGCCTGCGCACCAGTTGAGGGTCTTCGGGTGGTGGTATCCGCGAGGGGCTTTTTATTAAACATAGGCAACCTGTATTAGTAGATGACGGGATCGGGGACGGTAGCATGCTCGACATGCGCGCCAAGCGCCTGCAGCTTTTCGACAAACCGCTCGTAGCCGCGCTTGATGTGATGGATGGCCGAAACCTCGGTCGTCCCGTCGGCGATCAAGCCCGCTACGACGAGGGCCGCTCCGCCACGCAGATCGGGCGAGGTAACCTGTGCACCCGAGAAGCCCTTGACGCCATGAATCATGGCATGATGGCTCTCGATACGAATGTCGGCACCCATGCGCACCAGCTCAGAGGCAAACATAAAGCGATTCTCGAAGATGTTCTCGGTGATAACGGAGCTACCATCGGCAAGGGCGGAGAGCACCATAATCTGCGCCTGCATGTCCGTCGGGAAGCCGGGGAACGGAAGCGTCTGGATGTCGACCGGCTTGATACGCTTGGCACGGTTTACATGGACGCCATCCTCGACGCGCTCGCAGTCGATACCCATGAGCTCCATCTTCTTGAGCACCATGCCCAAGTGAATGGGGCAAAAACCCGTGACGTCGACACCGCGATCGTCGGCCATCAGCGCACCGGCGACGATAAAGGTGCCGGCCTCGATGCGGTCGCCCACTACGCGATGGGTAACGGGATGCAGCTCTTCCACGCCCTCGATGGTCACGACAGGCGTACCGGCGCCGACAATCTTAGCGCCCATCTCGTTGAGCATGTTGGCGAGATCGACGATCTCGGGCTCGCGGGCGGCATTGTCGATAACCGTGGTACCCTGTGCGCGCACAGAGGCCATGATGAGGTTCTCGGTCGCACCGACGCTGGCAAACTCGAGCGTGACGGTGGTACCGCGCAGACCTTGGGGCGCATTAGCGTTGATGTAACCGTGGGCGGTATCGAACTCAACGCCCAGGGCCTCAAGTCCAAGAATGTGCATATCGATCTTGCGAGCACCCAGGTTGCAGCCGCCCGGCATGGCGATCTTGGCGCGATGGAAGCGACCCAGCAGGGGTCCCATCACGGCTGTGGAAGCACGCATCTTGGCAACGAGCTCGTAGGGGGCCTCCCAAGAATCGACCTGAGAGGTATCAATCTCGAGCGTGTGCTCGTCGAGAACATCGATCGTAGCGCCCATGCCCTTGAGCACCTTGCCCATCACGTGGACATCGGAAATATCGGGCACGTTCTGCAGCGTCGTCTTGCCCGGCGCCAGAAGCGTTGCCGCCATGAGTTTGAGTGCGGAGTTCTTGGCGCCCGAAACGGGCACGGAGCCTCCGATGGCGTGGCCACCCTCAACGCGGATAATATCCAAGGTCTACCCTTTCAAAAAGCATGCCCGGGATGGCTGGGCCATCCCGGGCATGATGTGTTCGCAAATGGTCGAACGCTAAATCGTTTGACTATTGGGCAAGCTTGAGCTTACACCATGCGATTTCATTATAGAGGTAGGCGCGGCGTGCATCATCCTCCGACAAATTACCCAGCTTCTCTTCAAAACCTTGAATATCAGCTTTAAGCTTGTCGGCATCGACGGTCGCCAAATCGCAAGCGCGCTCGGCGAGAACGGTCACGACATCGTCCGCAACCTGGGCATAGCCGCCGGCCACGGCAAACGTGTGGTCGACAGTGCCCATGGCTTTATCGGAAACGCGAACGTAACCGCGGTCGATCGTGCAGATCTCGCTGGAGTGAGCAGGCAGAACGCCAAACTCGCCATCCGTGGACGGAATCGACACAAACGCAGCGTCGCCCTCATAGGCGCAGCTCACGGGGCACACGATGCGGATACGCATAACCTACTTCTCCCCCATCTTGCGGGCGCGCTCGCGCACGTCCTCAATCGTGGAAGCATAGCGGAAAGCCTGCTCGGGCAGGTCATCGGCCTTGCCGTCGACAATCTCGGCAAAAGAGCGGACGGTATCCTCGACGCGGACGTAGACACCGGGGTTGCCGGTGAACTTCTCGGCGACGTGGAAGGACTGCGAGAGGAACTGCTGAATCTTACGGGCACGGTTGACCGTAAGGCGCTGCTCCTCGGACAGCTCGTCCATACCCAGAATTGCGATGATGTCCTGAAGGTCGGAGTACTCCTGCAGGAGCTCCTGGACCTTGACAGCGACACGGTAGTGCTCCTCGCCGACGATCGAGGGATCGAGAGCGTCGGAGGAAGACGCGAGCGGGTCGATAGCCGGGAACAGGCCGAGCGACGAAATGCTACGCGAAAGAACCGTGGTGGCATCGAGGTGAGTAAACGTCGTGGCAGGCGCCGGGTCGGTCAGGTCGTCTGCGGGGACGTAGACAGCCTGGACGGAGGTAATGGAGCCCGTCTTGGTCGAGGTAATGCGCTCCTGGAGGTCGCCCATCTCGGTTGCCAGCGTGGGCTGGTAACCAACGGCGGACGGCATACGGCCCAGCAGTGCGGAAACCTCGGAACCTGCCTGGGAGAAGCGGAAGATGTTGTCGATGAACAGCAGAACGTCCTGGCCGCGATCGCGGAAGTACTCAGCGGTGGTAAGGCCGGCCAGACCGATGCGCAGACGCGCTCCGGGCGGCTCGTTCATCTGACCATAGACCAAGCAGGTCTTGTCGATAACGCCAGACTCGCTCATCTCGAGGAACAGGTCGGTGCCCTCGCGGGTACGCTCGCCGACGCCGGTGAACACCGAGGTGCCGCCGTGCTCCTGGGCAAGGTTGTTGATGAGCTCCTGGATCAGAACGGTCTTGCCGACGCCGGCGCCGCCGAACAGACCTGTCTTGCCGCCGCGGATGTAGGGCTCGAGCAGGTCGACGGCCTTGATGCCGGTCTCGAAGATCTCGGTCTTGGTGGTGAGCTCGTCGAAACGGGGCGCTGCATGGTGGATGGGGTAGAACTCCTCCACCTCGGGCATGGGCTTGCCGTCGACGGGCT
>CAUBQN010000058.1 GCA_958438125.1 uncultured Collinsella sp.
ACGAGCGGGGGCTCCTGTCTTTTTAGTGCCCTCGGATTGGGTCATAGTGTCTGTCGTCGCCAAAACATCGGCGTTGCTGGGGTAGTCATTGGGGACGTTCTAAAATGACTAGTCAAACAAGAACGTCCCCAATGACTACTTTGCTCTGGTGTAAAAGGTGCGCCATGTTCGGCGCTGGATTGTTATCCGTTTGTAAAGGCTGGGCAGAGCTTGCGGTAAAGGTCTATCAATAGCCCGTAAGAAACCGCAGTTGGCGCTGGTGCTGCCCGATCGAGGCCGTATCTTTCCAAACAGCAAAGCGGGCAGGGTGCCCGCGAATCGCATGTATGAAAGGAAGATCATGCTCGATCAGGCTTATTCTCGTCGTCAGTTCCTCGGCCTCGCTGGTGGTCTTGCCAGCATCGTCGGTCTCGGTCTCGTTGGGTGCGGCGGCTCCGGCGCATCCGATGCCGCCGACAAGGGTAGCGCCGCTGCTGCCGAGTCCGTCTCCGGCGAGGTGACCTACGACGGTGCCTCTTCGTTCCAGGCTCTCGTCGAGGCCGCTGCCGAGAAGTTCATGGACGCCAACCCCGATGTCTCCGTCTCCGGCTCGGGTAACGGTTCGGGCAAGGGCCTGACCGCTGTCGCCGCCGGCACCGTCACCATCGGCAACTCCGACGTCTTCGCCGAGACCAAGCTTGAGGCCGATCAAGTCAAGAACCTCGTCGACCACGAGGTCGCCGTCGTGGGCATGGGCCCCGTCGTCTCCAAGAACGTCAAGGTCGACGACCTGTCCCTCGAGCAGCTCAAGGGTATCTTCTCCGGTCAGATTACCAACTGGAAGGAGGTCGGCGGCGACGACGCCACCATCGTCGTCCTCAACCGCAAGGCCGGCTCCGGTACCCGCGCCACCTTCGAGGCCGCCGTCTTTGGCGACGAGGCCGTCGACTTTAAGGGCGACGCCGAGCTCGACAAGTCCGGCGACGTCCAGACTCAGATGGGCAGCACCGATAACGCCATCTCCTACCTCGACTTCTCGCACTTCGATGACTCCAAGTTCAACGCCATCAAGGTCGAGGGCGTCGAGCCCAAGAGCAAGAATGTCACCGACGGCTCCTTCAAGATCTGGGCGACCGAGCACATGTACTGTGCAAAGGACGCCGACGAGGCCACCAAGGCCTTCCTGGAGTTCATGCTTTCCGATGACGTCCAGGGCAAGCTCGTCGAGGAGCAGGGCTTTATCCCCGTCTCTGCCATGAAGGTCGTCAAGGACGCCAGCGGCAAGGTCTCCGCTAAATAAGTAATCGCCCCGGAAAGGTTTGCAATGGCAAAACAGCTGCCAAAGCGCGACCTTGAGAACGTGGGCCTGGGCGTCACGGGCGCGTGCGTTGCGCTCGTGACGCTTGTCGTTGCCGCGCTCATCTTTATGGTCGCCCAAAAGGGCCTCTCGGCTTTTCTCAAGGACGGCGTTTCGGTCGTCGAGTTCTTCACCGGCACCAAGTGGGACCTGGCCAACACAGCCGAAAGCGGCCTGCCCTACACCGGCGCCCTGCCCCTGATTGTCACCTCGTTTGCGGTCATGGTGCTCTCCACGCTCATCGCGCTGCCCATCGCCATCGGCTCTGCCATCTTTGCGGTCGAGATTAGCCCTAAGTTTGGCTCTAAGATCTTTCAGCCGCTCATTGAGCTTTTGACCGGCATCCCCTCGGTCGTCTTTGGCCTGATCGGTTTTCACGTGGTCGTCGGTCTTATGAAGAGCGTTTTCCACGTGAGCACGGGCCTGGGCATCTTGCCCGGCGCCATCGTGCTGGCGGTCATGATTCTGCCGACGATGACCACGCTTTCGGTCGATGGCCTGCGCGCCGTGCCCGACGGCTACCGCCAGGGCTCGCTCGCGCTGGGCTACACCCGCTGGCAGACCATCTGGCACGTGGTGCTCAAGTCCGCCATACCGTCGCTCATGACCGCGGTTATCTTGGGCATGACCCGCGCCTTTGGCGAGACGCTCGCCGTGCGCATGGTCATCGGCGGCATCGAGGCCATGCCGACGTCGCTGCTGTCGCCGGCGTCCACCATCACCACCACGCTCACCACGTCCATGGCAGTCTATGCCGAGGGCTCGGCCCAAGACGATGTTCTGTGGGCGCTCGGCCTGCTGCTGATGGGCATGAGTCTCATCTTCATCCTGATCATCCACCTTATCGGCCGCAAGGGGGCGAAGGCTCGTGGCTAGCACGCGTATCCACATCGACGAGGCGAGGCTCGGGCGTGTCCAAAAGCAGGACCGCTTCGCCACGGGCGTGTTGACGGCGATCGTCGCCATCGTCATGCTCATCGTCGTCTCCATGGTGGCCTATATCCTGTTCGAGGGCATCTCGACGCTGTTCCAGCCGGGCTTTCTCACGGAGCCGTCGCGCGCCAACGGAACGCAGGGCGGCGTGCTCTACCAGCTGTTCGACTCGTTCTACCTGCTGCTGATCACCCTGATCATCTCGGTGCCCATCAGCCTGGGTGGCGCGGTCTTTTTGGTTGAGTACGCACCCGACGGACCCGTCCGCGACATTGCCTCCACCGCCATCGAGACGCTGTCCTCGCTGCCTTCCATCGTTGTCGGCATGTTCGGTTTTCTGGTGTTCTCGGTGCAGCTGGGCTGGAAGTACTCCATCATCTCCGGCGCCGTCGCGCTCACCATGTTCAATATCCCCATTCTGGTGCGCGTGATTCAGCAGGCGCTCGAGGACGTGCCGCAGGCCCAGCGCGATGCGTGCCTGGCCATGGGCCTCACCCGCTGGGAGGCCACGCTGCACATCCTGATCCCCGAGGCCATGCCCGCTATCGTGACCGGCATCGTGCTTTCGGCCGGCCGCGTCTTTGGCGAGGCCGCGGCGCTGCTCTTTACCTCGGGCATGAGCTCGCCGGTTCGCCTCAACTTCTTGAGCCTTAACCTGTCGAGCCCTACTTGCGCCTGGAACGTGTTCCGCCCCGGTGAGTCGCTCGCCGTGCATATCTACAAGATCTATGGCGAGGGCAGCCCCGAGGCCCAGCAGATCGTTTGGGGTACCGCGGCACTGCTGATGATTTGCGTGCTGCTGTTTAACGTAATCGCCCGCATTGTGGGCAAGCAACTGGCAAGGAAGATGACGGCCGAATGAGCGAGATGAATGTAACGCCCGCAACCGAAGCGGCATCGTCCGACACCCGGGACTTCCTGTCGAGCGTGGGGGAGAGCGAGAAGCGCGTGCGCGTGAGCGGCAAGGCCGTGAGCGACGAGGTTGTGCTCTCTACCAAGGACGTCAACGTGTACTATGGCGACCACCATGCACTGCACAATACGTCGCTCGACTTCCACAAGGGCGAGATCACGGCGCTCATTGGGCCTTCGGGCTGCGGTAAGTCGACCTTCTTGCGTAGCCTCAACCTCATGAATCGCGAGATTCGCGGCTGCCGCGTGGAGGGCGAGATCAACTATCGCGGGCGCAACGTGAACACCAAGACCGAAAACACCTACGAGCTGCGCCGTTCCATTAGCATGGTGTTCCAGCAGCCCAACCCGTTCCGCAAGTCCATTCGCGACAACATCACGTTTGCGCCCAAGCGCCACGGCATCACCGACCGTGACGAGCTCGACCGCATGGTCGAGGAAAGCTTACGCGGCGCGGCGCTGTGGGACGAGGTCAAAGACAAGCTCGATAAGAGCGCCAATGCGCTTTCGGGCGGTCAGCAGCAGCGTCTGTGCATCGCGCGCACGCTGGCGCTCAACCCCGACGTGATTCTGTTCGACGAGCCCTGCTCGGCGCTCGACCCCATCTCGACGCTGGCGATCGAGGACCTCATGTCATCGATCGTTGCCGACCGCGCCGTCGTCATCGTGACGCACAACATGGAGCAGGCGTCGCGCGTGTCCAACCGCACGGCGTTCTTCTACATGGGCGATATGGTCGAGTACGACGAGACTGACGAGATTTTCCAACGGCCCAAGGATAAGCGGCTGAATGATTACCTCACCGGCATGTTCTCCTAGTCCGGGACATGCTTGAGGCCCGCGGCGGCCACGGTTGCCGCGGGACTGATTGGAGAAGCGGGTCATCTCTTGTGGGAGATGGCCCGCCTTTTGCTCTGCGACCGAAACGACCACCACAAAGGGGACAGGCGCCTTCGTGGTGGTTTGGGGTGGGGCTCGCTGCTATCATGGACAACGTTGAATTTCTACGAAGGAGCAGGGCATATGGCGATTCTTTTGGGATGCGATTCCGTCAGCCTAGAGTTTCCCACCAAGCATATTTTCGATAGCGTGACGCTCGGCGTGGGCGAGGGCGACCGCATTGGTATTGTCGGTAAAAACGGCGACGGCAAGTCGACGCTGCTGAGCGTGCTCGCTGGCACGCTGGAGCCCGACGACGGACGCGTGACGCACCGCCGCGACACGACGATCGGATTGCTCGGCCAAAAGGATAACCTGGTCGATACCGACACCGTGCATCATGCCGTTGTGGGCGACGCCCCCGAGTACGAGTGGGCGTCGAGCCCCCGCACGCGCCAGATCCTCGCCGGCCTCATCAGCGATGTGCCCTGGGAGGGCACGGTGGGCGAGCTTTCGGGCGGTCAGCGCCGTCGCGTGGACCTCGCGCGCTTGCTGATCGGCGATTACGACGTGCTCATGCTCGACGAGCCCACCAACCACCTGGATATGCGCACCATCAACTGGCTCGCGCGTCACTTAAAGGCCCGCTGGCAGCGCGGCCAGGGTGCCATGCTCGTGGTCACGCACGACCGCTGGTTCTTGGACGAGGTCTGCACCAGCATGTGGGAGGTCCACGACGGCCAGGTCGATCCCTTCGAGGGCGGCTATTCGGCATACATCCTGCAGCGCGTGGAGCGCGACCGCATGGCCGCCGTTACCGAGGAGCGCCGTCGCAACATGGCGCGCAAGGAGCTCGCGTGGCTGAGCCGCGGTGCCCAGGCTCGTTCCACCAAGCCCAAGTTTCGCGTGGATGCCGCTCGTGAGCTGATCGCCGACGTGCCGCCCGTGCGTGACGAGCTGGAGCTCAAGCGCCTGGCCGTGAGTCGCCTGGGCAAGCAGGTTATCGATGTGGTCGACGTGGACGCCGGCTATGCCGATACCGACGGCGCGCCCAAGCAGGTGCTCACCGATGTGACCTGGCTCATCGGCGCGGGCGACCGCTATGGTCTTTTGGGCGAGAACGGCGCCGGCAAGTCGACACTGCTCGACGTGATTCAGGGCAAGATCGCGCCCCTGCGCGGCCGTGTAAAGATTGGCCAGACGGTGCGCTTTGGTGTGTTGTCGCAGCAGCTCGAGGAGCTCGAGCCCTACATGGGCGACACGATCCGCGAGGTGCTCAGCCACTATAAGAAGTACTACGTCATCGACGGCAAGGAGACTTCGCCCGAGAAGCTTTGCGAGCGCCTGGGCTTTACGACGCAGCAGCTCTGGAGCCGCATCGGCGATCTTTCGGGCGGCCAGCGCCGTCGCCTGTCGCTGCTGCTGACGATCCTGGACGAGCCCAACGTGCTCATCCTGGACGAGCCCGGCAACGACCTGGATACCGACATGCTGGCGATTGTCGAGGACCTGCTCGACGGCTGGCCCGGCACGCTGATTCTGGTGACGCACGACCGTTTCCTCATGGAGCGCGTGACAGATCAGCAGTGGGCGCTGCTCGACGGCCACCTGACGCATATGCCCGGCGGCGTCGACCAGTACCTGCGCCTGTGCAACGCCACCGCCGAGGGCGAGCCCGTGGGCGCACCGAGCGCCAAGACCGGCACGTTCGACACCGGTGCCGCGGCAGCTGCGGCCGAAAAGCCCAAGTCGAGCGGTCAGCCCAATGGCCTTTCCAATGCCGAGCGCCAGAAGCTCCGCCGCGAGGTGAGCTCGCTCGAACGCAAGATGGAAACGCAGCGCGCTCGCGTGGAGGAGGCCGAGGCCGCCATGGCCCAGGTCGATCCCACCAACTACACGGCGCTCGGCGAGCAGCAGGCAAAGATCGACGAGGCCCACGCCGCCATGGACGAGCTGGAGATGGCGTGGCTCGAGGCGAGCGAAAAGCTCGAGGGCGAGGAGTAGACGAGGATGATCAAAGCCGCGTTTTTCGATATCGACGGCACGCTGCTGAGCTTTAAGACCCACCGGATTCCGGCGTCGGCGCAGCAGGTGCTCGACAGCTTTCACGAGCAGGGGATTGCGTGCGTGATCGCCACGGGCCGTCCGACCTACCAGATGCCGGACTGGCTGTTCGACCTGGGCTGGGATGCGTACATTACGCTTTCGGGCCAGCACTGCTTTGATGCCGAGGGGGTTTACCGCAGCTGCCCGATCGATCCGGACGACGTCGCGGTGATTGTGGACCAGGTGGCGCAGGGGCGCTACGACTCGCTGTGCATGCAGGGCGAGAACTCGTTTGTGAACCGCCTGTCCGAGCGCGTGGTGACGGCTGGCAGCAACGCGGGAATCGTCTACCACGAGGAGCCGTTTGAGCACGCCTTTGACGCGCCGGTCTACCAGTTTTGCGCCTTTGTGGACCCGGCCGACGAACATATCGTGACCGACGCCGTGTCGCATTCGCTCACCACGCGCTGGTGCGACCTGTTCTGCGACATTATTCCCGCTAACGGCGGCAAGGACCTGGGCGTGGCGGCGACGCTGGAGCGCCTGGGCATCGATGCGAGTGAGGCGATTGCCTTTGGCGACGGCGAGAACGACCTGTCGATGTTTGCCGCTGTGGGCACAAGTGTGGCCATGGGCAACGCGCAGGACACGGTGAAAGCTGCAGCGACCTATGTGACGACAGCCGTGGACGACGATGGCATCTACAACGCAGCGAAGCACTTTGGCCTGTTATAGCTGCGGCTCGGCACTTGGGGACGTTCCTTTTCTGCCGGCACCTGGGGACACTCCTTGCGGGGCGTCCTCATTTTGTTTTCGTCCCGCACGTTTTGTGAAACACGGCTAACTTTTAGGCAAAGTAGTAAGACATGGGCAACTTTTGCGGTAAAGTAAGCTGTGAAAAGTATCCAAAGGCTAACTAGCAATCATCGCGAAAGGCGGCCCATGGCCCTACGTGAATCCGGAGAAGACTATCTCGAATCGATCTACGTTCTGTCGGAACGTCAGGGCATCGTGCGCTCGATCGACGTTGCGGAGTACCTCGGCGTAACCAAGGCGAGCGTCTCTAAAGCCATGGCGACGCTGGAGAACAGCGGTTATGTCGAAATGGGCAAGCGCGACGTTCATCTGACGGAGCGTGGTCTGGAGGTCGCTCGCCAAATGTGGGAGCGTCACTGCTTTTTCGTGGGGCTGCTGGAGGATGCGGGTGTTTCGGCTGAGGTCGCGTCGCAAGAGGGCTGCCACATGGAGCACTGCCTGAGCGAGGAGAGCTTTGAGAAGCTAAGGTCGATGCTGAGGCGGGATGGTGCTTCGGCGCCAACAATGACCGACTGGCACTCCCGCAGTGGCGCGCCTCCCGCGCCGGAACGGCGCGGGACAGCGACCGAGACGAGTGGTCCCACCGACTAAGTCCAACTCAGACAAGGAACCCCACCAGCAAGCGATGCCCAAGAACCGCCAGCTGTGTCAACGCAGGTCGGGGCCGGGCTTGGTTTTGAAAACACTCCGCAGCGCGAGGCCCGTCATTCCGTTGCTCCGCAGGAGCAGGAAAGACGGGCCTCATGCGCGAGGACGTTTTCAAAACCAAGCCCGGCCCCGACCGGACAGACCACAAACGCTACAGGTTTTTGACACCCATCGCGCGCATGGCGTTCAGGATGGCGATGATCGCCACGCCCACGTCGCCGAACACAGCAAGCCACATGTTGGCGATGCCGAGCGCCGCAAGCACCAAAATCAGCAGCTTAATACCCAGCGCAAAGATGATGTTCTGCCAAACAATCGCCATGGTCTTGCGTGCCACGCGGATCGCGCGGGAAATGTTGGACGGCTTGTCGTCCATGAGCACGACATCGGCGGCCTCGATCGCAGCGTCAGAACCCATAGCGCCCATGGCAATGCCCACATCGGCGCGCGTAAGCACGGGCGCATCATTGATGCCGTCGCCCACAAAGGCGAGCTTGCCCTTGCCACTCTCGGTTGCAAGCAGCGCTTCAACACGCTCGACCTTGTCGCCCGGCAGCAGCTGCGCGTGGAACTCGTCGAGCCCCAGCCGCTTGGCCACCGCAGCAGCCACTTCCTCGCGGTCGCCCGTTAGCATGACGGTGCGCTTGACGCCGGCGGCGTGCAGGTCGCGGATCGTCTGCTCGGCATCGGCCTTAACGGTGTCTGCAATCACGATGTGGCCGGCGTACACGCCGTCAACGAGCACGTGGAGGATTGTGCCGACAACCTCACAGTCCGGTGCTTCAACGCCGGCCGCGGCGAGCATCTTTGCGTTGCCAACGACGACGTGCTTGCCGTCGATGGTTGCCGTCACGCCGTGGCCCGCGTCGTTGGCGGAGTTGCTTACGCGCTTGGGGTCGACCTCGCCCTGGTAGGCGACACGCACGGACTGCGCGATGGGGTGATCGGAGAACGACTCCGCAAGGGCTGCGACTTCAAGCAGCGACTGCTCGGTGTAGCCAGCCTCGGGGTGCACCGCGACCACCGAGAATGTGCCGTTGGTGAGGGTGCCCGTCTTGTCAAAGACGACGGTGTCCACGTCGGCGAGCGTCTCGAGGTAGTTAGAACCCTTGATGAGAACGCCCAGCTTGGAGGCGCCGCCGATGCCGCCAAAGAAACTGAGCGGCACGCTGATCACCAACGCGCACGGGCAGCTGACGACCAGGAAGGTCAGGCCGCGCAGGATCCAGTCGGAC
>CAUBQN010000059.1 GCA_958438125.1 uncultured Collinsella sp.
AGCAGGGCAGGCAGTGCCAGAACCACGGCAAACCCCGCAGCAGCCAACGCCGGCATAAAGGTAGCGCCCAGCCCGCGTACGGGGCGCACCGCGACCAGCACCAACGCGATCGCCGCCATCAACATGAGGTACAGCGGGCTCTGCGTCAGACACACGCACAGAACGCAGACGAGCATCCCCACCAAACGCACCGGCGCCGAAACGGAAGAAAGGGCGCGGTCGATCATCGACCCGCCCTCGTGTGCGCCGCCGCCCAGGCGAACCCGCTCAAGCAGGCTCGCCAGGTGCAGGACGTTCTGTTGCATTACGCGATGCCGAGCCCCCACGGGCTCATATCGCTCCTCGGCCGCAAGCCAACTAGGCAGCTCGGCTATTGCCATGAGCACCGCTTTCCTTAACCGTCAGCGAGATCAGACGGAATGCGATGGTGGGCACCGCCACGCCAATCACACCGGAAAGGATATACATGGCAGCCTGACCGGCAAAGCCAAGACCCTGCTCCTCGGAATAGGCCTGCAGGTAATCGCCCGTGGGCAGCGCATCGGCAAAGGTCGGGGTATCGAGACCGACCGAAGCCTGCAGGCTGTTGTCACCAGCCTCCTGAACGGCGGTCGCGGCGCCCTCAGCGTCCCACTCACCCCAGGCGTCACCCGTGGCCAGCAGGCCCAGCGGCGTGGCCACGACAAGCACGGCAACCAAGATGAGCGTGGGGACCAGCGAGGTCTTCTTGGCAGCAGCGCCCTCGGCAGCAAGCTGGCCATCGACGGCCTCGGGTCCGACGATAATGCTCGGCGCCGTCTTCTTAATGAAACCGTAGATCGCAGCCGTCGCCACGCCCTCGACCACGCCGGCAACCAGCATATGCGGGATCAACATGGCCGGAATAGCCACAGACAACGGGAAGGGGCAATACAGCGGCGCGCCCGAAGCGTTGGTAAAGAGCATCGGCTGAGTACCAAACTCGATTGCTGCGCACAGGGCCGCCAGGCACAGGCCGACCCAGCCGCTTACGATGGCCGAAACCGAGGTGCCCCAGCTTTTGTCGTACAGACGGCTGTTGAGCGCACGGAACACGATAGCAGCGGCAAACGGCAGCACAAAGGCCATGTTAAAGCAGTTGGCGCCAAAGGACAGAACGCCGCCGTCGCCAAACAGCAGCGCCTGCAGCGCCAGCGCGACCGAAACCGCGATGGCCGCGGCCTCCGGGCCCAGCAGCAGCGCGATGAGCGCGCCGCCAACGGCGTGACCAGTGGTACCGCCGGGCAGCGGCACGTTGAACATCATAAGTAAGAAGGAGAATGCGGCGCAGATGCCCAGGAAAGCCATATGCTCGCGATCGAGCGTGGCGCGCACCTTCTTGATGCAGTGAACCCAAACGGGCACCATCGCCACTGCCATGACGGCATCGGTCTGCGGGGACAGATAATTATCTGGAATGTGCATGTACGCCTCCCGGTAGTCGGCGCACGGAATTGCAACGCCGCTTAAATCACCTTGCCAGTGTTACGTATTGTCAGATTCGTAACACGCCGCGGGCTATCATAGCAAAACGGCGCGCTGCCGACAAAGCAGCACGCCGTTATGTAATGCGCGTGTCATATATGCAGGCTCAGCAGTGCTTTATACCGAGCATGGCAGTCACGTAGAGCTCGGCGGCAGCCACCGCCGGCCCATACCCAGCGTAGAACCTAGCCGCGGACCTCGCCGTTTACGCCCTTGCACACCTTGGTGACGATCTTCTGGTGCGCCTTCTCGACCTCTTCGCTGGTGAGCGTGTGGTCGTCGGAGCGATACGTAAGCGCAAAGGCCATGGACTTTTTGCCTGCTCCGATGCGGATGGGATCGCGGTAGACATCGAACAGACGCACACCCTCGAGCAGCTTGCCACCGGCGCTGGTAATGCGGCGCTCAAGATCCTCGCAGGTCACGGAGTTATCGACCACGATAGCCAAGTCGTGCTCAACAGCCGGATACTGCGAGAACTCGCGGTAGTTCTCCTGGTTGCGGGCGCCCTTGATCAGCTTGTCCAGATCGAGCTCGAAGGCAACGACGACCTCGTCGATGCCCATGGCTTCGCGCGCCTCGGGGTGGATCTCGCCGACCCAGCCCAGCACGGTACCGCCCGACAGAACCTCGGCAGCGCGACCCGGCTGCAAGAAGGCATAGCCCTCGCCCTCGACGGGACGGAAGCGAACCTTCTCGATGCGCAGCTGGGCGAGCAACTCCTCGACGATGCCCTTGCCAAAGAAGAAACGCAGCTTGCGGTACTTCATGTTCCAGGACTGCTCGCCCCACTGGCCCGAGAGCACGCCCGCCACGGACTTGGTCTCCTTGGGCAGGCTGGCGTTCTCGCGGCCGTGGAACAGGCTGCCGACCTCGTACAGGTGCACGTTGGGCGTGCCGTGGGCCTCGTTATAGGCCACGGATTGCAGCAGGCCCGGCAGCAGCGAGCGACGCATCTCGGTCTGCTCGGCCACCAGCGGATTCATAAGCACCACGGGGCAGCCGCGGCCCTCGGTGGACATGCCGATCTTCTCTAGGTCGCCCGGAGCGGCAAAGCCAAAGGTCGTGGTCTCGTTGAGGCCGCAGGCGCGCAGGATCTCGCCAACCTTGCGGGTGAGTTTCTGCTCGCGGGTCAAGCCGCCGATGTGGTTCTTGGCAGCCGGGATGGTCGCCGTCACACGGCCCATGCCCCATAGGCGCAGGACCTCCTCGATCAGATCGATCTCGCGCGGCAGGTCGGGGCGGAAGCTCGGCGGAGTGACCATAAAGTCCTCGCCGTCGCGCTCGACGGTGCAACCCAGGCGGGTGAGCGAGCGCTCGATAAAGTCGGGCTCGATGTCGGCGCCGCAGATGGCATGCACGCGGGCCAAGCGCAGCTTGATGCTATCGATGGTCTTGGGCGCGGGGAAAACGTCGACGTAGCCGGGAGCAACCTCGCCGCCAGCGATCTCCTCGATGAGCGCACACGTGACATTGGCGACGTCCACGCAGCCGGTCTCGTCGACCTGGCGCTCAAAGCGAATGGAGGCATCGGAGATCAACGACAGGTCGCGGCTGGTGTGCGAGGTGCGGCCGGCGTTGAAGCAGGCGCTCTCGACCATCACGTCGACGGTGTCGTCCTCGATCTCGGAATCCATGCCGCCCATAACGCCGGCCAGCGCCACGGGACGCTCGCCGTCGGTGATGAGGCCCATGCCGGCGTCGAGCGTGCGCTCCTCGCCGTCGAGGGTCGTGAATTTCTCGTCCTGTTGGGCGGCACGAACCACCACGCGGCGATGGCCATCGCGCTCGGCAAAGGTGTCCAGGTCAAAGGCGTGCAGCGGCTGACCGGTGAGCATCATCACGTAGTTGGTGATGTCGACGATGTTGTTGTGCGGGCGCACACCCAGGGCGTTAAGGCGCTTGACCATCCAGTCGGGCGAGGGGCCGACCTTCACGTTGCGCACGATGCGGGCGACGTAGCGGTCGCACAGGCCCTCGTCGGCGATCTCGACGGAAAGCTCGTCGTCGGTCGCGCGGCCGGTCTCCGCCTTGATGGCGGGCAGCTCAACGTGGAAATCGCGGTCGAAGATGGCACCGGTCTCGCGGGCCATGCCGATCATGGACAGGCAGTCGGGACGGTTGGGCGTAATCTCGCAGTCGAGCACGGTGTCGCTCGAGTCCACGTACTCGGCAAACGGCATGCCGCAGGGCGTATCCTCGGGCAGGATCATGATGCCGGAGTGGTCGCCGCTCAGGCCGAGCTCGCGCGCAGAGCAGTTCATGCCCATGGACACGACGCCACGAAGCTTGCTCTTCTTGATCTTGACGTCGCCGGGAAGCACAGCGCCAATCATGGCCGTGACGATGTGGTCGCCGGCCTCGAAGTTCTGCGCGCCGCAGACGATCTGCAGCGGAGCGGGGTTGCCGTCGGCGTCGAGATTCTTGTCGCCCACGTCGACCGAGCACACATACATGTGGTCGCTATCGGGGTGCGGGGTCTTGGTGAGCACCTTAGCGGTCACCACGTGGTCGAAGGACTCGCCCACGGTGTCGATCGCCTCGACCTCGGTGCCGGTACGGATATATTCGTCCGAAAGGGTCTTGGGATCCTCCGGAATATCGATCATGGTCTTGAGCCAGTCGTAAGAAACGCGCATGTAGCTCTCCTAGTTCTTAATCTCCGCAAAGGAAGGAATATCAAATGAAGACGTTCACCTTAGGGTTGTCCAGGTGCCCCAGGTTGGCGTGAAAGAGGAGCGACGCGTACTAAAGGTACGCGAGCGACGGTTTGAACGCCAAGATGGGGGTGCCTGGGCAAGCCTAAAATTGGTTCAGGAAGCGCATATCGCCTGTCATGAGAGTACGCAGGTCCGGCAGGTCGTAGCGCAGGGCCGCAACGCGCTCGGCGCCAATGCCAAAGGCGAAGCCGGTGTACTTCTCGGGGTCGATGCCGCAGTTGATCAGGACGTTGGGGTCGACCATGCCGCAGCCCAGGATCTCGATCCAGCCGCTGTGCTTGCAGAAGTTGCAGCCCTTGCCGCCGCAGACGTGGCAGCTCACGTCCACCTCGCAGCTCGGCTCGGTGAAGGGGAAGAAGTGCGGGCGATAGCGCGTCTTGCGATCCTCGCCAAACATGCACTTAACAAAGTAGTCGAGCGTGCCCTTAAGATCGCCAAAGGTGATGCCCTCGTCGACGACCAGGCCCTCGATCTGGTTGAACTGCGGCAGGTGGCAGGCGTCGGCCGTGTCGGGACGGTAGACGGTGCCCGGGCAGATCATGTAGATGGGCGGCTTCTGCGACTCCATAGTGTGGATCTGCACGCCCGAAGTCTGGGTGCGCAGCAGCACGTCGGACTCACCGTGGGCGTGAGCCTCGGGGTGCGCGACGCTGCCGGGGTTGTTGTCGACCACGTAGAAGGTGTCGCGGGCCGAGCGGCTCGGGTGATCCATGGGGGCGTTGAGCGCGGTGAAGTTGTAGTAGGAAGTATCGACCATGGGGCCGGACTCGACGGTGTAGCCGATGCCGCAGAAAATGTCCTCGGCCTCCTCGATGATCTGCTTGATCAGGTGCTGGTGGCCGATCTGCGGACGGATGCCCGGCAGCGTGATGTCGACGGCCTCGTGCTCGAGTGTGTGCTTGAGGGCGGCGGCCTTCATCTCGGTGGTGCGCTCGTCGAGCATGCCCTCAATCAGCTGGCGCATCTCGTTGGCGCGCTTGCCCATCATGGGACGATCCTCGGGGGCGAGCTTGCCCATCATACGCATCAGGCCAGTGATGCGGCCCTTGCGGCCGAGCAGCTCAACGCGCGCGGCCTCGAGCTTGGCGGCGTCGTCGGCGCCTGCGACGAGCTCCTTGGCCTCTTCCTCGAGTTTGACCAGATCATCAATCAGACTCATGTCTTCCCTTTCGTCTCTCGCGCTCCCCGCTTGCCGGGGCGGCTGCCGCCGTCTGACGTTGCGAGAACGCGGCCCGGTTCGGTAACAAAAAACCGTCCTCGGGCATGTGCATTGCCCAAGGACGGTTGAATTCCGCGGTACCACCTTGTTTGACCCGACGGATGTCTGGCCCGCCGCGCCCACTCTTTGCCCCTTGTCGCGAGGCTCACGGCTTCCCTACTGGGGACATCGCCGCCGCTGGCCGCGCGCCCGTTGAGGTCGCTGCTCGGGAGTGAACGCTTGGCCCTTGCCACCGCAGGAAGACTTGCAGCCCATGACCTTCCCTCTCTTACCGGCGACGCGGCGGGCAAAACCCTCTCCGTCAACGCATTGGGCTATAGGATAACACATTCTACGAGCATATCGCCGTGTTCCGTTTTGTTCGCACTGGGTACAAGGCGGGTAGCTGTGCAAACTGGCCGTGCGCCCACCCGTGGCGCACGGCTCGCGAGATCAAGGATATGGTATGGAAAAGAACAAGGATAAGATGGCCAAGCCTGCAGCGGACAAGACGCCCAAAGGCATGAAGGTCGATAAGGCCGTTAAAAAATTCCGCAAGCTCGAGGGCAAGCTGTGGACCCGCGAGTATCTGCTCAAGATTGCCGAGTTTGACGGCGCGACCATTGCTCCCGCCAACGGTGCCGCCGCCCGTGCCGACGCCATGGGCACCCTTGCCGGCGAGCACCATAAGCTCCTGACCAGCGAAAAGTCTGTCGAACTTGTGCACTCGCTGGCACGCGAGACCGTTGCCGGCGGCAAGATCGACGACCCGCAGCTGCTTGACGAGATCCGCGTGCTCGGCCGCGACCAGCGCGAGGCAAGCGTCATCCCCACCGAGGAGGCCGAGGCCTGGACCAGGCTCACCTGCGAGGCCGACGCCGTGTGGCACAAGGCCAAGACGGCCAATGACTGGGCGAGCTTTGAGCCCTATGTGGATAGAATCGTCGGCCAACTTAAGCACCAGGCCGAGCTCATGGACCCCAAGCGCGACCCATACGATGTTTGGCTCGACCAGTACGAGCGCGGCCTTTCCGCCAAGAGCTTCGATGCGTTTTGCGATGAGGTCAAGGCCACGGTCGTGCCGCTCGTGCACGCCATCGGCGAGCGCGGCCAGCAGCCCGCTGCCGACTTTTTGCACGCCCGCGTGCCCGAGGCCGCCCAGCGCGCCATGAGCTTCGACCTTATGAAGCTCGTCGGCCTGGACCTGAACGACACCACGCTTGCCTTTACCGAGCACCCGTTTAGCGAGGGCTTTGCCGTGGGCGACGCGCGCATCGCGACGCACATCTACGAGGACGACTGTATCTCCAACGTCTACAGCATCATCCACGAGGCGGGACACGCCATGTACGAGCTGGGCGTCAATCCTGCCTATGCGCGCACCTGCCTGGAGGGCGGCACCTCCATGGGCATCCACGAGAGCCAGAGCCGCTTTTTCGAGAACACCGTGGGTCGCAGCCGCGCCTTTATGGGTCCGCTGCTCGAGGTGCTGCGCCGTCACGCGCCCGAGGTCTATGGCAGCGTGGACGAGGACACGCTCTACCGCGCCGTGAACATCGCACAGCCGTCGTTGATCCGCACCGAGGCGGACGAGCTCACCTATCCGCTGCACGTTATGGTGCGCTACGAGATCGAGCGCATGCTGTTTGCCGGCGAGGCCACGGCCAAAGACATCCCCGCGCTTTGGAATCGCTTTATGGACGAGTACCTGGGCATTCCCGTTCCCGACGACACGCGCGGCTGCCTACAGGATACGCACTGGAGCGGCGGCTCGTTTGGCTACTTCCCCACCTATGCGCTGGGTAGCGCCTACGACGCCATGTTTGTGCCGGCCATGTGCCGCGACGGCGTCGACCTCAACGGCGCCTGTGCGAGCGGCGATTTGGCGCCCGTCCGCGCCTGGCTGGGCGAGCACATTTGGCAGTGGGGTCGCGCCAAGGACGCGCCGGAGCTCATCAAGGGCGCGTGCGGCATGGCGTTCGATGCCCGCTACTACTGCAGCTACCTGCAGGACAAGTTCACCACGCTCTACGAGCTGTAAGGATTGGCCAGCACGCCATCGCCAACGCCAACCATGTTGACGCCAATGTCTTGGTAACGTCAGCGAAAACGACCCCAAGCGAGCAAGATGACGTGAAACGAAAGGGCGCTGACCTTCTGGTCGCGCCCTTGAAATTGAACGTCAGATTGCCGCTTGGGGCCGTTTGCAGCGTCGAGCCGTTACGCGGTTTGGTAAAACCGCGTAACTATAAAGCCTCCAGCGCGGCGGCGATGCGCTTCATGGCAGCGTCGGCAGCTGCCTGGTCGGGGGCTTCGGCCAAAACGCGAATCACCGACTCGGTTCCGCTCTTGCGCACCAGCACGCGGCCCTCGCCCGCCAGCGACGCCTCAGCCTCGGCGATTGCGTTCTGCACGCCCATGTTCTCGAGCGCGGCGTCCTTGTCCGCCACGCGCACGGCAACCTGCGCCTGCGGCAGCAGCTTGCACGGAGCCGTGAGCTGCGAGAGCGTCTCGCGCTCGGCGCGAATCACTTCCATCACACGCAGCGAGGTCATAATGCCGTCGCCCGTGCGCTCGATATCGCCAAAGATCGTATGGCCCGTCTGCTCGCCGCCCAGGCCGTAGCCGCCCTCACGCATCTTGGCATACACATGACGGTCACCCACGCCGCTGGTCACGGCACTCAGACCGGCAAGCTCCAACGACTTGATCAGGCCAAAGTTGCTGGCGATCGTCGGCACCACGGTACCGCCCGAGAGGCGCCCGTGTTTGTTTAGATACACGCCGCACACGTACAGGATCTGGTCGCCGTCGACCACGCGGCCGCGCTCGTCCACGGCCAGGCAGCGGTCGGCATCGCCGTCGTAGGCAAAGCCCACGTCCAGGCCCTGCTCCACCACATGGCGCTGCAGGCGCTCCATATGCGTAGAGCCGCAGTCGACGTTGATGTTAAAGCCATCGGGCGCGGCATTGATCACGCGCACATCGGCGCCCAGCGCGTCGAACACCGGCTTGGCCACCGAGGATGCCGAGCCGTTGGCGCAGTCGAGACCGATCTTGACGCCCTGCAGCGAAAAGTTCGCGCTAGCGATGAGCGAGGCAATATAGCGGTTGCGACCCTGCATGTAGTCAACCGTGGCGCCAATGTGGTTGCCCGTTGCCAGCGGCACCTCGCTCTTGCCATCGATGTAGTCCTCGATGAGCTCCAGCACGTCCTCGTCCATCTTAAAGCCGTCGCTATTGACGAGCTTAATGCCGTTATCGCAAAACGGGTTGTGGCTCGCACTGATCATGATGCCGCAATCGAAGCAGCCCTCCACGGTCTGATGCGCCACGCCCGGCGTCGGGATCACGTGCAGCAT
>CAUBQN010000060.1 GCA_958438125.1 uncultured Collinsella sp.
GGTACGACTAACGGCATTTCAGTGCCTTCCTGATATCGAACAGCATGACCTCGATGGCCAGCTGGGGAGTAACGTTTCTGGCGATGTTGCGCTCAGCGGTGGCAACCGCCTCGAGCGCCTGGGTGGCACCCGCAACATTCGTCGCCGCGGCAAGCCGCCCGATCGTGTCGCGCACGTCCTCGTTCACAACGTCTGCCGCCTCATCCTGAAGCGTCAGCAGCACGTCGCGCATGAGCGTCCGCGCGCTCGCCAGCGCTTCCATGATACCCGAACGCTCGCGCGCGTTGAGTTCGCGCTTGTTGCGGTCCTCAAGCTGCTTCAATGCTCCACGCGACAGGTAGTCGGCATTTTGCTCGAGCACCTTTTCCTGCGTGGACTTGACCTCGGCGAGCGGCGCCTTGACGGCGACGGTGAGCGACTTGGCGCGACTGAGCACATCGGCCTCGTCGGCAGCGATGAGCGAGTCGATGGCGCGGACCATCTGGCGACGGGCGTCCTGGCGCTCGGCGCTCTTGAGGAACTCGATACCACGCGTGGGGCTTCCCGCCACGGCGACGGCCATGCGGCAGCGCGCGAGATCCTGACCGGTGGCGCGGCTCACGGCCTGCGCGGCCACAGTAGGCGACACCAGCCGAAACGGCACGCACTGGCAGCGGCTCACGATGGTGGGCAGCATCACGTCGGCCGAGGTGCCCAACAGGATGAACATGACGCCCTCGGGCGGTTCCTCGAGCGTTTTGAGCAGCGCGTTGGCGGTGTTGGCGCGCAGTTGCTCGGCACGGTCGATGATGTAGACCTTTGCCTTGGCGCGGATGGGGGCCAGGGGCACGTCGTCGAGCAGCTCGCGGGTCTGCGCGATGAGGTAGCCCGTAGCACTTTCGGGCGTGTAATAGTGCACGTCGGGATGCGTATGGCGGGCGACGCGTACGCAGCTGTCGCACGAGCCACAGCCGCCCTGCTCGCACAGGAATGCCTGGGCAAGCGCCCATGCGGCGTCGAGCTTACCGGCGCCGGGCGCGCCCAAAAACAGGTAGGCGTGCGATGCGCGGCCGTTTGCGATGGCGTTGGTCAAGAAGTCGCGCACGCGCTGTTGGGTGTCGAGCTTGGCCAGCAGGCTTGCCTGAGCGGGGGCCATGTTACTCGGCCTCCTTGGCAAGCGCGGCGGCGACGGCGTCTTGGGGAATGTCGAGACCGTACGCGCGAACCAGCTCGACCGTCTGCGCGAAGACGTCTGCGATCGACGCAGTGGCGTCGATGAGCTTTACGCGGGCGGGTTCCTCGGCAGCGATAGCGCAAAATCCCTGGTAGACGCGCTCCTGGAAGGCCATGCCCTTGGCCTCCATGCGATCGGCCGCACCGCGGGCTGCCATGCGCAGTGCCGCCTGCTCGGGCGTGATGTGATAGACGAGCGTGAGCGCCGGATGCGTACCGGCGACAGCCAGGTTGTTGGCATCGCGCACCATCTGGCGGTCGAGGCCGTCGGCAAACGCCTGGTAGCAGGTCGTGGAATCGTAGAAGCGGTCGCACAGGACCACCTTGCCGACAGCGAGGGCGGGAGCTATGACCTCGTGCACCAACTGGGCGCGCGCCGCCTCGTAGAGCAACAACTCGCAGGTGTCGCCCATCGCCGTATTGGCGGGGTCGAGCAGCAGGGCGCGGATCTTTTCGCTGATGGCAGTGCCGCCCGGCTCGCGCAGGCTCACAACCTGGTAGCCAGCAAGGTCGAGCGCACGGGCAAGCAGGCGCGCCTGCGTAGATTTACCGGCGCCATCGACACCCTCGAGCGTAATGAAGCTATGTTGAGCGGGCTCAAAAGCCATGGGCGCAGCCCCTTCCTACAAGGCGCGTAAATGCAGATATATCAACCAAGCCATGATACCCCAGTGCTCGGCGCGTCCCAAATCCAACCTAGCCATCGAGGCATCCCCGAAGTTGCGGTGAAATAGGGACTGATTGAAGCTCTGAGACCGCCAAACAGTCCCTATTTCACCGCAACTTATGAAGGGGAATTTTGGACGCTGGGTATAATCGTCGTATTGCATTGAAATGTGGCGAAAGGAGTGGCAATGTCTCGGTATTGCACCTCGTGCGGCAAGCTTCTTGCAGATAATGCCAAGTTCTGCACCTCGTGCGGTGCACCTGTTGAGCAAACAACCGCGAGCGATAGCCAGCCCGCTTTTGAGCAGACCGGCTCCCTTGATACGCCGCAAGTCAAGGCGGACGACCCCCTCGCCTATCGCCCCGACCCCGCCGCAGGCCCCGCGGCCGTCGAGACCACGCAGCGCATACCCGTCGCGAGCGACTCGCCCCAACAGCAGCCGGCTCCCGCATACGCGCCCGCTTCGCCACAGACCCCCACTCCCAAAAAGAGCGGCACCGGGCCGCTTATCGCCGTTATCGTTGTGCTGGTGGCAATCATCATCGCCCTGGTCGTTTTCTTTGTGATCAAGCCTTTCGACAACGCCGCCACGCAGACGACTGCCGAGGTAGCTAAGCTGCACCATGACGTCGACGACGATGACCTAAAGCCTCTCGGCGATCCCAACAGCCTGTATGACGATGACGACGAGGATGGCGGCGAAGCAACGCTCTCCGAGCAGAACCTCTACCGCCGACTGAGCGAATACTACGACTTGCTCGAAGACCTCGACAACTACGTCCGTGGCTGCGCGCAGAACTTCAACGGCAGCTATCTGGAAGAAGATCGCACCACCCGTCAAAATCTCGCCGACGTCGCCGAGCGCACAGAGGACACCATCGAGCAGTATTACGACATCGTCGAGGACCTGGACGTCCCGACGAGCTCTAAGAACTACAGTTCCTGGAAAGACATCGTTGCCCTGTATGACGACCTGGATCACCGCATTGACGCAATCTGTGATGCCTGGGAGATCAGCCTGAAATACACCAAGCCTGCGGATCACAAGAATGAGATCGTGGCGCCGCTGTCGCGCGACAACGTGGCGGGCACCAATGACAATAAGTACCGCCTAGACTTTGAGGAGCGCTACCCCGGCGCCAAACCCGTCGAAGTGAACTAGCGCTTTGTCGTTCCCGAGCCGGCAGTTAGGGACGTTCCTAAACTGCCGGCAGAAAAGGAACGTCCCTAACTGCCAGATAAAAAAACGAGCGAGGATTTTGAGGTCCTCGCTCGTTTTTGTTTTAGGTGATGTCTCGACCGTGCGGCTACTTGTCGGCAGCGGTCTTTTTGGTAGTCGACTTCTTGGCCGTCGTCTTTTTGGCCGTCGTCTTTTTGGCGGTCGTCTTCTTGGCAGCAGTCTTCTTTGCCGCCGTCGTCTTCTTGGCCGTGCTCGCCTTAGTCGTGGTCTTGCGGCCGCGGGCGGGCTTCTTCTCCTTGGTCGGGCAGTCCATGTTCACGCAGATGCGCCACGGGCCGCGCGCGGTGTTGACCACCACGATGGGAGCGCCGCACTCGGGGCAGGTCTCACCCGTCGCCTCGAGCTTGCCGCGCGCCGGCAGAGGATAGCTCACGCCGCAGTCATCGTAGTTGGTGCAGCGGATAAAGCGCTTGCCGCTCTTCTCACTCTTGTGCGCGATCAGGTCGCCATGGCGTCCGGCCTCGGCGCACACCTTGCACTCGCCCACCTTAAGGTCAGGCTCGTAGTTGGTGGGGCACGTGGGGTTCACGCAAATCTCGAAGGCCTTCTGGCGGAACGGCTGGCACTTAATGCGCGGCGCGCCGCACTCGGGGCACACGGCCGCCTCGCCCTCGAGCGGGCTCACCTTGACGCCGCTCGGCACCGGATAGGTCACGTCGCAGTCGGGCCAGCCCATGCAGCCAATGAAGCTGCCGCGGGTCTTGGCACTCGTCTTCATAACCAGGTCCTTGCCGCACTTGGGGCAAGCGCCCACGCGCGCATCGGCCGTGACGGCGTCGCTGATGGCGTCGCCCAACTCCTGCGTGTGCTTGAGCAGCTCGTCGAGCACGCCAGCCAGCAGCGCGCGCGAGTGCGTCACGACATGCTCTTCGGTATCCTCGCCGCGCTCCACACGGGTCATGTCGCCATCGAGCTCGCTGGTCATATCGGGGCTCGTGATGCGCGGGGCAAACTGCGACAGTGCATCGATAATGGCGATACCCAGCTGACTCGGCTCCACGGGATCGTTTTTGAGATAGCGCACGGCGTACAGGCGCTCGATGATGCTCGCGCGCGTGGACTTGGTGCCCAGGCCGCGCTTTTCCATCTCCTGCACGAGCTTGCCCTGGCTGTAGCGCGCGGGCGGCTCGGTCTGCTTGGCCTCGAGTTTAATGTCGAACACGTCGACCGTGTCGCCCTGCTCCAGCGGCGGCATCTGCTCATCGCGCTTAAGGCCGTACGGATAGGCCTCGCGGAAGCCAGGGGTCACAAGCACGTCGCCCGAGGCCACGAACGGCTCGCCGTTGACGTCGAGCTCGAGCTTGGTGTTCTCGATGGTCGCGGGACCCATGAGCGTCGCCAGGAAGCGGCGGGCGATGAGGTCGTAGAGCTTGCGCTGACCGCCGTCGAGTGTGGACGGATCGCCCTCGCCCGTGGGGTAGATAGGCGGGTGGTCGGTGGTCTCGACTTTACCGCGCGTGGGCTTCATGGGGCCAGCGAGTACCTTTTTGCACACGGGCGCCAGCGCCGGGTTGATCTTTGCCAGGTCGCTCACTACGGCGCCCAGATCGAGCGTCGCGGGATACACGGTGTTGTCGACACGCGGGTAGCTGATAAGGCCCGCCATGTAGAGGGACTCGGCGATGCGCATGGTACGCGCAGGTGAGATGCCCTCGGCTGCGGCGGCAGCCTGCAGCGAGGTAGTCGCAAACGGCGTGGGCGGCTGCTGCTTGCGCGAGCGCTTGGTCACCGCGGCGACGGTTGCCGTCTTGGCACCGTCAACGTGACCGTACGCCGTCTCAGCAGCATCCTTGTCGGTAAAGCGCGCCGTCTTGTGCGCGATCTTAAAGCGATCGTCCTCGGCAGCGCCTTGCGCGGCACCCATGCCGCGAATCTGCCAATAGTCCTCGGGCACAAACGCCATGCGCTCGCGTTCGCGCTCGACCACCAGGGCAAGCGTCGGCGTCTGCACGCGGCCGGCGGAACGCACGTTGCCAAAGCCGCCAAACTTGGCGAGCGTCAGGTAGCGCGTGAGCACCGCACCCCAAATGAGGTCGATGTGCTGACGGCTCTCGCCGGCGTCGGCCAGGTTCTGGTCGAGCGAGACAAGGTTATCGAAGGCCTGCGTGATCTCGGCCTTGGTAAACGAAGAATACTGGGCGCGGGCGACCGGCAAGTCGGGCGCCACCTCGCGCACCTTGTTGAGGGCGTCCGAACCAATCAGCTCGCCCTCGCGATCGAAGTCCGTGGCGATGATGACGCTGTCGGACTTTTTGGCGAGGTTCTTAAGCGAGCGGATGAGTTCCTTCTCGGCCGGCAGCTTAATGACGGGTGCCCAGGTGAGATACGGCAGACTCTCGAGCTTCCAGCCCTTGATGGAGATGCCGTCGGCAAGAAACGGCTTGCGCTTGGTGTCGTAGGGCGGGCGTGCCAGGCCATCGGGCATGTCGGCCGGCAGTATCTCGCCGTCCTCGGTAACCGAATACCAGCCCAGCTTTTTATCGAACAGCACGCTGTCGCAAAAATCGGGCGCAAGGATGTGACCGGCAAGGCCGATGGTCACGCACTCCTCGCCCTTCCACTCAAAACGGTAGATGGCGGTGTTGTACACCTTGTCCTTTTTGGGTTTGCCCGTGGACAGACGCTCGGCAATCTGACGCGCGGCGTCGTTTTTCTCTGCGATGATGAGCTTCAAAAGAGGCTCCTATCTCGTGTCTCTGCGGCTACGCCCGCCCGTATGGCGGCCGATTTACGCCCTTGCTTGCTCGATCTGCCCGATGAGCCAATCGCACCAGGCATCCATGCCCTCGCCCTTGCGCGCGCTCACGGCAAACCGCGGCGCCTGCGGATTGAGGTCATCGAGTGTCTTAGTATACCTATCCATGTCAAAATCGAAAGCCGGGGCCACGTCGACCTTATTGAGCAGCTGCGCGCCAGCGTGCTGGAAAATGCCCGGGTACTTGATGGGCTTGTCGTCGCCCTCGGGCACCGAGAGAATCATGATGGACAGGTTCTCACCCAGGTCAAAGTCGACCGGGCAGACCAAGTTGCCCACATTTTCGATAAAGATGACGTCGATGTTCTCCAGACCGACGGCCTGGTCGAACGCGTCAACGGCCTCCATGATCATGTTGCCCTCGAGGTGGCACAGGCCACCCGTGTTGATCTGGATGGCGGGCATGCCGGCTTCCTTCATGGTGATGGCGTCGACATCCGAGGCAATATCGCCCTCGATGACGGCACAGCGCAGGCCAGCCTTGTCGCGCAGGCGCTCGTTGGTGCCCAGGATCGTGGTGGTCTTGCCCGAACCGGGGCTCGACAGCACATTGATCACATAGGTGTTTGTCTCTTTAAATCGCTGTCGCAGCTGATCTGCCAGGCGCTCGTTGCGCGACAGAATCGGCGACGCGATATCAATCGTTTTCTCAGCCATACTCGGCACTCCTTACTTTGGCCCCTTTATACCCCATCACCAGATGGCTAGCGGGCTAATCGTCGGGGGTTTCGATTTCGATACTTGCGATGTCGAGCTCGCGGCCGTGCAGCAGACGCACGTTGGCGCCGCCACATTGGGGACAGCGGCAATGGAAGCGATCGTGCTCAAAGACCTCCCCGCAGTCCAGACACTCGCTTTGTGGATGGACTTCCTCCACGGCAAGCTCGCAGCCTCGCGTGAGCGGGTCCTCATCGCGAAATGTCTCCCACGCAAAGTCGAGCGCCTCGCGCACAACTTCGGTCATATCCCCGATACGCAGCGTTACCAAAACGGCGCGCGAGGCCCCCGCCCCACGCGCCGCGCGAATCACTGTATCGAGTATGCCGTTGACAATGCCAACCTCGTGCATACCGATTTACTCCTCGTCGTCCTCATCGTCCGAGAACAGGTCCAGACGGCTCACAAACAAGCCCTCCTTGCCCTCGCGCGCGGTAATGACCACGCGGGCAATGGCGAGCGAAATCTCGTAGAGCGAGAGCAGGGCACCATACATGAGGCCCAGCGTAACGGGCGAGCCGTCGGGCGTAATCACAGCCGAGCCCACAAGCAGGCCCACGTACACGTAGCGCCAGGCGCCGCGGAAGGCCGCGTAGGACACGATGTGGAAGACGGACAGGTAGAAGATGATGAGCGGCAGCTCAAACGCCACGCCAAAGCCGATCATAAAGAGCAGCTCCATGTTGACGTAGTTCTCCAGATCGGGCAACGCCGTAGCGACGGCCGAGGTCTCGCCGATGAGCCACTCAAAGCCCGCCGGGATGATGATGAAGTAGCAGAAGATGGCACCCAGGAAGAACAGCACCGTCGAGGCGAGCACCGTGGGCACGACCCACTTGCGCTCGTTGGGGCGAAGTGCCGGCAGGAAAAATGCCAGAATCTGCCAGATGATCATGGGCGTGCACATGACCACGGCCATCTTGATGGCCAGCGAGAAGCGCAGGCCAAAGCCGCCGAGCGTGGTGGTGATGTAGAACTTACCGTCCGGCACAAAGGAGCGGATGGGGTCTTCCAAGATGTCGAGCACCACGGGCGTGGCGAAATACAGCACGATGGCGGCGGCAAACACCGACACGACCACGATGGTCAGGCGGCGACGGAGCTCTCCCAGGTGATCGAAGAGCGGCATGCGCGCAGGTCCGATAGGCATTACTCATCGCCTCCCTTCGAGGCGTCGGCGGCAGCGGCGTCGTCCTCGGCCTCGAGCTCGCGGGCGAGCTGGTCGACGACGGCCTTGCGCTTGCGGGGACGACGGGCGTAGAGGTCAGCCGTCGTGGGCTCTGCCGGCTCGGGCTCGGGCTCCGGCTCTGCAGCAGGCTCGGGCTCGACGACAGGCTCGGCACCCTCGGCCTCCTCAGCAGCACCCTCGCCCTCGGCGGCAGCCTCACTCGCGGCCTTCTCGGCAGCAAGACGGGCGCGACGCTCGGCAAAGGTCTCCTTCTTGGCGGGCGCTGCCGCCTCGGCGGCATCCTCGTCCGCATCGGAATCGTCATCGACGGCAGTCTTCTTGGGCTTGACCGGTGCCGAAGCGGCCTCACTTACCGGATCGATAATCTCGGACTGAACAACGGCCGTCATCTTTTCCTGCGTCTCGCGGAACTGACGGATGGCACGGCCGATCGTGCGGCCCATCTGCGGGAGCTTATCCGGGCCAAACAGCAAAAAGCCGAAGACCACGATGATTGCCAGCTCACCCTCTCCAATACCAAACACACATACCTCCAAGGCTCGATGTGAGTCGAGCCCGCACCGCGCCATTCGGCCGGAACTCGTCTATTCATTCGGTCAAGTATAGCGCCCGGACGCCAAAACGTCCGAGCGCATCACAAACATATGCCAAACGGCACGCCCTTTTGGGGGCAAAGATTATGCCGCCGTGATCGAAATCTCCTGGTCGACGCCCAGCAGCTGAACCACGCGCATCACCTGGGGCTGCACATTAGTGCAGCTAAAGCGCTTACCGTGGTCGACCGCGTGGTGCGCGGCGCCCACGAGCACGCCAATGCCCGTCGAATC
>CAUBQN010000061.1 GCA_958438125.1 uncultured Collinsella sp.
GCCAGGACGCGGGCGCCGGAGCGCTTGCCGGCCTCGATACCCAAAGGCGAGTCCTCGATAACCAGGCACTCGGCAGGCTCCACCCCCAGCGCCTCCATAGCACGCAGGTAGATCTCGGGGTCGGGCTTAAACGCACTGCACTCGTGACCGCTGATGGTGTAGTCCAGCACGTCGGCGATACCGGCGATCTCCACCAGCTCGTCAATGAGCTCGCGATAGGACGAGCTCGCGATGGCGCACTTCACGCCGCGCTCGTGCAGTTCACGTATCACCGGCTCCGTCTGCTCGTTGAGCAGCTCGGCATACGGAACGGGATGGTCCGGGCTGTAGACCTGCTTGTACTCCACGCGCAGACGCTCGCGCAGCTCAATATCGTCGGGCACCAGCGCCTCCCAAATGGCGGGCTCGTTAGACCCCGAAAGATCGGGAATCTCGTCAAAGTGGAACCCCTTCTCTTCCATAAACGCCACGCGGCGACGGTTGTAGAACCACTCGGTATCGACCAGCACGCCGTCCATATCAAACAGCACTGCCTTGATCATACGCATCTCCTCCCACCTGCCAAAAAGGGACAGGTTTATTTTGGTAGGCTTTATCTGGGGTTTTATGGGGCGACGAACACGCCCTCCCCAGAGCAAAAAAGGGGACGGGGCGCAAACCCCATCCCCTCTCAATCAACCCGTAAGGTCTACTTATTTGTGATTAGTAGGAAAGCTTCCACATGTAGCGACGCATGGTCAGCGGGTGCTGACGGGCTTCGGCGATCTGGTTGCCGTACTCACGCATAACGGCGAGGTGCAGCAGCGGGTTGAAGTAGGTGATGACGCTCGCGGGCACGGCGTCAGCCAGGCCGTAGTCCTTGGAGTCGATCAGAGCGACCTTGGCGCCCATGCGCTCAAGGAAGGTGAGGGCGCGGGCGTCCATCGGACGGGTGGCGCCATCGGACATGAAGAAGACGTAGGGCTTACCCTCGGTGGAAACCTCGAACGGGCCGTGGAAGTACTCGCCGGTGTTGTAGGCGGCGGCGTCGATCCACTGCATCTCGGTGAACAGGAAGGCGGCGTGAGAATAAGCCATCTTCTCGGAGGCACCGGAAGCCATGAAGTAGATCATCTTGTCGTCCTTGAAGTCCTCGGCGAACTTCTTGGCGAGCTTCTTGCAGTGCTGAGCGGCGTTCTCGCAGAGATCGAAGATGTTGGTGAGGCCGGTGATCATGTCCTCGTAGTGGTCATAGCCCTCGGTCTGCTGAAGGATCTCGACAGCAAGAGCGATAGCATAGCCGGGCTTCTCGCACTTGGCAGCGTAGTTGGCGTGGAAGCCGTGAACGATGACGTGGTCGGCGTCGACGGTCAGAGCGGAGCCAGCCTTGTTGGTGAGGGAGACGACCGGGCAGTTGTGCTTCTTGGCGGTCTTGTTGGCCTCGACGGTCTCGGGCGTGGAGCCACCGAGGGAGCAGGTGATCACGAAGGTGTGCTCGTTGACCCAGGAGGGCGTGTCGTAGTTGAACTCGTTAGCGGTGAAGATCTGAACGTTCAGCTTGTCCGTGTTGTTGGCCAGGAAGTACTTGGCGGGGTAAAGGTCGGACATGGAAGCGCCGCAGCCGACGAAGGCGACGCTGTGGATCTCGTGGTTGGACAGGACGTCAGCGACGATCTGCTTAGGGAGGTTAAGGTCGATCTCGTACATCTGACACATTCCTTTCGATTTTTGCGGCGCCACATTGCCGGGCGCTCGCAGGGTTACCGTGGTTTGGACCGAGTCGCCGGCCCGTTGAGGATATGACAAAGGGACTGCCCTTTGTCACGTATAGGGATGGAAGCCTGCCTGGGGTATGGGATGCCAGGCAGGCCCCCGGGGGAAAGCGGTTAGACGCTTGGTCGCGACTAGGCCAGGATGCCGGCCGCGGAGAGGGCGATGCCGCCCACGATGGCGATCACGAGAAGCCAACCGGTGTTGACGTTCTTCTTGATGAGCCAGTACATAAGGCCAGTGAGGCCGAGGGAGATCATCTGGGGCATCATGCCGTCCAGGATGTCCTGGATCACGACGGTGCCCTCAGCGAACTGCAGCGGGGTGGTGGCGCCGATCAGCGTGGCGATCATGCCGCCCACGGACATAAGACCCACGATGCCGCAGACATACATGAGCTTCTCCATGAGGTCGCCGCCCTGAAGCTTGCTCAGGTACTCGTGGCCGCCCTGATAACCCATCTTGGCTGCGAACCAAGTGATCAGCACAGAGGGGACGATGGAGATGAGCATAGCCAGGATCGGGCCCATGATGGAGCCCTGCTGAGCCAGCTGAACGCCCAGGCCAAAGGCGATAACGCGGATGGTGCCCTGGAAGAAGGAGTCACCGATGCCGGAAAGCGGACCCATGAGGGAGGTCTTGACCGCGTTGATCGAATCGGGATCGAAGTTCTCGGGATCCTTGGCGTACTCCTCCTCCATGGAGGCGGAGAGGCCCAGGATGAAAGCGCTCGTCTGCGGGGTGCAGTTGTAGAACGCCATGTGACGGTGGTAAGCCTCTTTCTTAGCAGCGAGCTGCTTGGGGTCGGACTCATCCGGATAGAGGCGATCGAGCGTGGGAACCATGCCGTAGAGGAAGCCCATGTTCATCTGACGCTCGTAGTTCCAAGAGGCCTGGATGGCCCAGGAGCGCCAGAAGAACTGGCTGACCTTCTTGTTCAGGGACACGTCCTTGGTTGCGGTTGCCATAGTGTGTTCCTCCTTAGTCTTCGTCGTCTTCGAGCGGATCGTAGTCGGAATCGACACCGGCGGCTGCATGGGAACCGTTGAACTTGAAGCCCATGAAGACGACAGCCAGGCACACACCGATCAGAGCGACCGCGATGACGGACAGGTTGAGGTAAGCGGCGAGCAGGAAACCGATGAACAGGAACGGAGTCATACCCTTCTTGATCATCATGGTGAGCAGCAGGGCCAAGCCGTAGGCGGTCATGATCTTGGTCGAAACGTTAAGACCAGTGGACAGCCACTCGGGAACCATGTTGACGATGGCCTGAACCAGGTCGGTGCCAACAAAGACGGCGAGGAAGATCGGCAGGAAGTACATGACGGCGTACAGACCGGAGCCGGCGCAGATGTGCATACGGTAGGCGGTCTTGAACTTTCCGTTATCGATCGCGCTATCTGCCACATGGGTGAGGGCGGCGATGATGGAACGGAACACGATGCCGAGGAGCTGACCCAGGACGGCGACCGGGATGGCGATCGTCATGGCGGTCTCGGCGGAAGCATCGGTCAGGCACGCAAAGGCAGCGGCCACGATGCCGCCCAGGACCATATCGGGCGGAACGGCAGCGCCGACCTGCACCAGGCCCATGGACACGAGCTCGACGGCGGCACCGACGGCAAGGCCGGTGGGCACATCGCCCAGCAGCAGACCGACGAGCGTAGCGCCAACGAGGGGCTGCTCGAAGTTAAGACGACCGAGCAGGCGGGAGTCCCACATGCAGAACACGCCGACGAGGCCGACGAGCACCGCACTGATGAACGTATTCATACCCTTCTCCTTTCAGTCAGGCAAAAGCCTGGTTGATTACAGCTTGGCGTCGATGTCGACGCTCTGATACGTAGGGGTCTGCTGGACATAGAGCTTGATGCCCATGTCGAGCAGCTGGTTGACGTCGGCCTTCTGGGTGGCGTCGAGGAAGACGGAGCTGTCCTTGCCGCCAACCTGATCGGCACCGTCGTGGTTGGCGGTGGCGCCCAGGTTGATGGCGTCGAGCTTGTAGCCCTGGCAGAACTGCAGCATCTCGGCAGTGTTGCCGAAGACGAACATGACGCGCTCGCCGAGGGTGTTGAGCTTGTCCATCTTGGCGAGGGCACGCTCGACGGTGAAGACGTTCAGGCGCACGCCCTGGGGCTTGGCCAGCTTAAGAGCGCCCTTCTTGATGTCATCGCTGGCGGCAGCGTTGTCGACGACGATGATGCGCTCGGCCTGAACCTTGGTGGTCCAGGTAAAGACGACCTGGCCGTGCAGCAGGCGGTAGTCAAGACGTGCGAGGACGATCTTGGCGGGACCGGAGCTGTGACGGGATGCCTTGGCCTTCTTGGCAGGAGCCGCGGCGGCCTCGACCGGTGCGTTGGGGTTGGTCAGACCGGTGCGGGCCTCGTTGATGAGGGCTGCGAGCTCGGCACCCTTGACGGGGACGGGGCTCATAGCAAGCGTGAGCGCCAGCGGGATGTTGAAACCGCTGACAACCGTGAACTTCGTGCCGTTCTTGGAAAGCTCGACCATGTTGTTGTTGACCGAGCTGCCGAGCATATCGGTCAGCACATAGACGGTGTCGTCCGCGTTGAACGTGGCGATCATGGCGTCCACCTTATTGGTGATGGGCTCCTTGTCGTCACGAGCAAGCGACACGACGTGGACGTTCGACACGTCGCCGAGAACCATCTCGAGCGTGTCTTTGGCGCCTGCGGCCAGGCCGCCATGAGATGCGAGAATGATCTGATTCATCTTGCCTCCTCCTTTTCGTTATGGTCATTATAACGTCTTATACGTTGCGGATATTGCTAATTAGTATAAAGACCGTTCGCGGGTGAAAAACGACCGTTGACGGGTTTAACGTACTCGTAACGTTGGCGCAGGGAAGGCCGGCGCTGGCCAGGCGGTGCCCGATCAGACGCCGCGCCAATCCCTTATCGCACGAAGTACCAGGGGCTTTCCTGCACGGTGGGCTCCAGCGCGATGCCGGTGCGCTCCTTAAACAGATCCATGTCCTGCGATTTTTCGGTCCACCACGCATTGGGCTTAAAGGTCATGCTCTCAATGACATGACCGACAAACACACTGTTGCGCAGCTTGGAGAAGTCGGTGTTCATAATCAGGATGGACGCGAGCACCAGCACGATGCCCAGGACTTTGATCGCGCCGGCGGGCTCGGCATAGACACCAATGCCCACCAGTACGGTGACGACCGTCTCGAATGACATTACGACGGGAACTTTCGACGTCTCGAGCCCCATGGATAGACCCTGCATATATAAGATATAAGCCACGGCCGTGGGGATGAGTCCAAAGCCAAGGAACAGCAGCAGCAGCTGTGGCGACATTGCCGCGGCGACATCCGGCCACGGAGCCGCGATAGCTGCCATAACCGCACCGCCAAATACAAAGCCCCAAAACGTGACAGCCAGCGGGTGGACCGTCTTGGTTGCTATTCGGCTAAACACCGCGAGCGACGCACCACAAAGGCCTGCAATCACGCCCGACGTGACGCCCCAAACCGAAAAATGAAAACCGGAAAGGTCGCCATTGGTCACTGCAAGCACGCAGCCTACGATGTTAAAGACAATGGCAACGAGCTTGTTGGGGGTCACGTCCTCGCGATAAAGCACGCGGCCGAGCATGACGCCAAACACCGGTGAGGTGTAGAGCAGCACCGAGGCCGTGGACATGCCCACCTCGCCCATGCACTCGTAATAGCAGGTGTTGGCGGCGGCCAAACCGACGATACCGACAAGCGCGCAGGGAACAAGCTCTTTAGGGCTTGCCTTGAACAGGGCCAGCGGGCCCTGAGCCACGGTAGACCCCTCACCCGGACGGCAGCCCATAAACATCAGGACCGGCGCCAAGATAAGCGCTCCGACCAACAAGCGAAAGGCAGCCATGCTCTGGGACGAAACGCCCATGGCCGAGATGCCGTTTACAAAGATTCCGATGCTGCCCCACATAAGCGCGGCGATCAGCACCAGCACATAGCCCAGATTGCTTTTCTTCAACGCAGCCTCCTCGGTATTGTTTCCAATATGTTTCACACTACGTTATAGTCGTTATATACATTTTTCAAGACACAAATCGGCGAACGAGGAAATGATTCCCAGGAGTGTCCCCAAGTGCCGGCACAAAAGGAACGTCCCCAAGTGCCAACCACGGCAACGCCGACGTTTTGGCAATGTCAGCGAGCGCCCGTCATTTGAGCCAAGGCGCCGTGAAATGAAAAGGCGCTGACCTTCTGGTCGCGCCTTTGAAATTGAACGGCAGATTGGCCAAATGCCGGGTGCGCAGCGTCGGCCGGTCCGCCGTTCGGTAGAACGGCGGAACCAATATCCCCTAGTAGTCCAACTTCCACATGTAGCGGCGCGTCATGTAGTCCTTGTGGGTGACAGCAGAGAGAGCGCGCATATACACGTTGTTGAGAATCGGGGCAAAAATCAGGTGGTTGAAGTACTCGCTCACGCTGTCCTTGATGTCGTTGAGGCCGAGCTCCTTGGCGTCGAGCTGATAGACGCGCTCGCCACCGTACTGGTTGACGAAGCGGATGCCGCGCTCGTCGTTGCAGCGGCTGCGACCGACGCTGATGAGCTGGAACAGCGAGGTGCGCTTGTCTAGGATCTCGAAGGGGCCATGGAAGAAGTCGCAGGTGTTGATGGTGCAGGAGTCGATCTGCAGCATCTCCTGCACGTTGCAGATGCTAAAGACGTAGGCGGCACCAAAGAGCGGGCCCTGGGCCATGACGTTGATGCAGGGCTTGTCGGCGTTCTGCTCGGCCCACTTGGCAGCGAGCGGACGGGTGTACTCGACGGCCTTGCGATAGATGGGGTCGACCAAGTCAAACGCGGCCATAGCGGTCTCGTACTCGGCATAGCCCTCGGTCTGCTGCGTGAGCTCCATGGCGATCATGGTCACGACGGCGGAGTTGGTGCGGCCCATGCAGGACTCGTCGACGGCCAAGCTGTCGTACTGGATCTTGTAGTCGCAGACCTCGGTGAGACCGGACTCGTCAACATAGACGGCGATGGTGCTGGCGCCGTGATCCTTGGCGACCTGGGCGGCAACGATGGTCTCCTTGGTGCCGCGCATGGACACAACGACGGCCAGGGTGTTCTCGTTGACGTAGGCCGGGGTGGCGTGCACGAACTCGTTGCTGGTGTAGCTGGAGCTCACGACCTGCGTGGCCTCGTGCTCCATAAAGTACTGGGCAGGATAGTTGCCGCCGTTGGATCCGCCAGCGCCAATCCACACGACGCGCTTGATGCCGCCCTTGTCTGCCTTGTCAGCCAAAACCTGGGAGACGACGTCCTTAACCTGTTCCTGAGTAGTCATCGTGCATCAGCCTTTCTTCTCGTTTGATGCTCTCGATGGCATACAAGTTACATACATGTTTTGGTTATGTCGACTAGTTGTATGCTATATTTGTCTTAGAAATTTTGCTGGTAAGGTTTTCGGTAGCTCGATACCAGCGGTTTTATTGTTGTGTTGAATACATGCTTGCTTAGATAAGCATACAAGTTAGATATAGGCTGATCGCATGAACGCTTCATCTAAAAAGAAACTGAGCCAATACGAGCGCTTGGCAGGTACGCTTCGCGACCGCATCGCCGCCGGCATCTACGCACGCGGAGACAAGCTGCCGTCCGAGATGGAGCTCATGGACGAATCGGGGCTGTCGCGCAGCACCGTGCGCCACGCCCTTAAGGTTCTCGTTGATGAGGGTCTGGTTCGAACCGAGCGCGGGCGCGGCGCCTTTGTGGCCGACACGCCGGCGCTCCACGAGAACAACCTGGTGTTTTCGAGCTATACGGCGCAGGTCCAGGGTCAGGGCATGAAGCCCACCACGCGCACGGTGGACTCGGGCTTTACCAAGGCGGGTGGCAGCATAGCTAAGTTCTTTGATGCCGCCGTGGGCAGCAAGCTCGTCAAACTTGTCCGCCTGCGTTATCTGGACGATGCGCCACTGTGCCTGGAGACCACCTATCTACCACCGAGCTTTGAGGCGCTCATCGATCGCGATATCAATGGTTCGCTCTACGCCACGCTGCGCCAGGAATTCCATCGCGCGCCGGCACAGGGGCACAAGACCTTTGAGGTGTGCTATGCCTCGCAAAACGAGGCGTTTTTGCTCAACGTTGAGCGCGGGCAGGCGCTGATCCTAATCACCGACTACGTCTACGACACCGACGGCCGCCCGCTCCATGTCTCCAAGCGCATCCAACGCACCGACCGCGCCAAATACACCGAGCCCATCGGCTAACCTGCCAAAATAAACCTGTCCCTAAATGGTAGGTTTGGGGAGGTCGGGGAACCAGGTTGGCTTGGGTTGGTTGGGTGTGCGCTCGGCTAGGACCAACTCCATCCAGCACATGTCGTACCAGCGGCCGAACTTTTGGGCGCATCGGTCAAAGGCGCCCACCAGGCGATACCCCATATGGGCATGGAAATCCTGACTGTTATGCGTCAGATACTCGTCGTCCTTGTCGTGCGGCACGGCAATGAGCGCGCACATGTTGGTGATGCCCATCGCGATCAGACACTGCTTGAGCGCATCGTGCAGCTTGCGGCCCAACCCGCCGTGGCGCACGTCGCGCGCCAGGTAGATTGACGTCTCGACCGACCAGTCGTATGCCTCGCGGCTGTTAAGCGGACTCACGTAGGCATAGCCTACCGGACGCCCGTCCAACTCCATCACCAAATACGGATAGCGCTTGAGCGTACGCTCAATACGCCCGGCGAACTCCTCAACGCTCGGCACCTCGTATTCGCAGGTAATCGCCGTCTGGCGCACATACGGCTCATAGATGGCAAGCAACGCCGGCGC
>CAUBQN010000062.1 GCA_958438125.1 uncultured Collinsella sp.
CCACCGCACGGCGCGGGCGGTTGAAGCGATTGAAAGGAACCCCTCCATGTTGAAGAAAACCCTCGCCTTCGCCCTGTCGGCGGCGCTTTTCGCGTTCTCGCTCGCCGGCTGCGGCGGAAATTCAATCGACAGCGCAAAGGCAAGCGATGCCGATTCCCAGGAAAAAACTGAACAGGCGGCCGATGCGCCCGAGGGCGCAAGCGCTGCCCCCATCACCGCCGACAAGGTGGCCGACGGCACCTATCCGATCACCGTAGATTCCAGCTCGAACATGTTCAGGATTGTAGACGCCCAGCTCATCGTGGAAAACGGCTCCATGCACTGCGTGATGACACTTTCCGGCACGGGCTACGGCAAGCTCTTCATGGGCACGGGCGACGAGGCTGCCGCCGCAAGCGAGGCCAACTTCATCCCCTATGTGGAAAACGCGGAAGGCAAGTACACCTACGACGTGCCCGTTGATGCGCTCGACGAGGACACCGCCTGCGCCGCGTGGAGCATTAAAAGGGAGCGGTGGTACGACCGCACGCTCGTATTCGAATCCGCCGGTGTCGATCTGCGCGCCGACGCGCTGAAGTAACACCATGCGGTCGATTCTTCCCAAGGGGGAAAGCAAAAAGCGCCGCAGCATCGCGGCGCGCGCGATCGCCTGCGTTCTCGTCGCCCTGCTCGCGCTTCCCTTCGCGGGGTGCAGTGCGAGCCCGAACGCGACCGGTGCCACGACGGGCTCTCAGGAATACACTGTGAGCGTCTCGCTTTCCGGCGGGTCAGGGCGCGCAAGCATCGCCTCACCCACCACAATTGTGAAGGATGGCGACACCTACACCGCGACCATCACCTGGTCAAGTTCGAACTACGACAAAATGACCGTCAACGGCGTGGACTACGCGCCCGTAAACGACGGCGGCAACTCCACGTTCGAGATACCCGTCACGCTCGACGAGGACATCGCCGTGTCGGCCGAGACCGTCGCCATGTCGACGCCGCACACCATCGACTACACGATCCACTTCGACTCATCCACCATGAAGAAGAAAACGGGCGACGATGCAAGCGGCGGCTCCCCTGCGGGAACGGCTTCAAACGCCGCGGCCGACTTCCACAACGCCGATTTGGGCTGCGGCTGGGAGCCGACGGGGACGCTTCAGCTAGAATACGCCAAGCACTTCACTGTCGACGAGTTCGAAGGCGGCTTGCGGCTTATCTGCGTTTCGAACGGGGAGCGCTTCCTCGTGGTGCCGCAGGATGCGAAGGTACCTGATGGGTTGAGCTCCGACATCGCGGTCATAAGGCGCCCCGCCGACAAGGTGTACCTTGTGTCGTCGGCGACGATGTGCCTGGTCGACGCGCTCGATGCGAACGACAATATCATCATGTCGGGCACGAAGGCCGACGATTGCTCGGTCGCAGGCTTCAAAAGCGCGCTCGAAAGTGGGGCGATCGCCTACGGCGGCAAGTACAGCGCGCCCGACTACGAGCGAATATCGGCCTCGGGCTGCACGCTCGCCATCGAGAACACTATGATCAACCACACGCCCGATGTGAAGGAAAAGCTGCAGAAGCTCGGGCTCGTCGTGCTCACCGAACAGTCGTCGAGCGAGCCCGAAGCACTCGGGCGCGTCGAGTGGATTAAGCTTTTCGGCGTCCTGTTCGACAAGGAAGACGAGGCCGCACGCCTGTTCAACGAGCAGAAGGCCCGCGTCGAGCAAACGTCGGGGCTCGCGTCGTCAGGTAAAACCGTGGCGTATTTCTACATTAACTCGAACGGGGCCGCCGTCACGCGGCGGGCGGGCGACTACGTGGCGCAGATGATCGAGCTTGCAGGCGGCAACTACGCGCTCGATGACGCGCAGACGGCGTCGACGTCAGGTTCGTCAGTAACGCTCGAAATGGAGCGCTTCTACGCGACGGCGAAGGATGCCGACATCATCGTCTACAACGGCACCATCGACGAATCGGTTGCCACCTTGAAAGACTTCGTAGGCAAAAACGCGCTATTGTCGCAGTTCAAAGCTGTAAAGAACGGCAACGTCTGGGTCACAAGCGCCGACATGTACCAGCAGATGACTTCTACCGCCGACATTATCGACGAGCTGCACGGGGCGTTCACCGGCGATGACGCGAGCGACTTCCATTATCTGAGGAAGCTTGGCTAGCGTCATGAGAAGCCGGCTTTCCATGACATACGACGAATCGGGGCGCGCCGCGCGGTGTCGCGTCGTGACGGCGCTGCTCGCTGTTGTCCTCATCGTGCTCGTCGGGGCCAACCTGTGCATCGGGAGCGTGCTCGTGCCCGCAGACCACATCCCCGGCATCCTTTCGGGCGGCGCGGCCAATTCCATGGAAAGCCAGGTCATCTGGGAGATTCGCCTGCCGCGCGTGCTTTCAGCCGTGCTTCTCGGCGGGGCACTTTCGCTCTCCGGGTTCCTGCTGCAGACGTTTTTCAACAACCCCATCGCCGACCCGTTCATCTTGGGCGTCTCCTCGGGCGCAAAGTTCGTCGTGGCGCTTACGATGATCGTACTTCTGGGTGCGAACCAGGCCATGTCCTCGCCGGCCATGGTGGTCGCAGCGTTTCTGGGCTCGCTTATCACCATCGGCTTCGTGCTCCTCATCGCACGGCGCATAAGTTCCATGGCCATGCTCATCGTGGCGGGCGTCATGGTGGGATACATCTGCTCGGCGGCGACGAACTTCCTCATCGCCTTCGCCGACGACCAGTCCATCGTAAACCTGCACAACTGGTCTTTGGGTAGTTTCTCGGGTTCGAGCTGGGATGACGTCGTGGTCATCGCGGTCGTGGTGATCACCGTGAGCGCATGCGTATTCGCGATATCGAAGCCCCTTTCCGCCTTCCAGCTGGGAGAAGCCTACGCGAAAAGCGTCGGCGTGAACGTCGCACGCTTCCGCGTGGTGCTCGTCCTTCTAGCGAGCATGCTCTCCGCCTGCGTGACCGCGTTCGCTGGCCCGGTGTCGTTCGTAGGCATCGCGGTTCCGCATCTCGTGAAGTCGGCGCTGAAGTCGTCGAAGCCCATCCGCGTGATTCCTGCGTGCTTCTTGGGAGGCGCCATCTTCTGCGCGGGCTGCGATTTGATCGCGCGCACGCTGTTCTCTCCCGTCGAGCTTTCCATCAGCGCCGTCACCGCCATCTTCGGCGCGCCGGTGGTTATCGCGCTCATGTTGAAGAAGCGGGTGAGGTAGATGGGGGAATTCGTGCCGCGGCCCAAAACGCTCGGAAGGGACATTCCATGCTTAGACAGTCCTGAGCTCGCACGAAAGCGCCAGAAGGCACTCTCGGCTCGTGCGGAACTGCGCGCGGAACGCCTCCTCCGAGCGGAGTCGAACCTCGAAACCCCGGTCGAAACGCAGGCTGACGGAGCGCCGCTTTTCCGCATAAGCGACCTGTCGGCGGGCTACGACAAGAAGGTCGTAGTCGAAGGCGTCGATCTGGAGGTTCGCGCGGGCGACGTCGTGGCGCTCATCGGGCCGAACGGCTCGGGCAAGTCGACCATCTTGAAAACCATCACACGCCATCTGGCACCGCTTGCCGGCGCGGTCGAGCTCGACGGGCGGGAGATTTCCCGATGGAAGACGGCGGAGTTCGCAAGGAACCTTGCCGTTATGCTGACAGATCGCCCCCGGACCGAGCTCCTCACCTGCCGCGATATCGTAGAGGCGGGAAGGCATCCCTACACCGGGCGAATGGGCACACTCTCGCCCGACGACCATAGTCGGGTCGATGAGGCCATGAAAACCGCACATGTGGAAGAGCTCGCCGAGCGCGACTTCATGCAGATAAGCGACGGGCAACGCCAGCGCGTCATGCTCGCACGCGCCATCGCGCAGGATCCGCGTGTGCTCGTGCTCGACGAGCCCACGTCGTATCTCGATATCCGCTACCAGATCGACCTGCTGCGAATACTTCGCCACCTTGCGAAATCGCGGAATGTGGCTGTCATCATGTCCATCCACGAACTCGAGCTCGCGCAGAAAAGCGCCGACAAGGTGATTTGCGTGAAGGACGGCCGGGTCTTCCGCGCCGGCGCACCCGAGGACATATTCACGCGCGAGACGATTGGCGAGCTCTACGGCCTTCAACATGGCACCTTCAACGAGCGCTTCGGCAGCGTGGAAATTGGGCGCCCACACGGCGATGCGCACACGTTCGTCATCGCCGGCGCAGGTACGGGGTCGGCTGTGTTTCGCCAGCTCATCCGGCAGGGCAAGGCGTTCTACGCGGGCGTTCTGCACGAAGGGGACATCGACTGCGAGCTCGCGCGCGACCTGGCGACGGAATGCGTGGCCGAGCGCGCCTTCGAGCCGATCGGGGATAAAACCATAGCCCGCGCCAAAGAGCTCCTCGTCCACTGCGCGAGCCTTATCGTGTGCCCCGCCGCCTTCGGCACCATAAACGCCCGCAACGCAGAGCTCGTCAAGTTCGCACGTTCGCATGGTATCGAGGTCATGCGAACGTGCAAAGGCGCATCGGAGGATTCCAATGGATACGCCTAGGCGCGGTCCAAGAAATCGTCCGCATCCCCATCTGACACTATTTCACCGCAACTTAGAAGGTGTCGTCGTATAACGCTTCACCCCAAATTAAATTGATTCGTTGAATAGACACATTACAAATCTTTAGACTTCGTTTAATCTACAAGTGGGTATTATCACACATTAAGCACACGTGAAAGGATATACCCATGTCGCTTACACAGTCAGCAGAGCGTGAAGCGCTTAACAAGCTCATCGATTATCTCGACGACAACCCGCAAGAAAACATCGACAAAATCATGGACCTCGTGAACAAGCTGGTCCCCAATCGCGTATTTCCTGTACAGCGAGAGGCATTCACCAATGTCATCAAGAGCCGCGGCAATTGGTATGACCTGACCATGCGTGTGTTCAGCCTTAATCCCCAGATGCGAACCAAACTGCTTAAGACCCTCATTGTCGACGCCAACCTGCTTGCTTGGCCAGAGCAGGAAAAGAACCGCGAAAAGTACCAGTGCAACGTTCCGTGGGCCATCCTGCTCGATCCCACGAGCGCCTGCAACCTGCATTGCACGGGCTGCTGGGCCGCCGAGTACGGCTACAAGCAGAATCTCTCGTTCGAAGACATCGACTCTATCGTTACACAGGGCAAAGAGCTCGGTACGCATATCTACATCTATACCGGCGGCGAGCCGCTCGTCCGCAAGCACGACCTGATCAGAATTTGCGAAAAGCATCAGGACTGCGTGTTTCTCTGCTTTACCAACTCCACGCTGATCGACGAGGCCTTCTGCGACGATATGATTCGCGTAGGTAATTTTGTCCCCGCCATCAGCGCCGAGGGCAATGAGCACACCACCGACGCCCGTCGCGGCGAGGGTACCTACGCAAAAATCGAGCACGCAATGAAACTCCTGCGCGAGCGCGACTTGCCATTTGGTATCTCCACCTGTTGGACCAGCGCCAATGCCGATACGGTTGCTACCGAGGAGAACATGGACTGGATGATCGGCGAGGGAGCACTCTTCTGCTGGTACTTCCACTTTATGCCGGTTGGCCGCAATGCAACCCCCGAGCTCATGCCCACGCCCGAGCAGCGCGAGCACATGTATCACTTTATCCGCGAAATGCGTGAGAAGAAGCCGCTGTTTACGCTCGACTTCCAAAACGACGGCGAGTTTGTAGGCGGATGTATCGCCGGCGGCCGCCGCTACCTGCACATCAATGCCGCCGGAGACGTGGAGCCGTGCGTGTTCATCCACTACTCAAACGTCAACATCCACGATGTGAGCTTACTCGACGCGCTGCGCTCTCCCCTCTTTATGAAGTACTACGAAAACATGCCGTTCAACGACAACTACCTCAAACCATGCCCCATGCTCGAGAATCCCGACGTGCTGCCCAAAATGGTCGCCGAGAGTGGCGCAATGAGCACCGATCTTATCGAGAAGGAGTCACCCGAGCAGCTGCGCGAAAAGACCCAGGCTGCCGCCGAGGCATGGTCACCTGTCGCCGACCGCATCTGGAACGACTCCGACGATCCGCTATACGCCAAGCGTCACGAGGATAAGTCGCAGGGTATGGCCGATAGCGACATGCACAAGTTCGAAAAACAAGGCCGCACACTCAAAAACGGCGATTAATGCCGCTTCACACGACAAACGCTCTGAAATGAAGCGGAGCAGCCTCGAAGCTCATCTTCGAGGCTGCTCCGCCTTACCATCAAAACAGTTTTCCTAAGTTGCGGTGAAATAGGGACTAGATCGGCCTTCCAATAGCCAAAACGATCCCTATTCCACCGCAACTTCTTTAAGTTGTTGAATTATCGATGCTATTCCAAGCGAGATTCCAGACTCGACAGGCCATTAAGAGTCAGGTCGTTGGCGACCTCAGAGACGCGCTCGATAGGAACCGAGCCGTCAGACAGCGCCCACGTGCGATAGATACCGATAATACCCGACAGCAAAAACGCCAGATAGTAGTCGAACATCTCGTCCTTGAGACCTTGGGGCAGCAGATCGCGTTCGGCAATCTCGTGCTCGAGCGGCGCACGAAGACGAGCCATAAAATCATCGAGCGGAATGTTCTCGATCAGCTGACGATTGAGCACCAAGTTGTTGCACAGTGCCTCGTTAACGGTTTTAAAGAAGGTCGCCGCCGCGCCAAGAGCGCGCTCGCTGGTGTCACCGTCCATAGAAGCAAGCGTTTTCTCGACCGAGTCGACAATCATCTCCACCACATCGACGGCAATGGCATCGAGCAGGCCGTCAACCGTACCAAAGTGAACGTAAAAGGTCTTGCGGTCGACATTGGCCTCGCGCGCGATGGCACTCACCGTAATGTCTGCCAGCGGCTTTTCCATGAGCAGGCGCTCGAAAGCCGAAAGGATGGCATTACGGCTGCGAATGATGCGACGATCAAGACGCGGTTTGCTGGTTGCCATGGGCGTGTCCCTTCGATATGCGAGCAATCATCAACAGATGAGAGATAATCTACGTAAGAGGATTATCCCCCATACAGCACAAATATGCCCCGCATCATGAAGAACGCACGACTGCCCTACTGCGACTTGGGATGCTTCTTCTTATTGAGTGCCAACGGAGATACGCGAATACCATCGCCTGTCTGGCGCACATAGGCTTTATGAGCCGGCTTAGCGGTCCCAGAAGCCTTCTGAGCGCGCTTCTTGGGATCAACGGTAACAGCATTCGTGGGGTGCGGCTTAGTGGGCGCAGAGGGCGTCTGAGGCGTGCGACCGAGCTTGCGCATCACGCAATCCCAGCGCGCATGGATGCTCTCGTTGTGGGCGCTCTTAAGTCCCAGCAGGGGCGCAGCCAAAATGGTCGGCGCAATAAACGTAATGAGGCGCCACAGCAGATAGCCAGCGGTCGAAGCCGACCCAAAGAAATGACCCAAGAACAATGCAAAGCCGCCCTCAGCGCCACCAGTTCCACCGGGCAGGGGGACCGCAGAGCTCAGCAGCTGGACAAAGGCGCTCGCGGCCATGACCGAGAAAAAGTCGACCTCGTGGTGGCCAAAGGCAAGCATCAGGAAATACGGCACGAGGTAGAAAAACGCGAGTTGCAGCATGGTGATGACCACCGTGAGCAGCATGGAAGAAAAATGTCCGGCTGAAAGCTTGAACTTCTCGGAGAAGGAGTAGATCTCGCCATCGACAAACGTGCGCCATCCCTCGATCTTAGTGGCCGAGACACCAATGCGCTCGAGCCAATTGATGATGCAATGGGCGACGCGCGTGACGGTCTTAGGCATGAGAGCGACGGCGAAGATGCCCAGCAAGATGCAGCAGTGCCCACCAAAGCTAAAGACGCACAGCAGCGTCATGTCGCCATAGCGCTCGGCAAAAAACGGCATGCGAGCAAGCAGTAGGATAGCGCCCCAGGCAACGAGGCCAAACTGATACACGATAAAGCGCGTGAACTGCGTGGCGCCAGCCTCGCCGACATTTTGGCCCGCCTTGGTCAGGCGGTAGATCTGGGCGGGAGTCGAGCCCATCATCATGGGCGTCAGGTTGCCAAAGAAGATGCCGCTCGCCTCGACCGAAATCAGGTCGCGGATGCCGACGGGTGAATATGGGTCGAGCCAGACGGCGATCGCATAGGCCACAATGCCAAAGAAAAGATACATGAACATGCAGAGACACGCGACAACGAGCCATGACGCCTGGACGCTCGACATAGCGGCCCAGAACTGCCCCATCTGCCCGGTTACCACCAGATAGACGATATAACCCACCAGCACGACGCCGATAAAGATGGCGCCGCGGCGTGCGCTCTTATTGTCATCTCCGCCCGAGGCCTCAACTTCGACCTGGGGCTTAGACGTATGCTGAGAGGACTCCGTCATGAGACTCCTTCTAACAGTCAAAATATCTTGGATATTGTACCCGCAAGGACCATAGACAGAACGCAAAGCTCTGGTTCAAACGGGAATTGCAGACGGTTGTTTGAAAATAAAAAAACCCGGCCTTCCATGGGAAGCCCGGGTATCAAATGCGTGGTAGCCCGTACCAGATTCGAACTGGTGATCTCCGCCTTGAGAGGGCGGCGTC
>CAUBQN010000063.1 GCA_958438125.1 uncultured Collinsella sp.
ACCAGCGGGGGAGTCCTGTGGGCATCAAAAAGAAGATCAAAAAGGAGCTTATCGGCACTTCCGATTACCCGTCGAATAAGATCTTTACGATCTCCAATTTCATCACCTTTACGCGCCTGATCCTCACCCTGGTATTTCTGTACCTGTTTGTGACGGATAACAACCGCGTCATCGCCATCGTTATCTACGCCGTTGCCGCCTCCACCGACTGGATGGACGGTCAGATCGCCCGCATGACTAAGACGGTCTCGTGGCTCGGCAAGGTCATGGATCCCATTTGTGACCGTGCGCTGCTGTTCACCGGCGTGCTGGGACTGGTGGTTCGCGGAGAGCTGCCCATCTGGGTCTGCGTGCTCATTATTGGCCGCGACATCTATCTGGGCATCGGAACGCTTATCGTGCGTCATTATCATCGTCGCCCCATCGATGTCGTCTTCCCCGGAAAGATTGCCACAGCGCTGCTCATGACCGGATTCTCGCTCATGCTGCTCGGTTTCCCCGTTATTGACGGCCTGCATCTTCTACCTTCATCCCTTACGGCCTTCCCGGGCCTCAACGGAAGCTCGGTGCCCCTCGGCATCTTCTTTGTGTACGGCGGCGTGATCTTCTCCATGCTCACGGCTGTCATCTACTCCATTAAGGGCGGAGCGGCCATTAAACAAGCTCTCACGCATCCCGAGGACGAGGACATCGACTTTCTGAACCCTGAAATCGAAGACTGATTCGTTGGGGTATGATTACGTACGGTTCATTATTTGCGGCACGTCCGCGATAAGTTAGGGGTTGTCATGGACAACATGGTTAACAATATGCCTCAGAATGATAAGACTGCTGACGCTACCTGCGTATTCCGCGTGTCTTCAAGCGACGTCACCGTTCCCGACCTCATGGCCAACGTGCGCATCACCGCCCCCGTTCTGTCCATCGTCAAGGGTCCGCAGACTGGTGCCGCCTTTGAGCTCGAGGACGACGTGACCACCATCGGCCGCGATCCTGCGAACGGCATCTTCCTCAATGACATGACCGTTTCGCGCAGCCACGCGCGCATTATCCGCGAGGGCCTCGGCGCTCGCATCGAGGACTTGGGCTCGCTCAATGGCACCTGGGTCGACGGTGCCATCGTCAATGCAGCCCCGCTGCACGACGGTTCTTCCGTCCAGATCGGTACGTTTACGCTCATCTACCACGAGAGCACGCCGGAGCGCATCGAAACCGGTGAGTAGGGCATGGCCGAACGCAACTATCTAAGTATCGGCCAAGTCGTCAACCTACTTCGAGGCGCATACCCCGATCTTTCGAACTCAAAAATTAGATTTCTAGAGGATGAGGGGCTCATTACCCCTCATCGTACGCCTAAGGGATACCGTCAGTACTCCAAGGAGGACGTTGATCGCCTGGAGGTCATTCTGCATTTGCAGAAGACTCGCTACATGCCGCTCAACGTGATTAAGCAGCGCTTGGAAAACGCCACGGACCTGTCAACGCTCGCCTACGAGGTGGGCTTGCTGTCCGATGTTCCGCTCAAGACGGAGCCCAAGGAGACTAAGCAAAAGCTGCATCCCATCGAGACCATTCCCGATATGCTGGGCGTCGAGATTTCGTTTATCCGCTCCCTTGCCGAAAACGACCTCATTCGCATCATCAAAAGCCCGCAGAACCGAGAGCTCGTCGATGGTCGCGATTTCCCGATCATCCGCTACTGCTCCGAGCTGTCACGCTTCCATATCGAGCCGCGCAACCTGCGTCAGTACGTGTCTTCCGCCAACCGCGAGTCCTCGATGTTTGAGCAGGTGCTCGTGAGCATGCTCGGAATGGATACCTCCGATGACGAGCGCGACGCCAAGCTCGAGCGTGCGTTTAAGAAGCTTCACGACCTGACGGAAGGTGTGCACACCGCACTGCTCAAGAACCGCGTTTTTGAGTCGCTCAACGCCGTGGTCGAGGACGCCGACATCGATGCACTCGATGAGGAAATCACTCGCTCCGAGTCCACCAAGGCCAAAAACGAAGAGACAGCTGCACCGGCTTCGCACGAGGATTCTCTCGTAAAGCCGCTCAAGGTCGTCGCCCCTTCGCAATCCGGCACCGCCACCGCGGGCAAATAACCGCTGCCGCTTATCCGGCAACCCATTGAAAGGTCATGCAATGTACGACTTCGAATCTCAAATCGTCGACATCCCCGACTATCCCGAGCCCGGAGTCATCTTTAAAGACATCACGCCGCTCTTTGGCAATCCCGAGGCGCTCAAAGCCATGACCGATGCCCTCGCCGGTCACTTTGCCGGCATGGGAATCACCAAGGTCGTGGGTCCCGAGGCTCGCGGCTTTATGGTTGGCGTACCGGTGGCTGTAGCCCTTGGAGCCGGCTTTGTTCCCGCACGTAAACCGGGCAAGCTGCCGCGCGAGACCGTAAGCCAGAGCTACGAGCTCGAGTACGGCACCGATTCAATTGAGATCCATGCCGACGCTATCAGCTCTAAAGATACCGTGTTGATTCTGGACGACTTGGTCGCGACGGGCGGAACCGTCGAGGCAACAGGTAAACTGGTGCGAGATATGGGCGCAAAGCTTGTCGTTACGGTTGTATCCTTGAGCTTGCGTTTCTCAACCCGCGCGAGAAGCTCACGCCGTCTAATGACGATGTGGAGCTCTTTAGCCTGGTGACGGTGGACTAGCCGTTACCCTTAGTTACTGGAAAGGAAGCTACATGCGCACAGCAAACACGCACAAAAACATGGCACGCTGCGCTGCTACGGCAACCCTCGCTTGTGTTTTGGGCTTGGGCCTCGCGGCTCCTGCCTACGCCGATACCGCATCCGACCTTGCCGCTGCTCGTACTAAGCTCGAGCAGATCGGTACCCAAACCCAGCAGATTTACGATGATCTCGCCACGCAGACGCAGGCGCTCGATCAGACTGCCGGCGAGATCACGCAAAAGCAGCAGGAGATCGCCGATGGTCAGGCCAAGCTCTCAACCTATGTCGCCGGCGAGTACAAAACCGGCGGTCTGAGCCTGCTTCAGGTTCTGACGGGTGTCGATGACCTGAGCGATATGCTCAACCGTCTGTTCTACTACGGCAAAGTTTCCGATAAGCAAGCTCAGACCATTCAAGAGGTCAAGGAGCTTAAGCAGCAGCTCACCGATAAGCAGTCCGAGCAGGAAAAGAACGTCGCCGCCACGCAAAAGAAGGTCGGCGAGCTTAACGCCCAGCAGGCTGAAGCCCAGAACGTCGTAAACTCCTTGGATTCGCAGCTGCAGGCCGAGCTTGCCGCAGAGGCCGAGGCCAACGCCGCGCTGCAGGCCGGCATCAACGCCAGCACCGCTGAGAAGGCCACGGTGAGCAACGAGACTGCCGGTACGACCGAGAACACCAACAACGGTGGCCAGACCAGCAATAACAACAACCAGGGCGGCAACACTCCGGCTCCTACGCCGGCACCTGCTCCGACGCCGCAGCCCCCCACGCCTGCTCCGGCTCCGACGCCTTCTGCTCCGAGCCAGTCCGTCGACGGCGGTTCTGTTGTCTCGCGTGCATACAGTAAGCTTGGTTGCGCTTATTCCTGGGGCGGAATTGGCCCGAACAGCTTCGACTGCTCTGGTTTTGTTAGCTATTGCCTCACTGGTCGCTATTGCCGCCTGGGCACCACGGGCACCTTTATGGGCTGGACGCGTGTGTCCGATCCGCAGCCCGGTGACGTTGTTGTCAACTCGTACCACACCGGCATTTATATCGGTGGTGGTCAGATGATTCATGCTTCCGACTACAACACGGGTGTTATCATCAGCTCCGTTGCCGCCGGCATGAACAATAACTACATCTTCGTTCGCTACTAAGTATTCAGATAAAGCAAGCGGATATGGACCTCGTGGCTTTTAGTCATGGGGTCCATTCTTTTGCCTTTAGTGCAGGCCGCTATCTAGTTTTGAATACTAGATAGCGGCCCAATCGGTCTGCAAGAAGGCTATAATTGTTTGGGAACAATTAGAAAGGACCCTCTATGAGCTGGGCACTTATCTCAGATTCAAGCTGTAACCTCCGCGATTGGCAACCGACCGCGCCCCATACCACCTTTGCATTTGCGCCCCTCAAAATTCGAGTGGGGGAGCGTGAATTCGTCGATGACCTTTCGCTCGATGTTCATGAACTTAACTGCGCTGTTCAGGCGGAGACGAACGCCTCTTCGAGCGCTTGCCCCAGCGTAGGGGAGTGGGCCGAGCTCTTCAAATTGGCAGACAAGACCATCTGCATGCCGATATCTGAGGGCGTGTCGGGCAGCTACAACGCGGCAGCCACGGCTCGCGATATGGTTCTTGCCGAGGAGCCCAACCGACAGATTCATCTAGTCAATTCACGCGCAGCTGGCGGCAAAATGGACCTCATTTTCTTGCTGTTCGACCGCTATCTTGCAGACAATCCGAATGTCTCATTCGAGGATGCTTGCGCATACTTCGATAGCCTTGAGCAGAACAGCAAAATCCTCTTCAGTTTGTGCAATTACGAAAACCTCGCCAAAGCCGGACGTTTCCCTAAGGCAGCCGGCGTCATTGCTAACAAGCTCAATATCCGCATTTTGGGCACGGCGAGTGAGGCCGGTAAAATCGAACTCGTCGGGCACACGCGTGGCGAAAAGAAAATGCTTAACAAGATCATCGACACTATGGAAGCCGAGGGCTTTACGGGCGGTGAGGTCGTCATCGACCATGTGGAGAACGCATCGAGCGCCCAGGTGCTGGCCGATCGCATTATTGAGCATTGGCCCGACTCCAAGACCATCATTATGCCCTGCAATGGCCTGGATTCCTATTACGCCGAGATGCACGGCCTCATCATCGGCTATGGCATGGGCGTAGCTTCGGGCAAATAAAGTCCAACCAGCAAAATACGGGCGGGACAAAGCGACAGATGGCTCTTTGTCCCGCCCGTTTTATACGTCGGCTAGCTATTAAACCCGTTGAACTTGAGATAGCTCATCAGATACGCCTTCGAAACGAAGGATGAAACCGCGCTGCGCACAAGCAGCGACTCACGCGTTACCTGATGCGCCGTATCGGGAACCGGCGTCTGCTCGACAGAAAACGCCGAACGAATCGATGCCTCGAGCTGATCGACCACATAGTCGAAGGCCGTCGGGGCATCGTAGCTCAAACGCTGAATGTTAAAGAGCGCCTGCACCGCAGCAATAGGTAGCACCTGCTTAAAGATGCAGATAGCGATCAGGCGGGCAATCTGCTCGCGACCATACTGCTTTTTGACCGGAGCAGGCACCAGGCCGACCTTCACGTAGTTATTGATCATAGATGGCGTAATGACAGGCTGCTCAACGCAAAGGGACAGCGGCTCCATCCACAGCGAAACATACTCAATAACCTGGTCGCGGTAGAGCGTCACATTGGGCAACTGGTCATAGCGCGGCAGACTCAACGTATTGAGTTTGCGCACGATATCGGACTGAATAAATGCATCGGGCAGCACAGTGGGCTGAATATCCTCAGGCTTAATGCTGACCGACGAATCGGACATCGGGATAACGCGTTTGGCGTGGTTCATAAGGATCCTCCGTTCATTAGCTATATTGTATTCTAGGTTATCTAGTTTTGCATACTATATAGTAGGAAAGTAAAAGTGGTTGGACAGCACATTGATGCACCGTCCAACCACTTTGTTTTAAAAATAGCAACCTTACATAAGATATATTATCGTACTTAACCGCGGAGAAACGCGTATGCGCTAGTTGCTGCTATGGCTCCGTCAGAAACGGCGGTCACAACCTGACGTAAGCGCTTGGAACGGATATCGCCAGCGGCAAATAGCCCTGGCGTGCGGGTCGCCATGGATTCATCAGTCAGAATGCCGCCATCAGGCGCCAGATCGACTAGATGCTCAACAAGCTCGGTATGGGGTTGCGTCCCGGTAAAGACAAAGATGCCAAACGAGCCGGGCTCAAATGACTCGGTATGAGTCTCACCGGATGCATTGTCCTTAAAGGTGATCGTCGTTGGCATGGCTTCGCCCGAGAGCTCCACAATACTAGTTTGGTACCTAACTGTAATATTGTCCTTTTCGAGCACCTTCTGAACAACACCGTCAGGCGCACGGAACTGGTCGCGGCGCAGCACGATGGTCACACTGCTGGCAATATCTGACAGGAACAGCGCCTCTTCGCATGCCGAATTGCCACCACCGAGTACAAAGACCTGTTTGCCGCGGAAGAACATGCCGTCACATGTTGCGCAATATGAAACGCCACGACCGCGATACGTATCCTCGCCAGCAAAACCTGCCGGACGCGGCGTGGCGCCCATGCACGCAATGACGCTCTTAGCCTCCGTGTCGCCCATATCATGATGAACGGTAAACAGTGCGGAATCAGCATCATAATCGATGCCCGTTACCATACTCCATTCAACCTGCGCACCCAGGCCTTCTGCATGCTGCTGAAAGCGTTCACCCAGCTCTGCACCACTTAGCAGCGGAATACCGGGATAATTCTCGATCTCGTTGGTTGTGGCGATCTGTCCACCCGACATGCCCTGCTCAATCACAGTCGTCGTCAGGTTGGCACGCGCAGCGTAAATGGCGGCAGCATAGCCCGCGGGGCCTCCACCGATAATCGCAACATCAATCGGCTGATCGGTAGTCATGGAATATCCTCTCGTCGATACATTGACGTTCTTTGCGCTCATACCCAAATTTACGTGAACATGACACTCATGCACTACAATGATAAATCGCGTAACAAAGCTGAAGGGGAGTTATCGATGGATCAAACGCAGACGAGCAATAGCGCTCCCCTGCCCATGCAAGCCACTCCCCAACCGGAGCAAATGACCGTTTTACCTGCACAAAAACCCCTGGTAACCATTGTGCACGCATCGGTTGGATCGGGCCACAAAGCCGCCGCCAACGCGATTGCACAAGCATTTGACCTTATCCGCGGCACCAAGGGAATCCCTGAGGATATTGAGATCGAAGTCCTAGATATCCTCGATTTTGGACGCATTAGGTTCGACGGTAATAAAACAGCAGCGTCGTTTACCGGCGCCACGCGTCCCATTTACGACCTGACCTGGCGATATACGCTTACAGGACATCTGCTCTGGGGCGGCGGCACAGCATGGTCACGAATTATGTTCCCCGCCTTCAACGAATACGTCCGGACCCGCAGGCCCATAGCCGTGGTCGCAACACACATTACGGCGGCCAACGTCGCTGTGGGCGCCCGCGTCATCACGGGTATCGATTACCCGGTCATCTGCGTGCCGACCGATTACGAAGTCGAAGGCTTTTGGCCCCACAAGGACACCGACCTATTCTGTGTAGCCAACGAGTTTATGGCCGAAACGCTGCGCCCGCGCAAGGTTCCCGAGACTAAAATCCGCATCACAGGCATCCCCATCCGCACCGGGTTTGATACGGACTATAATCGCGAGGAAGAACTCGAGAAGTTCCATCTCCCCGCTGACAAGACCGTTGTGTTGGTGATGGCTGGTGCCAGTTTGCCTCAACCGTACGTTCGCTTTCGCGCGGAGATGGACCGCACCCTCCCCTTCCTGCGCAGTTTCGAGGACATGCACTTTATCTTTTTGCCGGGCAAAGACACCGAATATGCCACCCGTCTCAAGACGCTATTCGACGCCATGAAGCTCAACAACGTCACGGTACTGGACTACGTGGACGACATGGCGGCCCTCATGCACGGCTGCGACCTGGCAATCCTCAAATCGGGCGGGCTCACCGTCACCGAGTGCCTGTGCGCACATCTGCCGATGATCCTGCTGGGCAAATCATACGGTCAGGAAAAGGCCAACACCACGATGCTCACCGGCATGGGCGCCAGCATGCATGTCACCACCGCACGAGAACTCATCGTAACCCTACGTCACTTGCACGACCATCCCGAATCACTCAAAGCCCTACTCATCAACGGCGAAGTACTACGCCGCCCTCACGCTGCCAAAGACATCGCCATCGCAACCATGGAGCTCGTAGGCAAGCCCCAAAAGCGCAAACGAGCCTTCTGCCGCTTCTACTGGGGCGGAAAGCCCGCGCATATCCGCTAGTCGAATGTCCGCCGCTCTGCCGGAGCCGCCCTTATATCATTCCATGCTCAAACATTCTCGCTTCGCTGCGAAACTGCGCGTGGAACGATATAAGGGCGGCTCCAGCAGAGCGGCTGCGTTTACTTACTAGCAGCTACTTCGGTATCCCCTCCATTAGAACCTGCAAAGGTAAAACAGGAAAATATAAATACAGTAAGCCGATGCGACAAAGGCGGTATCCCTTTGCCGCATACTAACTAGAACCTAAAACACATTCCCGGTTAGGATTTACAAGGATGTAGTCCAGCTAATAGAGAGTCAGAACAACAAACAAGTCGTAATTATATTGATGAGGCCCACCGCGCAAGTCGAAATACATATTCAAGTATGTGGCCTCTCACCCGGGGCCCACACATATCGTCCCGCGCGCAGTTTCGCAGCGTAGCGAGAATGTTTGAGCACGGGATGATAT
>CAUBQN010000064.1 GCA_958438125.1 uncultured Collinsella sp.
GCGTCATCACCATGGGTCAGCTGCTGAGCCTGCCGCTCGTAATCGCGGGCCTGGCACTCATCATCTTCGCCCGACACCGCAATCGCCCCCAGCGCATCTACCTCGACGCCTAACCAAGACCACCACAAAGGGGACAGGCACCTTTGTGGTGGTCTTGCCGAGTTTGATAGGTTTCTAGAAAGGCTTTCGGACTGTGAAGGATCCCGACCTCTCCACAACGGCTGCGCGCGACGCTGCCCGCATCGTCTGGTTTAAGCGCTACCCCGCCAAGCAGACGCTCATCGCATTTTTGCTCGCGCTGTTGGCGACCACGGCGTTTTCCATCGATCCCGCCCCGGTGTCGAGCAACGCAGTCTTGGCGATTGACCCCAAAGCCTCGGGCATGCTGTACGTGTGCTACGAGGTGCTCCTCTCGTTTGCCGGCCATACCGACGCGGTCATGCTGCTTGCGCTTGCCTGCCTGCTCACGCTGCCGTTTCGCTACGTATTCTTTGGCCGCGGCGACGCTTGGCGTCCCTCGGTGATCCTTCCGTCGCTGTTCTTTGCCATCTGCATGGTGTTTGGCCGCAGCTACGACCTCACCGATTCGGCTGAGATCGTGCTCGGCGACAAGGCCCGCATCATCTGCGCCTGGATAGGCGGTGCGGGCTGGATGCTCTTGGCGGTCGTTGCCTTCTACCTTGCCTTTGAGTGTCTGGATTGGCTGAGCTCTCGGCGCATTCCGTTTTCCGAAGCGCACTTTGGCCGCGTATGGCGTGTGACTCACGCCGTGCTCTCGGTCCATCCCTTTGCCGGTCCCTTCCTGGTGCTTATGATCGCCTGGGCGCCCACGCTCATCGCTTCGCTGCCTGGCCTTTTTATGGGAGATACGGGTGCGCAGATTCGCCAGTGGTTCAACTACCCCAACGGCACGAGTGACTACTTGCGTCTGCTCAATCCCAATGTGTTGCTCAACGGACATCACCCCGTGGTGCACACGGCTATCATCGGTTTGTGCGTCCAGCTGGGGCTTTCGCTGTTCAACAGCGCCAACGCAGGTCTTGCCATCTACACCTGCGCTCAGTTCGTCATTACGGCCGCCTGTATGGCCTATTCCATCTCGTCGCTGCGCAAGCTGGGCGTGAGCCTGCCGGTCCGCGGCGTGATCTTGCTGTTCTCTGTGTTTATGCCCATGTTCTCCAACTACGCGGCGCTGCTTACCAAAGATGTGCTGTTTGCCGACGCGTTTTTGGTGCTGTTGGTGCAGACCGTGAAGCTCGTGGCCTGCGGCCTGCCCCGTCGCGATGCCAATGCCGAGCGTGCGGGCGAACAGAGGCCCGTGCTCTTTGCGCGCCATGACTGGCTGCTGCTCGCTCTGGGCGCCATGGGTTCCACGTTTCTGCGTAACGGCGGCCTGGTGTTTCCCCTGGCGGCATGCGTAATCGCGGCGGCGTTTTGCGCATGGGACGCGCATGTGGCTCATCGTGCAGCCAGGCAGACTGGTGCTGCGACTTCGGGCGCCACGCCGCGCTTCCGCTGGGTCGGCGTCCTCGCGGTGCTCGCGCTCTGCCTTGCCTCCAACATGTACTTCACCAAGGTCTTTATGCCGGTGCACGACATCACGCCTGGTTCCAAGCGCGAAATCCTCTCGATTCCGTTCCAGCAGACGGCTCGTTTCGTCCAAAAGCACGACGGCCTCAACTCGGGCGTCAACCCTACGGTTAAGGAGGACGGCACCATCGTGGAGGCTCCTTGCGACGGCTTGGTGACCGACGAAGAGCGTGCCGTGATCGACCGTGTGCTCAAGTACGAGAATCTGGGCCGCCGTTACAACCCGGATAAGTCGGACGCCGTCAAAAATTGCTTTAACGAGTACGCCTCGCAGGAGGACATCAAGGCCTATTTTGAGGTGTGGGCCCAGATGTTCAAAAAAGATCCCGAGTGCTATATCTCGGCGCTCATCAATAACTACTACGGCTACTTTTATCCGAGTGCCCGCGATGCGTGGGTCTACAGCACGGCGCGCAGTGCCGAGATCATGGCAAAGCCCGATAACCTCAAGTACTTCGACTTCCATCCGGTCGATAGCAAGGTTGTGCGCTGGTGCGACCACCTGATCAACCTGTATCGCGTGGCAGTACAACGCATCCCGTTTATCTCGCTCACCATGAGCTCGGCCACCTATGTGTGGATCATGATCGCCGTGGTGGTCTACCTGTTGCGCCGCCATTCGTGGCGCGCGCTGGCCATCTGGATACCGCTGCTGGGCGTGCTCGCCGTGTGCCTGATCGGTCCCTGCAACGGCTCGACCTACATGCGCTATCTGTATCCGGTCATCGCCTGCATGCCCTTTGCCGTCGGCGCCACCATCACCCGCAGCGACCTCCTCTGGTCCTAATTTGGTGCATTGGGGTCAGGTTGCTTTGCGCCAAAGGGTGACATCATCACGACGCCTTCATTTTGGGGTTTATCTCGCAGGCCAGTAGGTATATCATAACGACGTTTGTTTATATTGCCCGAGCATCTGCGCTGGGCTTTAGGTCGAAACCGATAGGAGACACGTATGTCCGGACACTCTAAGTGGGCCACAACCAAGCATCGTAAGGGCGCGCAGGACGCCAAGCGTTCCGCCCTCTTCTCCAAGCTCAGCCGCAACATCACCGTTGCTGCCCGTCTCGGCGGTGACCCGCTGCCCGAGAACAACGCCAGCCTCGCCGCTGCCGTTGCCAAGGCCAAGGCTCAGTCCATGCCTAAGGACAAGATCAAGTCCGCTATCGACAAGGCTTTTGGTTCGGGTGCCGACGCTGCCGTCTACGAGAACATCGTGTACGAGGGCTACGGTCCCGCCGGTGTCGCCGTCTACGTCGACTGCCTGACCGACAACCGCAACCGTACCGCCGCTGATGTCCGTTCCGCCTTCTCCCACGCTGGTGGCAACCTGGGCACCTCGGGCTCCGTCGCCTTCCAGTTTGAGCGCAAGGGCCAGATCGTCGTCGCCAAGGAGATCCTGGACGAGAACGCCAAGAAGGAGACCATGATCGCCAACGGTGCTGCCGGTGACGAGGATGAGTTCATGATGGCCATCGCCGAGGCCGGTGGCGAGGACTACGAGGACGCCGGCGAGGAGTGGATCGTCTGGACTACTGCCAACGAGGTCATGGCTGTCTCCAAGGCGCTCGAGGAGCAGGGCGTCCAGGTCAAGGGTTCCGAGACCACCATGGTCCCGACCACCCCGACCGAGGTCTCCGGCGCCGACGCCAAGAAGGTTCAGCGCCTCATCGACCGTCTTGAGGAGCTCGACGACGTCCAGGATGTTTACAGCACCATGGACATGAGCGACGAGGTCATCGCTGCCCTCGAGGAGGAGTAGCGCCCGCACGGGTTAAGCCGTGCATATCTGGGCATAATGAAGCGAGCATGCAAGCCTCGTGGAATAGATGAGCCGGATCCGCGTGCGTAGAGCACCGGACCCGGCTCTTTTATAATGATGCGAACCGTTTTGCATTTCGAGAGCCGAGATTTGAAGGGAGCGCCGCGTGCGCGTACTCAAACGAGCCCTAGCGATCGTGTATCTTGCCGCCGCCATCGTGGCGCTGGGTACGCTTGTCTGCCAGTTTTGGGGGCCGTATACGTATCGCTTTATGCTGCTGATGCGCGACCCCATGCCGCGCATTGTTGTGACGGCATGCGGCGGAGTTGTGGCGATTGGCGTGCTGGTAAGCTTCTTCCGCCTGATGTTTGCTCGTCGCGAGCCGTCCTGCGTGCATCCGGCGGGGGAGCGCAATATCGAGGTCACGCTCGCGGCGCTTTCTTCGTGCGCCAGGGCTGCTGCAGAGCGCGACGATCGCGTGATGATCGAGCATGTCGAGGCCCGCGTCCAAGGTTCCGACGATTCGCACGTCCGTTTTAAGGTCGAGGCTATCGCGCTTGACGATAAGGACGTGGCATCTCTGGCTACCGCGATGCAGCAGCGCATCGAGGAAGCTTGCGACACCATGCTTGGCACGCCGGGTACGACCACGCGCGTCCGTTTTTTGCCGTCCAAGACTACCGTCCAGACCGTGGAGGTTTCCGGTGAGTGATACCAATCAAGATAAGACCGCCCGCACGCCGCGCCTGACGATTGACCAGAGCGCCACGCCGGCGAGCGAACCTGTTGATTCCAAAGCAGAGGCAACTGAGTTACAAGACGCGGCAGCCGCGGATTTTGACGAGGCTATGGGTCTCATCAAGGGTACGGGCGCTGCCATCTGGAGCTATGCTGTGCGTCATCCCAACACCACGCTCGGTGCCGTCGCTGGCTTTATCCTCGCCGTGTTGGTGCTCACGCTCGGCCTGTGGGACACGCTCGTCATTGCATTCTTCGTGCTGATCGGCGCCGTGATCGGCCAAATTCGCGACGGCGAGAACGGGATCGTCAACTTCTTCGGCCGTCTGTTTAGCGGCCGCTAATATGTATTCGACTGTCGCATCCGCGGCAGGCATAAGGAGGAACCATGGCTTTTAATACGAAGGTCGATGTAGCCGATACCGAGCTCGAGGAGAACGAAGCGGTCGTCGCCGAAGCCGAGGATGTGACGCTCGAGGACGAGGCTCTCGTCGAGGCCGAGTCCGATGTGGATGAGGATGACGAGGAAGCGGACGAGTCCGAGGACTCGCTGACCTATTCCAACGGTGTGATCGAGAAGATCGTCGCCATGGCCACCCGCGAGGTGCCGCACGTCCTGGGCATGAAGGGTAACCTTATGCACTTTGTGCAGGAGCAGTTTGGTGCCGAGAATCTGACCAAGGGCGTGACGGTTGAGGTCACCGATGACAATCGCGTGGTCGTCAACATCTCCGTCATTATCGAGTACGGCGCCTATGCGCCCGCGATCTTCGACGATGTCAAGGCACGTGTCACCGAGCGCCTTGCCGCGATGACCGGCCTTGAGGTGGCGGGCGTCAACCTGCGCATCGAGGACGTCATCACCCCCGAGGAGTACGAGCACCGCACCAGCCAGCACGAGTAACCTTCCAAAAAGGGACAGGTTTGTTTTGGCAGGCTTTATCTGCGAAAACGTTAAACGGCCGACCGCGCAAGCAAAAGCGTGGCCGGCCGTTATTTGTATGCCCCCCGATGTGGGCATACCGCTCGTCTAACTAGGGGTTGCAATCGTCGCGTTCCGCGTTACCCTAATGGGCGCATTGTTTCCAAATTGTTAACGAGGGGTTGCCGTAATGGCCGACGAGCACGAAACAGAAAGCAAGGCATGGGCGATTGAGGCCGCCGCGGCAGAGGCGGCATCGCGTGCTGCCGAGGAGGTGCATCGTCCTCCCGTGGTGCCGATGGAGCGCGTGGTTGATCGCACCGATATCGAGCGCGGCGAGCGTGTCGGTCAAAAGCGCAGCCAGGAGCCGGGCTTCCCGCGCTTTTTTGCCGAGCTCAATCTGGGCCTGATTCTTACGGCCTTTGCCATCGTCGCGTTTAAAACCCCTAATCACTTTGCTTTTGGCGGCACCTCGGGCGTGTCGGTCATTCTGTCCACGCTGTTCCCGACCCTGCCCGTCGGCGTTTTTATGTGGATTATCAACGCGGTTCTCGTCGTCTTGGGCTTTATCTTTTTGGAGCGCAAGGCAATCCTGTGGAGCGTCTTCGCCTCGTTTGCGCTTTCGGCCTATGTTTCGCTGTTTGAGCTTTTTATTCCGACCGATGTCTCTCTGACGGGTGATATGTGGCTCGACCTGTGCTTTGCCGTCATCTTGCCGGCGCTCGGCAGCGCTATTGTCTTTGATATTGGCGCCTCGACGGGCGGCACGGACATTCTTGCCATGATCCTCAAGCGCCGCACGACGCTCGAGATTGGCCGCGCGCTGCTGTTGGTCGATATCGGCATCGTGACCATCGCGGCTTTCCTGTATGGCCCGCGCGTCGGCCTGTACTGCGTGCTCGGTCTGTTTGCCAAGACGCTTGTGGTCGACAAGGCCATCGAGAGCATCCATCTTCGTAAGGTCTGCACGGTCATTTGCTCCGAACCCCTTAAGGTCGAGGAGTTTATCGTCAAGCATCTCAACCGTACGGCGACCATCAGTCGCGGCTACGGTGCCTTCTCGGGCAAGTGCGTGACGGTGATCATGAGTGTGCTGAGCCGTCGCGAGGCCGTGCAGCTGCGCCGCTATGCGCGCGAAGTCGATCCGGGTGCCTTTATCACGATTGTCGACAGCTCCGAGATCGTCGGCAAGGGTTTCCGCGGCACGAACTAGCACAGACGTATTCAACGAACCGCCTGCTGGCGCCGTGTATCTTGCAAATCGGTCATCTTTGAGTATTTGACCCCACATTGGGCAATAATGATGCCAAAGACATCGTTTGCGATCCAGGTGATTCGCTCTAGATACGAAGGGATGATTTCGATGTTCTGCTCGCAGTGTGGCGCCCCTATGGGCGATAACGACAAGTTCTGCGGCGTGTGTGGTGCCCCCAATGCCGGTGCTGCAGCCTCCGCCCCTCAGGGTCAACCTCAGCCTCAGCAGTTTGTTCCGCAACCGCCCGTGGCGAATGCGCCAAAGGGCTGTGTGGCTCAGGCGTTCCAAGATATGACCAAGACTCCGGGTGTGCTTCAGCGTGTATGCCAAATCGCGTTTTTGCCGGCGCTGATTTGCGTTGTGTCGGTGCTCGTGTTGTTTATTCCCGTTATTGGCGGCATTGCGGCTGCCATCGGCTTTTTGGCAGCTTGCATTGCGAGCGTGTGCGGTTCCGGCTTTGGCATCGAGTGGGGTCGCGATCTGTCGCTTAAGATCGATGACGGCATGGATCGTCCGCTGATGCGTTCCACGTCGTTTGGTCTCGGAGTCTTTTCGAGCGTTATTTCGGTCGTGCTCGAGGTTATCGCTGCCATTCCCGTTATCGGTGTAGTGCTTTCGCTGGTGGAGGGCGTGGTAATTGGCGCTGCGGGCTCGTATTCTTATTACGGCTCTTATGCGCTCGAGGCTGCGCTGTTTGGCTCGCTTGGCCTGCTTGTCCTGGCGCTAATTGCCTCGGCGATTCTGGGTGTCTTCTTTAAGATGTTCGCCGACATCGCCGTGATGCACTTTGCGGTGACCGGGCGTGTCGAGAGCGCGTTTTCGCTCGATAAGGTCTGGGCGGCGTTTAAGCACAACAAGACCAAGCTGTTCTGTGCTTCGTTCCTTCCCGAGTTTTTGACGGGCCTGGTCGCCAACGTTGTCACATGGATCTTGACGGTCGTCTTTGGCGCCATTGCCTCTGTCGGTATGTATAGCTACTACTATCGTCCTACGGGTATTGAGGCAATTGTTACCGGCGGTGGCGTCACGCTCGCGCTGTTCTTGGTGCTGGTCGCTTTCGTCACCGTATTTCTTACGGTCTTTGGCAAGATGCTCAAGCACCGTGCCGTTGGCTATTGGGCCGCACGCTATGCAAGCGAGTGGGCCGATGAGGATAAGGACGACGTCCTGACTTTTGTATTGCCCTTCGAGAAGAAGTCCGCTCCCTCGGGTTACAGTGCTCCGGATGTCGCGCCTGAGTCCAAGCCCGCGCCCGAGCCGGCGCCCGTGCCTGAGCCTGACCCTGCGCCTGCGCCTGAGCCCGAGTCGGCACCTGCACCTGAGCCGGCGCCCGCGCCCGAGCCGGCGCCCGCGCCCGAGCCGGCGCCCGAGTCAAGTTCCGACGAGGACCTTCAGGACGAGTAGCATGCCGCCTGCCATTTGGGGACGGGGTAGAAATGGTAGAAATAACGCTTGACAGATGAGCGGGGGCGGACGTTTCGACACGTCCGTCCCCGCTTTGCTCCAGCCAGGCTGTTATGAATGGGTGTGACGACTACTCGTCGTGCTTCTCCTCGCGGCGAGCGGCGGCGCGGGCTTCGTGGATGCCCTTGATTGCGGCATGGCGAGCCGTGCGGGCGTCGTGGATGGCGTCACGAGCCTCGGCGGTCGTCGCCTTGGCAGAGCGCAACTTGGCGGCCAGATCGGGGTTGGTTTCGGCGACCGCGGTGATCGCGGGGCCGTCGAGCTCCTCTTGCGTGGGCTCGGCCAAAAAGTCGATAGCATACTGGGCGGCCACCATGGAGCCCTTTGCCAGCACGGTCTCATCGATCTTGTAGAAGCAGGAATGTTGGGCGTACGTGGCGCCAATTTTGGGGTTGCGCGTACCTACAAAGGCGAGCACGCCCGGCACACGGCGCAGGTACTCCGAAAAATCCTCGCCCGAAAGTGTGCCGCGGTAATGGCCTTGGCCGGCGGGACCCAGACACTTAATTACGGCCTGACGGCAGCGCTCGCTCGAGGCCGCGTCGTTTTCGACCTTGTAGTTGGCGATGGTGTAGTCGGTGAGCTCTGCCTCGGCGCCCAAGGCGGCCGCGGTATGCTCCACGATGCGGCGCATAAGCTCCGGCATTTCCTCGTGGGTTGAATCGCCGTAGGTGCGTACTGTGCCGGCGAGGTAGGCCGTGCCGGCGATAACGTTGCGCGCGGTGCCGCCGTGCAGCTCGCCGACGGTGA
>CAUBQN010000065.1 GCA_958438125.1 uncultured Collinsella sp.
CGCTATATCCAGACGCACGTGGGTATCGGTTACCGATTGGTCACCCAAGGCTAGATCGCCAACCACCATCCCAATATGAGTTGCGGTGAAATAGTTCCTATTGGGGCCTTTAACAGGCTTTTTAGGAACTATTCCACCGCAACTTTGTCTATTTGCCCTTGGGCTTGCTGGCGTAGAACTTCTTCTTTTTGGGCTTGCCGGCAGGAGAGGGTTTGCCGACAAAGTTGGACTTGCCGTTGCCGGCCTGCGCGTGCGCGGGTACAGCCGCACGGGGCTTGCGGGCCTCGGGGTTGCGCAGTTCCTCGACGCGCTCGGCAATTTCCTCGGCGCTAAAGCCGACCTCTGCCATGGCGTCCTCGATGGGCAGGCGGCGCACGATGTAGCAGTGGTGCACCTTCTGGTTGCGCGCGAAGTCCTCGGGGATGGTCTGTGCCGTAATGTCCTCCAGCACGACGCCCGCGCGCGCGAGCTTGCGCGTCTCGGGGCGGAAGCCGCGCAGGTTGCAGCTAAAGATGGCATGGCCGCCCTGCGCGAGCAGGCGCGATACGCCGGCCAAAAGCTCAACATGGTCGCGCTGGACATCCCAGGTACGGCGGCCCATCTTGGACGAGTTCGAAAACGTGGGCGGGTCGACAAAGATCAGGTCCCAGCGGTTGCGCGTCTGGCGCTGGTCGCGAATCCAGGCGAGCACGTCGTCGCGCACAAAGTGATGCTGCGGCCCCACAAAGCCGTTCTGACGCATATTACGCTCGGCCCAGTCCAGGTAGGTATTGGAAAGGTCGACCGTCACGGTCTCCTCGACGCCGCCGTCTGCCGCGTAACAGGTGGCAGTACCGGTGTAGGCGAACAGGTTGAGGAAGCGGCGCGTCTGCTTGGCGTGCTCGCGCACTAGGTTGCGGGTGACGCGGTGGTCCAGGAAGATGCCAACGTCCAGGTAGTCGTCAAAGTTGACGGCAAAGGTAAGGCCGCCCTCCTCGATGAGCGGCAGACGACGGCGCGCGATGTTGGCGCGCTCGCCCGAGCCGCCCTTGCCGGCACCCTGCTTGCCGTACTGCGAGCCGCCGCGCGAGCGCATACGGGCCTTGGCGTGCACATGCTCGGCCGGAACATCCAGGATGCGCGGCGCGATGGCCAAGATGTCGAGCATACGGGCCTGGGCCAGTGCTGGATCGATGGTTTTGGGCGCGGCGTATTCGGCGATGACGAGCCAGCGGCCCGGCGTCTGCGGGCAGCCCTCGTACAGGTCGATGGCGGCGGAGTAGTCGGGCAGGTCCGCATCGTAGACGCGGTAGCAGCTCACGCCCTCGCGCTTGGCCCACTTGCGGCGCAGACGGGCATTCTTGCGCAGGCGGTTGGCGAACTGCTCCGACTCGGGGATGAGCACGGGCAGCGGCTTGCCGCCGCCCAGATCGAGCGTGGCGGCGGGCTCGGGCATGGGGGTGTTGGCGGCGTTGTCGTTGACTTCGTCGGCATCCGTGACCTCGGCCTCGGCATCCGCACTGGTCGAAGCCTCAAACGCTGCGGCGGCGTGGTCGAGCGAAGGCCAGACTTCGACGGTCGCCTCCTCGTTGTTGGGCATGACGGCGATCGAGCGCTCGGGCTCGGCGTGGAGCGCGCGGGCCAGCAATCCGTCGCGGGTGAGCGCGGCGACCGGCGCCGCGGCAAGCTCGGGCGCGCGGCGCAGCTCGCCGACCAGCGTCATGGCGTCGTGCATGAGCGAAAGCGGTGTCTCGGTCGTATCCGCGACCACGGCGGCACCGGCGACGGCGCCCGCATGGTCCAGCACGGTGGCGGACTTGGCGGCGCAAAAATCGACAAAGCGCTTGTAGCCGGCGCACTTGACCATGCGCTCAGCGGTCTTGCGGGCGGCGGGGTCAACATCCACGGCCACGATGCGTGCCTGCCGCTCGCGTGCTGCCGCCTCGCGCTCGCGTGCCTCGGCAAGCAGCTGCTCCCACAGGGCGGCGTCGTGCGGCTGCCAGCCCTCAAAGCCCCAGCGCTCGCGGGCGGCCCCCGGGGCGCGGTCGGTTAGGATATTCACGGCTTCCAGCAGCAGGCCGCCGCCGGCGCACGAGGCGTCGACCAGCGTGGGCAGGGCTTCGTTCTCGTAATCGTCGGCCGTTAGCTCGCGCTCGCACAGCGTGGTCCAGCCGACCTGTGCCAGCACCAGGGCGGCGTAGTCGGGGCGCAGCACGTGCGAGCCCTCGCCGGCGCGGGTCGCTGCGGGCGGCAGGCGCTTGAATAACGGATCGCCCGAAAGGTCCAGGCTGATGCTCGCGCGACGCTGGCGCAGCGAAAGCAGCAGGTGAACGTCGGGGTCGGCGGCATCGACATCGGCGCGACGGCCCGTGGTCTCGGCCAGGCGGTCGCACAGCGCGTCTTTGGCGCGCAGGGCCGAGAAGCGCGTGTTGCGCAGCTGCTCGGTCACGCCGCGGGCGGTGATGGCGATGGTTGCTCCGGTGCGGACAATGCTCTCCCAGGCGATGTCGTAAACGCCGTCGTACAGCCCATCGGCATCCTGCGCCTCAAAGCGCCCGAGTACCACGAACACGCGGCTCGCCAGGCGCGACCATAGACAGGCACGGTAGCCTTCTTCGAGCTCGCCCTCAAACGTAGCGCGGCCCTTCAGGCGGCGGACATGCGAAAGCCCGAGGCGTTTAAGCTCTTCGGCGAGTGCGGACTCAAAGCCCTCGGGGCAGCTTGCGTAAAATTCCATGGGTGACCTCTCTGGTTGCGTCGCTCCATTATATGATGGATGCTTCGCTTGCCCTTATCCTCGAAAGGAACCCATATGATTGATGCGTGTCCCGAACCCGCTGTGCTCTTTTTTGACGTGGACGGCACGCTGACGTCGTTCGATCCCGACAACATGACCGATAAGGATTTCAATGCGGTCCACCCGTCGAAGGCCGTTGTCGATGCATTTGGTCGTCTGCGCAATGCGGGCCACCAAGCATTTATCTGCACGGGTCGTCCCTTGTGGCTGATTGCCGATGGCCTGCGTGCGCTGAACCCCGCGGGCATCGTTGCCATGGCGGGAGCGACGCTCGAGGTCGAGGGCCGCGTGGTGCATGAGGACTGCTTTGACGAGGACGTTGTTGAGGAACTCGCGCGTCGCGTTGTGGATGCCGGCATCGAGGTTTTTTTCGAGTCCAATGCTGCGACCTTTGCGCTGGAGCCCGTGGGCGTTGAGCAGTCGTCTCTGATCGGCACGTCTGTGGTGCACAGCGCCGAGGAGATGCGCGTCGACGGCAGTCTGCGCGTGGGCAAGGTATGCCTCAGTGTGCCCAGTTTGGCTCGCGTGACCGGCGATGACGGCTTTATCGATCACGAGTTTGAGCTGTGCAACACCGGTGGCCAGAATCGCGAGCTGAGCCCCAAGGGCATTGACAAGGGCGTGGGCGTGGCGCGAGCGCTGGCATATCTGGGCCGCGAGGGAAATGCGCGCACCTTTGGCTTTGGCGATTCGGGCAACGACCTGGGCATGCTCGCCGCCGTCGAGACGGCCGTGGCCATGGGTAACGCCATGCCCGAGGTCAAGGCGGTCGCCGACTACGTGACCGACGATGTCGCACACGACGGTACCGTCACAGCGATGCAGCATTTCGGCCTCATCTAATGAATCCCGCGTTCTGACGTTTGCTCAAACTGCGACTCTTTGCTTTTGCATGCTCAATCGATTTATCAATCCAAACACTGAGGTGTTTATACCGTTCGCCGAGAAGATAAAAAACCGCAGCTCACGCCTTGATAAACGTAGGTAAAGTGTTTAGCAGTTTAACGCCCATGTGCAAGCGAAAGGAATCAGGCAGATGGCAATCAAGGTGTTCGCTGACGGTGCAAACCTCGAGGGCATGCTCGACATGTACGAGAACGGCAACGTTCAGGGTTTCACGACCAACCCGTCCCTTATGAAGAAGGGCGGCGTGACGGATTACCGCGCGTTTGCCAAAGAGGTCTTGACCCACATCACCGATGTGTCCGTCTCGTTTGAGGTCTTTGCCGACGACGTCGAGACCATGGAGGTCGAGGCCCGCGAGATCGCTACCTGGGCCGAGAACGTCTACGTCAAGATTCCGTGCGTGACCACCAAGGGCGAGTCCACCGCCGAGCTGGTCCGCAAGCTTTCCGCCGACGGCATCAAGGTCAACGTCACTACCATCTTTACGCCTACGCAGGTCGATGAGATGGTCGAGGCCGTTGACACCGAGACGCCGTCCATCATCTCGCTCTTTGCCGGCCGTATCGCCGATACCGGCGTCGACCCCATTCCGTTTATGACGGAGTCGGTCAAGAAGGCCGCCGCCAAGCCCAACTGCGAGGTCCTGTGGGCGTCCACGCGCGAGCTCATCAACATCTACCAGGCCGAAGCCTGCGGTTGTCAGATCATCACGGTGCCTAACAGCATCCTGGCCAAGCGCAAGAACATCGGCCGCGACCCGTACGAGGTCTCGCTCGACACCGTGCGCGGCTTTGCCAAGGATATCGCCGCTTTGGGTTTCCATATTCTGCCGTAACGCGAACACTGGCTGCGCCGCGGGTTGTTCGCCCCGGCCTTTCCTTTCCCTATCGCTCACGCGCTCCGCGAGGGTCGCGCTAGGCAAAGGAAAGGCCGGGGCTGCCGGCACGAGCTTGCCAGCAAGTTGGCGCTTGGCTTCCATATCCTTCCGTGGGCAAAGGTACCCCCGCCTGCACCGTGCAAAATCGAGAGTATTCAGCAAGGTAAAGGTCTTTATCAGTTAACCGAAGCAAAAAACGGCCCCCGTTTTGGCTCTGACGACGCTAAAACGGGGGCTGTTTTTTGCTTTTTCGTCTCTGAGGGGCATCCGGAACGGTGGAATTTGCAGAATACTCGCGATTTTGCACATCGCTACAGGGGGTACCTTTGCTTTGGCGGTTTACTTGCCCTGCACCATGGTGAGCGAGATCTTCTTGCGGTCGCGATCGACCTTTTCGACCCACACCTTGACCGTGTCACCGACGCGCACGACGTCGCTGGGGTGCTTGACAAAGCGGTTGGCCAGCTTAGAGATATGTACGAGGCCGTCCTGGTGCACGCCCACGTCGACGAAGGCGCCAAAGTCCACGACGTTGCGCACCGTGCCCTTGAGCTCCATGCCGGGTTCCAGGTCGTCGATGGAAAGCGCCGAGCGGCTAAAGACCACCTCGGGCGCGTCATCGCGCGGGTCGCGACCGGGCTTCTTGAGCTCGTTGACGATGTCGATGAGCGTGAGGGTGCCGCAGTCCAGGTCGCTTGCCAGCGTCGAGATGCTGCCCAGACGGCGCTCGATGTCGGGTACGCCGCCGCGGCTGAGCTCGCTGGCTTTAACGCCGGCGCGTTCCAGGACGGACGTGGCCACCTCGTAGCTCTCGGGGTGGACGCTTGTCGCGTCGAGCGGGTTCTTGCCGCCGCTGATGCGCAGGAAACCCGCGGCGTTGAGGTATGCCTTGGGTCCTAGTTTGGGGACCTTCTTAAGCTGGCGGCGATCGGTAAAGGCACCGTTTTCCTCGCGGTAGGCCACGATGTTTTTGGCCACGCTCGGCGTGATGCCCGATACGTATCCCAGCAGGCTTGCGCTCGCGGTATTCACGTCGACGCCCACGCGGTTGACGACGTCCTCCACCACATGGCTCAGGGTGCGCGAAAGCTCGGCCTGGTCAAGGTCGTGCTGGTACTGGCCAACGCCGATGGACTGGGGCGGGATCTTGACGAGCTCTGCCAGCGGGTCCTGTAGACGGCGGCCCAGGCTCATGGCGCCACGCACGGTGACGTCCAGATCGGGATACTCCTGGCTGGCGAGCTCGGAGGCGGAGTACACCGATGCGCCGGCCTCGTTGACGATGGTGTATCGCAGCCCAGGCGCCTGTTCGGCAATGAACTCCGAGACGACTTCCTCGGTCTCGCGGCTGGCGGTGCCGTTGCCGATGACGATGGTGTTGACGCCGTCCTTCTTGACGAGGCGGGCGAGCTCGCGCTTGGTGCCGGCGACGTCGTGGCGCGGTTTGGTGGGGTAGACCACGCCGTGGTCGAGTAGCTTGCCGGTCTCGTCCATGACGGCGACCTTGCAGCCGGTGCGGTAGCCCGGATCGAGCGCGAGCACGCGGGCGCCGCGCACGGGGCGTGCCGAGAGCAGGCCCTCGAGATTCTTGGCAAAGACGTTGATGGCCTCGGTCTGCGCACGGACGGTGAGTTTGGCGCGGGCCTCGCGCTCAAGCGAGGGGGCCATGAGGCGCTTGTAGCCGTCGGCAATAGCGGCGTCAAAGACGGGCGCGAATACGCCCTGGCGTCGGGGCCAACGGCTGCCGAGGCGTGCCGTGGCGGCGGCGCCGTCGACGTTCACGCGCACGCGGAGCTTGCCCTCGCGCTCACCGCGGTCGATCGCCAGCACGCGGTGGTTGGGTATACGACGCAGCGGCTCATCATAGCTGTAGTACGGCTCGTAGGGAGTCTTCTCGGCGGGGTCGGTGGCCTCGACGACGATGTCGGCGGTGTTTTGCGTAAAGGCGCGCAGGTCGGCGACGTTCTCGGGGTCCTCGGCCACCGTCTCGGCCACGATGTCGGCCGCACCGGCGAGCGCCTTCTCGGGCGTGTCGAAGCCGGCTTCCTCGTTGACGTATGCCGCGGCGGCGTCGAGCGCGCTGCCCTTGGCGGATGCCTGCATGATGATCATGTTGGCAAGCGGCTCCAGGCCTGCCTCGCGGGCCTTCTGTGCGCGGGTCATGCGCTTTTTGCGGTAGGGCTTGTAGAGGTCCTCGACACGCTGGAGCTGCGTGGCCTCGCGAATTTGCTGCTCGAGTTCGGGCGTGAGCTTGCCCTGGTCGCCGATGAGCAGAATGACGTCCTCTTTGCGCTGCTCAAGATTGCGCAGGTAGGACAGGCGCTCGTCGAGCGCGCGCAGGGCGACGTCGTCCATGCCGCCCGTGGCTTCCTTGCGGTAGCGCGAGATAAAGGGGATGGTGTTGCCCTCGTCGATGAGCTTGACGGCCGCCTCGACGTTGGCGGCCTTAAGGTTGAGCTCGCGGGCGAGCTGGGCGATAAGATCCATGGGACTCCTTGCGTTTAAGGTGCGTTTGCAGCACAGGGCTACCAAGGATACCACCCGTCCCAAAAGACTGTTTTGGGGCCGCGCCACGAAAACGACCTATCTACTACGTTTGAACCATATGGGTCGACCATCCCTCGGTTTTCCGAAAATACGCAACCCGCCTACCTGCGGTTTTTATTTCTCGAAATTCGGCATGGTTGAGGGTGATCGGTTAAACGTAGTAGATAGGCCCATTTCGTGGCGAACGAACCAAGCTGAGGCGCAAAATAGCCCCCGTTCCAGAAAAATCGCCGGCAAGGTAGCAAAATGCCCCGCGGGCAGGAGGCTGCTCGCGGGGCAAAGAAGAGGGGCTTGTTGGTGGCGGACCGAAGGGTTCGGCATGGGGTTTCTGCCGCGGTCGCTCTTAAGGCATTACAGCTCGACGAGCTGGCCGGTCTCGGCGGCCTCCTTGATAGCGTTAAGCAGCGTGAGCGTCTTGACGTTATCGGCGGGGGTCACGACGGGCTCGACCTCGCGGCGGACAACCTTCACAAAGTGCTTGAGCTGCATCTTGTGCGGCAGTGCCGGGTCGACGGCCGGAATCTCCATCTGCAGCGGCTTGTGCCAGTTAGAGGCGCCGTCGTAGGAGAACTGGTGCAGGCGGGGCAGCGACAGGGCGCCCTTAGTGCCGCCGATAAAGTAGGCGTCGGCGTCGAAGGGGCGGTACTGCGGATCCTCGCGAGCGGTTGCCTCCCAGTTCCAGGGGCTGGCGGTGGCGTCGGAGATGGTCATGCTTGCGAGCGCGCCATCGGCAAAACGGACGTTGACCACGGCGGAGTCCTCGGTCTCAAAACCGCGGGCGGCGCTGGACTGCATACCCTGGACGGCAACGGGCTCGCCCAGCAGGTAGCGGAGCAGGTCGACGTCGTGCACCAGGTTGACCAGGATCGGGCCGGCACCCTTCTTGCGGCGCCACTCGACATCGAAATACTCGTCGTTCTTATAGATCATGTAGTGGAAGCTCGACACGGTGAGCTTGCCCAGCTCGCCGGACTCGATGATCTCCTTGGCCTTGTTGACGAAGGGGTTGTGGCGACGGTGCTGGCCCACGAGCACGGGCACGCCGGCGGTCTCGGCCTCGGCAGCGAAAGCCTGGGCATCCTCCAGGTCGTTGGAGATCGGCTTTTCGACCAGCGGAACGATGTTACGCTTTACGGCCTCGCGGGCAACGCCCAGGTGCAGGTCGTTGGGGGTGGCGATAATGACGGCCTCGGGCTTGACCTCGTCCATCATCTGGGCGGGATCGGTGTAAAACGGCACGCCGGCGGCCTCGGCCGTGGCGCGGGCGCCCTCAAAGGCGTCGG
>CAUBQN010000066.1 GCA_958438125.1 uncultured Collinsella sp.
TGGGGGGCCCCCTGCCCCGGCCCGCGGCCCCCCCGGCCGCCGCCCCCACCGTGTTCGGCGGGGGGTTCTGAAACCCAAGCCCGGCCCCCGCCTGCGGTGACGCTGCTGCAAGCGGTCTGCGATGGGGTCGTTGTTGGCTGGGGCCGCTGGGCTGATGCAGGGGCGCGTGGTTGTTGCGGGCCCTGGTCCCGGCGGCGGTCTCGGCGCTTTGCGCCTGCCGCCTTGGGGGGACTGTGGGGCGCGGCCGGCAGCTGCGGCGCGTTGCGCTTGCTGCCTGGGGTGACTGCGGGGCCGTGACGGCAGCCGCGGCGCTGTCGCGCCTGCTGCCTGGGGCGACTTTGGGGTTGGGGTGAATCGGGGTCTAATACTTTCCCGTGAAGTGAACGAGCTTATTTGGACCCCCGAAGCATTGGCATATTTTGACCGCTATTTCCTGCGGTTTTGCAGCGTGAATCCTGCGGTTTTTTGGGCTAAAGGTGTGGATGCTCCGGGGCTTCGTTTTTACTCGTTCACTTCTCGGGAAAGTATTAGAGCTCAGCTGATAGAGGTACCTCTCTGGCGTCGAAGCCCTGCGTCTTCTTCGCTTGATTGGGGAAAACAGCCTCGCTTAAGCAATTGCGAGCCCGCCCAGACGTATCTGCGGGGTTGTCTGCACAATTCGCGGTATTATGTTGCGGAGTTTTGAAAGGAGCCGCTGGTGGTCACGACGACGTTTGCTTCGCCTTTGGGCGAAATCCTGCTTGCCGCTGATGGCCGCGGTTTGACGGGGCTTTGGTTTGAGGGGCAGGAGCACTTTGGCTCCACGCTTCTCAAAGAAGATCCCGAACATGTTGAAGGCGCCGATGCGGTTTCTGGTGCTGGCGGCATGTCGTCGGTGAGTCCGGCAAATGGCGCGGCTTCTTCGGTGCTTGAGCGTTCGTGGGCTTGGCTGAATGCTTATTTTGCGGGGCAGGAGCCTCGGTTTACGCCGCCGTTGCATATGATTGGCACGGCGTTTCAGCGTGAGGTTTGGTTTGAGCTGCTTTCTATCCCGCGTGGCGAGGTCGCTACGTATGGTGAGATCGCCCAGCGTGTTGCGGCTCGACATCGTGTACCGGGAAACGAAGCACCTGTTGTGTCTCCCCGTGCCGTGGGGGCCGCGGTCGCGCGGAATCCTATTTCGATCATTGTGCCGTGCCATCGCGTGGTTGCCGCCGACGGCTCGCTTAACGGATATGCCGGCGGGCTTGATCGCAAGGAGTGGCTGCTTCGGCTCGAGGGCGCGTACGAGGAATAACGTTCGAGCACTTTGCATAGCCAAGACGCCGTGAAAGAACGAGATGCGCTTTCCGAATGGCGTCCCAAACGGAAACCGTGTCCCGGAATACAGCCTTAGAGTGGGATGCCGTTTCCGGTTGAGACCACTTGCTTGGACATCTTTCTACGCCCGCTTCTGCAGGGCATAGATCGACTTATCTATGTTGAACAGGTAAGCCGCGACGCAGACGATGAAGAATGCCGGCAGATTACCGAAACCGAAGACTTCGCAGCCAATCAGGATGGGTGCGAGCAGCGTATTGGTGGCGCTGCCAAAGACGGCTGCGTAGCCCAGCGCGGCGCAAAGCGCGATGGACATGCCGAGTTGAGCCTCGTTATGGCGACATCTGGGTAACAGAAAGGCCCGCGTTCCTCAGAGGCAAGATAGGCAATTCTGCTTTTGAGGTAGATCTCAATTCTGCCGACCGCATCAAACATTAACTGCCGGAGGGCTCGGTCAAATTCATACGTGTAGATGATGGTTTCGAATGTTGTGCCTTCGCGAAAGATGGTAATCCCGGACTTGCATTTGGTTTTGTAGGGAAACCAGTAGGCCGACAGTCTGTAGTGGCCGACTTCGACCAAAGCTCGCTCGAGTTCGCTTTGATCAGAGCACTTAAGACCCCTGTATTCTGTCAATAGTGCTATTTGTTCGTTGATGGATATCCGCGACTTCCGGTATTTCATTTAAGCCTCTTGATAGAAAAAGAGCTGGAGTTGCGCATCGTTGAGAGGCTTTCCAGCTTTAGCAAAACAAACTTATAAGATGCGACGGGCCGCGTCAAGATAATTACCGGACGGCCTAGGAGGCGGCTGGTTGGCTGGCTTAAAACCTAGCGCGTGAGATGACGCTCCACGCTATTCAGCGCGCTTGATAGGATGACGAACCACAGTCTTAAGTTTCTCCGGTGCACATTTGCGTGGATCGGAGAGATAGATTTCGTGATGGAAACGGGTGTCTGAGAAGTCGGGGACATAGCCCTGCTCGGTCGTGTATTCATTCATAGCGTTTACGGTCGCCGGTTCGTTGTCGTAGGGCCCGGTGTGCATGCATTGAACGCAGAGACCCTCGTCAACTTTAAGCAACTCGACGGCAGAAAAGTCCAGTTTCTTTTTGGTCGTGGCTTCCGCGACTGCCCAGTCAAAGTCATCTAGGGTGACGAAATCGGGCAGGCGGATGCACGAGATAAAGTTGAAATCGTCCTTGCGTACATAATCGATGTCGCCGCTCGGGGAGTCTTGCCACCAGAAACCCTCGAGCGGCGGTACCACAAAGTCGAAATAGCCCTCGATACTCCTTGAGCCTTTCTTCGACATCTTGACGGTATAGGCGATGCCGTAAAGCAGCGGCAGGGCGTTTTGATACTCGCCACCTTCGGTATTTGGGTCGCCCTTTCCGCGAACTGCAACGTAGCTCATAGGCGGGACAGTTACGATACTCGGCTTGCTTGCAGGTTTGTAGAGCTCCTTGCATTCCTTCTTAAAGTCGAACGCCATGTTGGCCGCCTTTCTGCGCATTGGCCTGCTTAGATAACGGAATCATATCATAGAAACGAACAGCTGTTCGAATGATTTGGCTGACAGATTGAAATGCATGCGTTGTGTTTGGCGGTCGGCCTTACCCCGTTGATGATTTCTCTGCCTCCCGGCGCTTGCCTGCGCTCCCCGTTTCCCCATATAAAACCTGCCAAAATGAACCTATCCCTTTTTGGTCGGCGTGAAATGGGTAATACTTAAGAGTTATCCGACCAGATGGGAACCGATCGATGGCTTATATCGAATTCAAAGACGTCATCAAAGCATACGGCGAGGGCGACGCCCGCATTCATGCACTCGACGGCGCGAGCTTTACCGTTGAGCGTGGCGAGCTCGCCATTATCCTGGGCGCCTCGGGTGCCGGCAAGACCACGGCGCTCAACATCCTGGGCGGCATGGATACGGTAACCTCCGGCACCGTGACGGTGGACGGGCGCGACGTGAGCTCCGCCAACGAGGCGCAGCTTGTGGAATACCGCCGCGCAGACGTCGGTTTTGTCTTCCAGTTCTACAATCTGGTTCCCAACCTGACGGCCCTCGAAAACGTTGAGCTCGCAGCTCAGATCTGCCCCGATTCGCTCGATGCTGAACAGACGCTTCGCCAGGTTGGCCTGGGCGAGCGCCTCGCCAACTTCCCCGCGCAGCTTTCGGGCGGCGAGCAGCAGCGCGTGTCCATCGCCCGCGCACTGGCAAAGAACCCCAAGCTGCTCCTGTGCGACGAGCCCACGGGCGCGCTCGACTATAAAACCGGCAAGCAGATCCTGCAGCTGCTGCAGGATACCTGCCGCAAGCAGGGCATTACGGTCATCATCATCACGCACAACTCCGCGCTGGCGCCCATGGCCGATCGCCTGATCCGCTTTAAGAGCGGGCGCGTGGAGAGTGAAACGGTCCAGCAAAATCCCGTGCCTATCGAGACGATCGAGTGGTAACGCCCATGGACCAGGACCGCCAAAACAGCCAACGCCGCGACGCGCGGAACATGGAGCACGAGCAGGATTTTACGACCTACCGCACCGCTCAGAGCTCAAACGATATGGTGCCGACGGTTTTTCGCCGCGGCATCTACCGCACAATCCGCGGCAGTCTTAAGCGCTTCTTATCTATCGTGGTCATCACCGCGCTTGGCGTGAGCGTGATGTGCGGCCTTAAGGCGGGCTGCGAGGATTTGTGCGATTCGGTTGACGCCTACTTTGACCAGCAGAATGTCTATGACATTAACGTGCAGTCGACCTATGGCCTTACACGCGACGATCTTGCGGCTATCCAAGAGGTCGACGGCGTCGAGACGGCCGAGGGCATCTACACCGAGACTGCCTACACCGCCGTGGGCACAACGCGCGAGCGCGTGGTCGTGCAGAGTCTTTCCAAGGAGAACATCGATCAGCCGGTGCTCGTGAACGGCGATTTGCCCGAGAGCGCCGATGAGGTCGCGGTAACTTCGAAGTTCTTGAAGGCTTCGGGCAAAAAGCTCGGCGATACCGTGAGTTTTGCCGCCAATGACGCAAGCTCGTCGAACCAAAGTGCCAAGGATCAGTTTGCCGCGGGCGATTACACCATTACAGCCGAGGTCCTCGACCCCACCGACGTGAGCTCCGACTCGACCGTCAACGCCTTTCGCGCTGCTTCGGCGGCGGACTATAAGTTCTATGTGAGCGAGGACGCCGCGACATCTTCTTCCTACTCTGCGGTCCACGTGATCGTCGAGGGAGCCAAGAGTCTTAACTCCTATTCAGATGCCTACACGACAAAGATCAACGAGGTTAAAGGCAATATCGAGAAGATCCGCGAGGAGCGTGAGAAGGCGCGCGCTCAGGAGCTGACGGTCGACACGCCGGCAAGCTTGGATGCGGCCGAGCGCCAGGCGAATATGCTCTTTGGGATTGAACAGGGCAACATCGACCGTATGGCCGAGGGCAGCGACGAACGTGCACAGGCGCAAGCTGACCTGGACCAGCGCCGCGCCGCCGCTGACCAGCATTTTGCCGATGCCCGCGCCGAGCTTTCCGATCTGGGCGAATGCACTTGGTACATCCAGGACCGCGGTAACATCGCAAGCTACTCGAGCGTCGAGAGCGATAGCTCGTCAATTGAGGCCATCGCCACGGTGTTCCCGTTTATCTTCTTTATCGTCGCCGTGCTCATCAGCCTTACCACCGCCACGCGCATGGTCGAGGAGGAGCGCACGCTCATCGGCCTGTACAAAGCACTCGGCTATTCGCGCGGACGCATCCTGTCCAAATATGTGGACTACTCGCTGTGGGCGTGTCTGATCGGTGGCGTGCTCGGCAACATCATCGGATTTGTGGGCCTGCCGCTGTTCCTGTTTACGGTGTTCGACGACATGTACTCACTGCCCCAGATGCTGCTTTCGTACGACATCGTGTCCTCAATCGTTTCTGTGGCGCTGTTTGCTGTGGGCGTGGCGGGCGCCACGATTATCGCCTGCCGTCACGAGATGGCCGAGACCCCAGCCTCACTCATGCGCCCCAAGGCTCCGCGCGCCGGCTCGCGTATCTTGCTCGAGCGCATCGGCTTTATCTGGCACCGTATGGGCTTTTTGAACAAGGTGGCAGCACGCAACCTATTCCGCTATAAAAAGCGCGCCTTTATGACCATCTTCGGTATCGCCGGCTGCACGGCGCTCGTGATCTGCGGCATGGGCATCCGTGACACGTCGGTGGCGCTTTCGCCCAAACAGTACGGGCATATCACGCGCTACGACCTGCTGGCGGTCGCCAATCCCGACGACTTTACTCAGACGTGCGCGGCATTGGATGAGCGCAGCACGGCCAATGATTCCAACGTGACCGTGACCTCGACCCTGCCGATTATGACCGACAACGTTACCTTTACGTTTGGCGGCAAGAGCGAGACCGTGCAGCTGATCGTGGTGCCCGATGACCGCACGGGTGACTTGGGCAATTACGTTCGCCTTGAGGATGAGTCCAAAGAGCCGCTGTCTTTGCGTGACGGAGATGTGTATCTGAGCAAGAGTTCACAGCTGGTGCTGGGGATTCAGCCGGGCGATACAGCACACGTCCAGGATTCGTCGCTCAACGTTGCCAAGGTCAAAGTCAGCGACATTTCGCTCAACTATCTGGGCAACACGCTTTATATGACTCAGGGCACCTATGAGCGCGCGTTCGGTCGAAGCGCGCGCCTTAACGGCGTCTTTGTGCTGCTTAAGGGTTCGTCGGCCGACCAGATTGCGTTTAGCAAGAATCTTAAGAGTGACGGCTGGCTCACGATTTCGAGTACGGCCGAACATTGGCAGAACTACGAGGCGAACTTTACGATCATCAATTCGGTCGTGGTGCTCGTGACCTTTATGGCGGCGTGCCTGTCGTTTGTGGTGGTGTTTACGCTGTCCAACACGAATATCTCCGAGCGCGAGCGCGAGCTGGCGACCATCAAGGTGCTGGGCTTCCGTCGCGGCGAGGTGCACCACTACGTCAACAAGGAGACGTTGATCCTCACGGCGATTGGCACCGCACTGGGCGTGCCACTGGGTGGCCTGCTTGCCGAGAGCTTTACCTACATTTTGCAGATGCCGTCGCTGTACTTTGACGTCGAGGTCGAGCCGCTGAGCTATGTGCTTGCCGCGGTGCTTTCCTTTGGCTTTACGTTTATCGTCAACCTCGCCACCAATCGTACCCTCAACAAGATCGACATGGTCGGCGCCCTCAAGAGTGCCGAGTAGCCTGCCAAAAAGGACAGGTTAGTTTTGGCAGGTTTTACCTGGCCAAACGCCGGGCGCCTACGGGCGACCCGGCGTTTGTTGCTTTGCTATGCTTTGCTATGCTTTGCTATGCTTTGCTATGCTTTGCTATGCTTTGCTATCTTCTGCTCGCAAGCGTTGATGAGAGGCTCTTTTCAGCCTTCGAGATTGAGCTTGAATGGGTCGTATGCCACAAAACGGGCCTATCTACTACGTTTAATTGGATACCCTCAACCATGCCGGGAAAACGAAAAATAAAACCGCAGGTAGAATGCCTGTCGATTTTCGAAAAAGGCGATCATGGTTGGCCTCATCGAGTTGAACGTAGTAGATGGCCCCTTTTCGTGGCGGACCATCAAACGAACGCCGACGCTTGTGCTGTAGCCGCTCCGATCATTCGTAAGTTGCGGTGGAATAGTTTCTAAACTCGACTACTCAAGGCTAAAACCGGAACTATATCACCGCAACTTAGGGGGGTGGGCGGGGGAGTACTAGTTGGATGCTGCTGTCGGGCTGGGATGGTTTAGGCTCGCTTGCGATGCTTCCATTGTTTACGGCACCAACGCATGAGTGCTTTTACGACCGGGATGGTGATGAGGATTGCCCAGGCGGGATGGGGTTGTTCCAGGCAGAGCCACATGTAGAGGAACCATGCCTCGGCAGTGACCGAATAGACGACATCGATCAGCTTAGATAAGTGGCGTTGGTCGATAAAGTCGCCAAGCGCGTAATAGACGGGAATCAAAAAGACGAGGAAGAGTCCCGTAGCCCATGTGCCGTAGACAATGCCGAGCACCAGATAGGCGAGAGTGACAAGCGCGGGGAAGGGGAATTTGTTCCATGCACGTCCGACCTTGGTGTGGAAATGCTTGCCATGATGGTCGAGCTTGTCGTGTGCTTCCTTCCAGCTGGAGAACGTCTCGCCGTCGATGGTGACGGTGCCGTCGTCATTGGTATGCATGCTATGTCCATCGTCCTCAAGCGTATCGACATGCACGCCGTCCGGCCCCACATGCACCTCTTCGCCCTTGCGCTCGTTGGTCACATGGATGCCGTTCCAGCCAACATGGACTTCCTCGCCTTTATTGGGATCAATGACGTGGATGCCGCGCGCGAGGGAAATATCGACAAGTGGTTTGTCGCCGCAATCGGCGTGCTCGGCAGAATCTTCGGCCTCTTTAGCCTCATCCACCGTTTCGGTGCTGCCGTCCTCTGAGCCATCGGCATCACTAGCCGCTTCCCCATACAACAACTCATCCAGCGACACACCATACAGCGCGGCGAGCGCAATGAGGTTATCGGTATCGGGTGAGGACTCGCTGCGCTCCCATTTACTGACAGCCTGGCGGCTTACACCCAGCTGGGCGGCAAGGGCCTCCTGAGAAAGACCGGCAGCTTTGCGGCGATCGACGAGGCGCTGCGCCATCGCAAGATCCATGGTGGTTCCTTTCGTTTGATGGTCGAATCGAATGAGCCGAGTATGCCGAGAACAACCGGTAGCGACCACCATTTCTAGTTAGAATCTGCTCCAACCCTACCGCAACTACCAGTAGCAACCCCTAACGACCAGCCATTTCAGGACAAATGTCAGTGCAAGTAGCAGCCAAGAGCCCCCACTCAGTAAGTTGCGGTGGAATAGTTTCTAGATTCAGCCATTTGAGGGCTAAGCAGGAACTATTTCACCGCAACTGAATTTCAGACCAGGCACCCGCAGCAAGAAGACGAATAGCCTCGGCGAGTATGTAAACGCAGGGCCCTCCGGCCCCGCCCGACGATTTCGATTGGCGACCTTTGACGGAGTCAAGGGAGGAGCCAAA
>CAUBQN010000067.1 GCA_958438125.1 uncultured Collinsella sp.
ACGGCCGTGGCCCCGTGATGCTCGTCATCACCCCTACGCGCGAGCTTGCCCAGCAGATCGACGAGGTCGCGAGTAAGATCGCCGACGTCACCGGCCATGTCGCCGTGACCGTCGTGGGCGGCGTGAGCTACAAGCCGCAGACTGCTGCCCTCAAGTACGGCTGTGACATCCTGGTCGCCACGCCGGGCCGTCTGGTCGATCTGATCGAGCAGGGTGCCTGCCACCTGGACGAAGTTAAGGTGCTGGTGCTCGACGAGGCCGATCGCATGCTCGACATGGGCTTTTTGCCCGCCGTCCGCCGCATTGTGCGTGAGACGCCGGCCGAGCGTCAGACGCTGCTGTTCTCGGCGACCCTCGACGAGGAGGCCGTGGGCGAGATCACCGACCTGGTGAGCGACCCGGCCCGCGTGGAGATCGCGCCGGCCACGTCGACCGCCGACACCGTCGACCAGTTTGTGTTCCCGGTGTCCATCGAGGCCAAGAACAACCTGCTGCCCGAGTTCCTCAAGAAGGAGGGCCCGGAGCGCACCATCGTCTTTATGCGCACCAAGCACCGTGCCGACAGCTGCTGCCGTCGTCTGGAGCGCAAGGGCATCAAGGCCGCCGCGATTCACGGCAACCGCAGCCAGGCCCAGCGCGAGCGCGCGCTTTCGGCCTTCCGCGATGGCACCGTCGACGTGCTGGTGGCAACCGATGTTCTCGCCCGCGGCATCGACATTAGCGACGTGCGCTACGTCGTGAACTTTGACGTGCCGGCCGAGCCGACCGACTATATCCACCGCATTGGCCGTACGGGCCGCGCCGGCGAGCTGGGCTGGGCCATTACGTTTGTGACTGAGCAGGACGTGGACGAGTTCTACGAGATCGAGAAGCTCATGGACAAGACGGCCGATATTTACGAAGCCGGCGACCTGCACGTGGGCCCCAACCCGCCCGCCGTTGACCCCGAGCGCGATCCTGCCGCCTTTAAGGTGAAGAAGAAGACCAAGCGCGGCAAGTCCAAGAGCAAGAAGAAGCTTGAGCAGGCACGTCGCGACGGCAAGCGCAACGGCGATGACTACGGCGATGTGGCCGGTCGTTCCAACCGCGGTCGCGACGAGCGTCGCGGCGACGGCGAGCGCCCGAGCCGTCCTAAGCGCGGCGGCAAGACCCGCGTGCGCGAGGGCGTTCAGGCTCGCGTGGACGAGGCCGTGGAGAGCGTGGCTCGCGAGGTGGCTGCCGAGGAGCGCGCTGGTGCTGGTGCCGCTGAGCAGCCTGCGCGCGGCAACCGTGCCGAGCGTCGTGCCAAGCAGTTCCAGGGCGAGGCACACCGCCGTCGTCGTGAGGACGAGGACCGTGGCGGCCGTCGTCGTGTCGAGCGCGAGGACGAGGGCCGCGGTTCGCGCGGTGGCAAGCGCGGTTCGGGCGACCGCCGTCGTTCCGGTCGTGATGACGAGCGCGGTGGCCGTGATGAGCGTCGCGGCGGCGAGGGTCGCGGTGAGCGAGGTGCTCGTGGCGGTGAGTCCCGTGGCGGCAAGCGCTTTGAAGAGCGCGTTAGCCGCGGCGGCGAGCGTCGCGAGGGCGCTCGCGGCAATGGCGGCCGCGGCGGCGCTGGTCGTTCGAATGAGTCGCGCGATCGTCGTGACCCGCGTGCCAGCCGCGATCGTCGCGATGACTGGCGCAACTACGACGATACCCGCGAGGAGCGTCGTGGCGGCTATCGTGGCGGGCGTGGCGGCAACCAGGCCGGCTCCCGTGGCGGCCGTGCCGGCGGTCGCGATAACCGTGGCAGCTATGGCAATAGTCGTGGTGGCAAGCGTGGCGGCAGCTCCCGTCGTCCCGGTGACGGCGGCGGCAAGCGCAAATAACACACGCATCGCCCGCTAGAGCGAGGTGAACCAAGGGCCCCGAGCAACTACGCTCGGGGCCCTTTTTGTTTGCCGTATCCGATCGCTAGTTCAAATGTGATTTCCTCGGGAATGCATCTAGAGGATGCCGTGGGCCTGTTTCCTACCATGCGGCAATGGGTCCCATGGGGTGCGCCGTGCATTTTTTGGAGTATTCTGCAGTTCGAGTTGTCTGCATATGATTTGACGTCGCCAACGGTGGCTTTCGGATATCCCTAGCGAGCGTTCTGAGTCAGATTTCGTCGTTTTCCGGAGCAGGGGCGCGTCATTCTCGCCATGTCGGAACCCAAAATGACGCAGCGCCCTAAAGGTTTGCCCGCTCGGGGTATTGCTGGCGCGGTCACGTTGCAGAATACTCCGTTTTTTGCACGGGCCAGGATGGGGTACCTCGGGAGAACACGGCGGTATCCCGTAAATATATACAATCTGTACCGTAATTTATACAAAACGAAGAGGCAGACAGCGTAGGGTTGGTGCATTGGGGTGCTTGATGCACCAAAATGGGGATCCCACGTGCCGTATACTCTGGCTGGATGTGAAAACGGCTTGACGCGTTGCCAGACGTAGGGGGAGGGCGTCTCGATGAGCGTATTCGAAATTGTGTTTAGTCCGACGGGTGGAACGCAGAAGGTGTCTGGCCTTGTGGCCGGGGCACTGGACAAGAATACCGTTACCGTCGATCTGACCGATAGCGGGCTAGATTTCAGCGCTGTCTCGATGACTGAGGACGACGTGGCCGTAATCTCTGTGCCGGCGTATGCCGGTAGAATCCCGGCTGTGGTGGCTGACCGGTTGGGCATGGTTCACGGCAACGGAGCGCGGGCCGTTCTGGTGTGCGTCTACGGAAACCGCGCGTTTGAGGACACGCTCGTAGAGCTGGAGGACGTTGCGAAGCATGCGGGATTCCGGGTGATCGCGGCAGTTGCGGCCATTGCAGAACATTCCATTGCGCGACAGTTTGCTGCCGGTCGTCCGGATGCGCAGGATGCGGCGCAGCTCGCAGAGTTTGCGCAGCAAATTCAGCAAAAGCTGTTGGCCGAGGATACATCCGAGCCCTCTATTCCCGGCAATCGTCCTTATAAACAAGCCGGAGGTCACCGCATGGCACCCGAGGCAACAGGGGATTGTGTCTCCTGCGGTGCATGCGCCGCGGCGTGCCCCGTTTGTGCTATCGACAAGGGTGACCCCAAACGAGCAGCTGGCGAGGCGTGCATCTCCTGCATGCGCTGCATTGCCGTATGTCCGCGAGGCGCTCGTAAGCTTGATCCCAACAAGCTATCCGCTGTTTCCCAGATGCTGAGCAAGGTTTGCGTCGTGCGGAAGGAATGCGAGCTCTTTATCTAGCGCATACGAAATTGGTGCAATGGGACCAGGTTAATCTGCACCAACCTGGTGCAAACAAACCTGTCCCCAATGCACCAGAGTGAGGAGTGTCCCCGAGTGCCGGCAGAAAAGGAACGTCCCTAAGTACCGCATAAATACCGTTTATCGGAGAAAAAATACCGTTCGCCGGTCATAATGATTGTTCCGGCTTTGGGCTTGTCTACAATAACCCCCCGTAAAAGAAATGCGGAAGGTTACCGAGTCCCCTCGGACGTGGGCCTAACCAAAGTCTTTGATCGCGAGCGTCTCAATGGGCGCATTCGATTGATTTTGGTTGGGCTATATTTATGAAGGGACATGTCACCATGGGTTTCTTTTCTCGCCTAATGGGTGGCTCGGATAAGCAGACGACTGCGGCTTCCGAGTTCGAAATCCTCGCTCCCGTTTCCGGCGAGCTTGTTCATCTAGAAAATACCAATGACCCCGCTTTTAGCAGCCGTGCAGTGGGCGATGGCGTTGCCGTGGTTCCCCAAGAGGGAACGGTGTGCGCTCCTGTTTCCGGCACCGTCGCGGCGCTGTTTCCGACTGAGCACGCGCTGGGCATCATGTCCGACGACAGCTCTGCTCAGGTGATGCTGCATATCGGAATCGACACTGTTAAACTTGAGGGCAAGGGCTTCCATGCGCTTGTTGCCCAGGGTGACCATGTCGACGCGGGCCAGCCCCTCGTCGAGGTCGATTTCGACGTGGTTCGCGCTGCCGGCTTTGATCCCACGGTCTTCGTTATCGTGTGCGAGCGTTCGGAGAACTCGACTCTTCGTGAGCATGCTTCCGGCCCTGTTGCTGTTAAAGAGCCTGTCGTCTGGCTTTCCGAGTAAATTCTTGTGGTGGGTACCGTGGTTATCAAGCGAGTTTTTAACAACAACGTCGCAATGGTCACTTCGGACGATGGCTCCGAGCTCATCGTCATCGGTCGAGGCCTCTGCTTTGGTCGCCATGCCGGCGATGCCATCGATGAGACGTCGGTCGAAAAGACCTACGCGTTGCAGGAGGGAACTTCTCAGGATTCGCGTACGATTGACCGCTTGGCACATCTTTTGGAGTCCATCCCCACCGTCAACCTCGTGATTTCCGAGGACATCGTTCAGATGCTTCGTCGAGAGCTCAATGTCGATATCAACGACAAGATTCTCATTGCTCTCGCAGACCATATCAGCCTTGCTTTGGAGCGCGAGCGCAAGGGCGTCCCCTGTGAGAATCCGTTGCTGCTCGAGATCCAGCAGTTCTATCGCAAGGAGTATGCGCTTGCGGGCCGTGCACTGCAGATTATCAAGGAGTATATGGGCATCCAGATGAGCGAGGAAGAGCAGGGTTTCATTACCTTGCATATCGTCAACGCCACCATGCCGCAGCGCTCTGACCGCCTGATTGTTTCGGTCCAGCTTGTTCGCGACGTGCTTGCGATTGTTTCCGAGCGCTATGCCACGACCCTCGACGACACCTCGTTGCCTTACGAACGTTTCGTTCGTCACCTGCAGTTTTTCGCACAGCGAGCACTCGATCCTACGGCAGGGCAAATCAACGGAGACGCGCTGTTCCGAATCGATGAAACGGCGTATCCGTGTGCATTCTCGTGCGCGGACGCCATAGCCGCCCACTTGTCGTCTACCTATAACGTTGTCGTTACCAATGCCGAGAAGAGTTATCTCGCGTATCACATTGTTAACCTGCTTGGAGAACCTGGTCTCTAGGCATAACGTGTCCACACATCGATTGATATAAGGCAAGGCTCACGGTCTTGTCCAGGGCACATCTGTCTTAATTTGCGGAAAAGGAAGGGGAGTACCGCTATGACCGCAAAAAAGAAGTTCAATTTCAAAGCGCCGTTGGAGGTGTTCGCGAAGTCGATCGTTCAGCCGATGATGTATCTCTCGGTTGCCGGCATCCTGCTCATCGTGGGCATCATTCTGACCAACAAGACCATCTGCGCTTTGGTCCCCGTACTGGGCTCCGGTCCGTTCCAGCTTGTGGGCGCCGTTGTCTATCAGTCGCTGATGTTTATCATCAACAACCTCTCGATTCTGTTCTGCGTGGGCATCGCCGGCGCCATGGCAAAGAAGAACAAGGGCCATGCTTCGCTGATTGCCCTGATGTCGTTCTTCCTGTTCCTGCAGGCTAACAACATCGTGCTCAACGCCACCGGCTCTCTTGCCGATGCGAGCGGCATGCTCGGTCTTACCGGAACCGGCCAGGCCACCGTTATGGGCATTCAGGTGCTCGATACCGGCGTGTTCGGCGGCATTATTCTCGGTTGCATCACCGGTGCCGTGTTCAACAAGTACTCGAATAAGCAGTTCCCCATTGCCCTTTCGATGTTCTCGGGCGTTCGCTTCCCGTTCCTGATCATGATCATCATCTCCTGGATCATGGGCGCTGGCTTCTGCATCGTTTGCCCTCCGGTTCAGGGTGCCATCTCCTCAGTTGCCGGCATCATTAAGGAGTCGGGCAACATCGGCCTCTTTATCTACGGCATGCTCAACAAGCTGCTCGTTCCCACCGGTCTGCACCACCTCATCTACACCCCGTTCCAGTTCTCCGATGTGGGTGGCACCCTGACGCTGGGCGATCAGGTTATCGCCGGTGCCTACCCCATCCGTGTCGCCGAGATGGCAATGACGGGCCAGCCCTTCTCCGATAGCACCTACTTCAACAGCTACACCTTCAACAACCTGTGGCCCTACATCGGTATCGGTCTCGCCTTTATCGTCACCGCTTACAAGGGGAACAAGGATAAGACCAAGGCCGTTATCATCCCGCTGATCATCACCGCCGTGCTCTCCTGTGTCACCGAGCCCATGGACTTCCTCTTTGTCTTTGCCGCTCCCGTGCTCTTTGTCGTTCACTCGGTTCTTTCCGGCATCTTCCTGGTCCTGCTCAAGGTCCTCTCCGTGCCCGCTTCGACTGCAGGCGGCATCATCAACATCGTGGTTTCCAACCTGGTCCTCGGTGTCGACAAGACCAACTGGCCGGTTATGCTGGTGCTTGGAGTCGTTAACGCCGCTCTGTACTTCTTCCTCTTCACCTTCCTCATCAAGAAGCTCAACCTCCACACGCCTGGTCGCGAGGAGGAGTCCGAGCTCGCCGAGTCCGTTGCCGAGGGCGAGGCCGCCGCGTCTGTCGCGGTGAAGCAGGGCGCTGTTGCCGCGGCTCCCGCAGAGGGCGTCGATGCGGGCATTGCCGACCTGGTTGCAGGTCTTGGTGGCAAGGACAACATCGAGGAGCTCGAGAACTGCTTTACGCGTCTCCGCGTGAACGTTAAGAACCCGGACCTCATCAATGAGGACCTCATCAACCACGTGCCCAACAGCGGCATCAACCGCAACGGCAATAATATCCAGATCATCTTTGGCATGAAGGTCGCCGAGATGCGCGACAAGGTCGAAAACGCAATTGAGAAGGAGCAGTAAACAATGATCATTACTCTGTGTGGTGGCGGATCCACCTTTACCCCCGGCATCGTCAAGTCCATCGCCCTGCGCAAGGACGAGCTCGACGTTGACGAGATTCGTCTGTACGACATCAACGAGGAGCGCCAGCGCAAGATCGGCGTGCTCGTGGACTGGATTTTGCACGAGGACCTCGGCCTGGACATCAAGCTCACGGTGACCACCGACAAAAAGACGGCTTTTACCGACGCGAGCTTCGTGTTTGCCCAGATGCGCGTGGGCGGCTACGCCATGCGCGAGCAGGACGAGAAGATTCCGCTGCGTCACGGCTGCGTGGGTCAGGAGACTTGCGGTTGCGGCGGCCTTGCCTACGGCATGCGCACCATCTTCCCCATGGTCGAGCTGATCGATGACGTTGAGAAGTACGCCAAGAAGGACTACTGGATTCTCAACTACTCCAACCCTGCCGCCATCGTCTCCGAGGGCTGCCGCGTGCTGCGTCCCAACGCTCGTATCATCAACATCTGCGACATGCCGATCGCGATCATCGACGTGGTTTGCGCCGCGCTCGATATCGACAAGAAGGATGTTGAGTACGATTACTTTGGCCTCAACCACTTTGGTTGGTTCACCTCGATCCGCCACAAGGGCGAGGAGGTGCTCCCGCAGCTGCGCGAGTACATCAAGGAGCATGAGATTCTGCTGCCCGACTCTTACCTCAAGGGCATGGGCTCGCTCATGGCAAAGAAGCCCGAGGAGGCCGTCGACGAGCATCCCGAGCAGAACCGCCACACCAAGGGCAGCTGGTACTACGTCTGGAAGGGCGAGTACGAGATCATGGAGTGCTTCCCGGAGTACCTGCCCAACACGTATCTGAACTACTACCTGCAGCAGAAGGAGTTCGTCGAGCACTCCAACCCCGAGCGCACCCGTGCTAACGAGGTTGAGGAGACGCGTGAGAAGAACCTCTTTGATGGTATCGACCATTACGAGAAGACGGGCGAGATCGACGAGAGCACGTTCTATGCGGGCAGCCACGGCGACTGGATTGCCGATCTGGCTATCGCTCTGAAGAACGACACCAAGCAGCGCTTCCTGGTCATTTGCGAGAACAAGGGCGCCATCCCCAACATGCCCTACGACGCTATGGTCGAGCTGCCTGCCTACATTGGCAAGAACGGCCCCGAGGTCATCAGCCGCGACAACATTCCGCTGTTCCAGCAGGGCCTCATGATGCAGCAGCTGAACTCCGAGAAGCTCATTGTCGAGGCTACGATCGAGGGTTCGTACGAGAAGGCGCTCAAGGCCTTTACGCTCAACAAGACCGTGCCGTCGATGAAGGTCGCCAAGGAGGTTCTCGACGACATGATCGAGGCCAACAAGGGTTACTGGCCCGAGCTTAAGTAAAAGCAACAGGGTCGCTGGCCGCATGCCTGAAGCAATGCCCCGCCCACGTGATTGCGTGGGCGGGGCATTGTCGTTTGGTAACGCGTTTTATCAAATATGGCATTTATCTGCGGTAATGTTCTATTTCA
>CAUBQN010000068.1 GCA_958438125.1 uncultured Collinsella sp.
TAAAACGGCACGCCGGCGGCCTCGGCCGTGGCGCGGGCGCCCTCAAAGGCGTCGGCGATGGCGACGAGCTCGGCCTCGGGCTCCTCGGTGACAAAGCGGATGTGGTTGCGGCCCATGGCGCCGGCGCCGATAACGGCAATGCGGACGGGGTTGAGCTCAGACATTTCGACTCCTTAATACTGGTGACCGGTGGAATGCGACAAAGGGGCTGTCCCTTTGTCGCATCGGTAAAACTAGGCGGACTTCTTCTTGCTGTCGGAGACCATCATGTAGACGGTGAGCACGACGGCGATGGCGGCGATCACGATGGCGCCGTAGAAGGACTGCTGGTAGGCGGCGCTGCCGGCCTCGGCGTGATACAGCACGGCGGTGATGGGCTGGCTGATCCAGGTGGAAGCGGCATAGCCTAAAAACATGATGCCGTAGTTGACGCCGATGTTGCTGGTGCCAAAGGCGCCACCGGTGAGCGGCGGGTAGATGACGAGCAGGGCGCCAAAGCTAAAGCCGAGCAGGGCGAGCGCCACAAAGAACATGCTCTGCGTAAAGCTCATCGACATGATGACGAGTGCGACGATGGTGACGACAAGGCTGATGAGCAGCGACTTATAGGCGCCGAGCTTGTCGATGATCTGGCCAAAGGACAGGCGGCCAACCAAGTTGGCGCAGGTGTTGATGGAGACCACCACACCGCCGAGGGCGACGGCCGCGGCGCTCGTGGGGTCGGCGAAGAGCTGGACGGCGGCGATGGAGGCAACCTTGCCCACGAGCAGGGTGCCCGCGGTGGCGGCAAAGGCGAAGGTGACGATGAGGACCCAGAAGCGCGGGGTCTTGACCATCTCGCCCGGGGTGAGGTCGCCGAAGGTGCCGGCGTGCGCGCCGCCCTTGGGGGCCTCGAAGCCCTCGGGCAGCCAACCGGCCTCGGGGGCCTTCAGGAACAGGGCGGAGGCAGCAATCGTCACAAAGAAGATGACGCCGAGCGCCTTAAGGGCGCCAAAGATGCCCAGGCTCGGGATGAGCAACGAGGCGAGCACCGGGGACAGCACGGCGGGGCCGGCGGTCGAAGCGGCCAGGGTGATGCCGGAGGCAAGGCCCTTTTTGTCGATGAACCACTTTTGACCGGTGGTGAGCGCGGGGTTGTAGCCCAGGCCGTTGCCGATGGCGGCGACGAGCGAGAACCACAGGTAGAACTGCCACGGCTCGGTGACGGTGCCGGACATGAACCAGCCCAGGCCGTAGCACACGGCGGCGGCGATCACGACGTTGCGCGGGCCGATCTTATCGGAGATGCGGCCGGCGAAGATGCCCGTCACGGCCATGATGGTCTGAAAGACCGGGAAGGCCCAGGTAAGAGCGCTGGACCACTCGGGGTAGACGGCGAGTAGGTTCTTGCTCACGACGGAATACAGCGCGATGGAGCTGATGAAGAACATGGTGACGCACGCGGCGGAAAGCACGACGGCGCGACCCTTGTTGGAGTTGGTGGAAGCCATTGGACTCTTTCTAATCGATACGGGGGAGGAGCGGGCGTGTCCGCGGGCCTCCCTGTCAGGTTGGTTTACTGGTCAGTCGGCTTGGCGACGCCGGACTCATCGGACCAGAGCTCGACACCCTTGTTCTTAAGGTAGTTGTCGGCATAGGCGCGACGGCCGCCGGGCTTGGCGGTGAGGTCGCCCATCATGTTGGAGAAGCCGCCATCGACCTTGATGGCGTCGCCGGTGGTAAAGTCCGAGCGCTTGGACGCCAGGAACATGACGGCGTTGGCGATATCGCTGACCTCGCCGATGCGGCGCGTGGCGATGAGGCGACTGCGGCTCTTTTCGACCTCGGGGTCGGCGTAGAAATTGGCCGACATCGGGGTCTTAACGAAGCAGGGCTCGACGCAGTTGGAGCGCACGCCGTAGGGGCCCCACTCGGCAGCCAGCATCTTGGACATCATGTTGACGCCCGCCTTGGTGGAGCTGTACACGCCCGAGAACGTCTCGGGGGAGTGGCTGGCGACGGTCGAGATGTGAACTAGGCGGCCCTGGCCGGCCTTGATCATCTCGCGACCAAAGCGCTGCGAGGTGATGAAGTAGCCGGTGAGGTTGACGTTGAGCACCTGCTCCCAGTCGCTCAGCGGCAGGTCCTCCATGGCGGCGAAGCGCAGGATGCCGGCGGTGTTGACGAGGACGTCGACACGGCCGAAGTCGGCGATGGTGGCGTCGACGGCGGCCTGAACCTCGGCCTCGTCGGTGGCGTTCATCTTGTAGCCCTCGGCGTGGATGCCAAACTCGGCGGCGAGGTCGGCGGCTGCGGCCTTGACCTTTTCCTCGTCCAGATCGAGCAGGACGACGTTGGCGCCGTTGCGGGCGAACTCGCGGCAAATCTCGACGCCCATACCGCCGAGCGCGCCAGTCACGGCGCAGACATCGCCCTCGAGCTTAAGCCAATTGCTCATAGGAACTTCCCTTCTTGTGCCTCCCGGTGGGTCGCTCCCATTAATCGACCCACGTGGTTTTCGCTGGTTATCGTATGCTTTACATTTGCGCAGGTGAATTGCATATTTGTTAGAATGGCGTTAACCAATGGTTTATAGCTCGCAAGACAATGCGCCTTTAATTGAGTGTGTGACCTGCCAAAAAGACCCCCTGTGGCGCCATGCGTTCACAGGCGCGAAAACGGGAGATTGACGTGTACGATCGACGACTCGAGGCCATATCGGCCGCCGCGGAGCTGGGAAGCTTCTCACGTGCGGCGGCAAAATTGCGCGTGTCGACCCCGGCGCTCGTCAAACAGGTGTCGGGTTTCGAGGCCGAGTTTGGCATCACGTTGTTCGAGCGCTCGCATTCGGGTGTTAAGGTGACGCCGGCGGGCGCTCTGCTGGTGGACGACGCGCGCTCGATCATGCGGCAGTCCGAGGACGCGCTGCGCCGCGCCCGACGCGCGGCGGGCGATGGCGGTGCTGTGCGTCTGGGTGTGTCGATGATGTGCCCGGGGCGCCAAACGCTGTCGATGTGGTCGGGCGTACACGAGCTGGAACCGTCGCTGCGATTTGAGATCGTGCCGGTAAGCGACCTCTATGACGAGCGCGAGACCGTCATGCGCAGCCTCGGTCGTGAGGTCGATGTGGTGCAGTCGAGTTTTTCGACCCCGCGCTGGGGTGACGCCTGCCAAAAGCTCCGCATTGTCAACGTGCCGTTTTATATCGACCTGCCGCGCACGAGCCCGCTGGCGCGCAAGAATCGCATTACGGTCGCCGACTTGGAGGGTATGCGTCTGCGCGTGCTCCGCCACGGCAACGACGCAATGGACAGTCTGCGCATCGACCTTCTGGCCGACGGCGGCGTTGACGTGATCGACGTGGACAGCTTTGACTTTGCGCTCTTTAACGAGGCAGAGGAAAAGGGCGACGCGGTGCTCACCTGCGGCGCATGGTCGGGGGTGCACCCGGCCTTTGTGGGCGTGCCGTTCCTGTGCGGGCGAGAGGTGCCGGTCTTTCTGCACTACCCGCTCGAGCCCACCCTCCAAGTCCAAAAATTCGTCAACGCCATGGCCCAACTCCTCAAGTAGCCAAAAGAGTCCCGTCCCAAATTAGCTACCCTTTGCTACGGGTTTAGCGGTCCTCGCGTTGCGGCCCGGCTGCCTCGGCTGTCTTTACGCGGTTCTTGTCGATGTACATGTTTTTGTCGGCCTGGGAAAAGAGCTCGCGCATCGTAGGCGGTTCATCAAAATCACTGGAAAGCGCGAAGCCCACCGCATAGCTGATGGGCATGTCGGGGTGAGCCTCGGAATACTCGTTCACGTTCGCACGGACCCGAGCGAGACAGGACTCCACGGCAGCCCGATCGGAATCCCGCAGCACCGCGATAAACTCATCGCCGCCGTCGCGGCCCACAAAGCACGTCTCGGATGCCACACTTCCCAGTTGTTGGGCAAAAGAGCGAATGTATTCATCGCCCTTCTCATGACCGAAGTTGTTATTGACCGTATGCAGATTGTTAAGGTCGAAGACGCACAGCGCAACGGGCGCCTCCGCGGAGACAGGCTGCTCCTGCCCCAAGACCTCCTCGCACTTGTTCTTGTTGGGCAGTCCTGTGGCTTCGTCGAGATAGACTTTGTTCTGCAGTTCGCGATTGAGCGCGGCAGTTCGCACCGCGCGAACAAGTTCGACCGCAAAGGTCGCCACCAAGCCCATGATGTCGATGATCACCAGGCCCTCGAGATAGTTGAGCGCCGACGCCTTCTCCTGAGAGTAGTCCTCCGCGAGTCGTGTAGCATCGTCACAAATACCAAAGAACTCCTCGCTCATCGCGATGATATCGGTGTTCTCGTAGCCGACTTCACGCACACGGGCAATCTCGGTGCAAAGCTCATCAAAATAATTTGCAAGCTCGGTCATTTTTGCCTGATACTCATCGTCGTCGAGACGGACGAGGTTGAGGTCGTCACTTCCGTAACGCAAACCGTTGATGTATGAATCCACGGCTTTGAGCAGGTCATCTTGAGGCTGGCCCGCATCCTCGAGCTTAACGATTCGCTGCGTGGTACCGCGCACCAGACCGGCGTAGTTGACCACACGCGCCGTGCCCTGGATATCGGAGACGAGCAGCATAACATTGATGAAGAAGAAGATGAGAACTGCCGTGAGCACCATCATGAGCAGGCGCACCGCCTGGCCGGCCTTCTTGGCGACAGAAGTATTCACAAGTTCACTCCCCTAAATGACAAAAGAACAGGTAGCACGCAGTGTGCTGAAATTCATGGGTGGTTAACTCTACCATATGGGCCAGCAGCCTCAAACTGCAGCAGACGCTCGTCCAAATTGGCGTGACGCTTGCCTTGTTGTTCTTGACCTGGCCGCGCTATCGGACATGCTTCTGGTCTTGGATCACCATGGGAAAGCTCATCCCGTTTTGTGCGTCTAGAGTGGGATGCGGCTTCCCAAAGGTGCCGTTAGGGGAAATCACATCCCGGTTTACCCCCTTGAAATGGGATGCCGTTTCCCGGAGGGGGTCCAGCGGGAAACGGCATCCCATTTTGGGCCCGAAAAGTGGGATACGGTTTCCGGCCGGCATGAAAAAGCCTCCGCAGCTCGTGTGGCTGCGGAGGCTTTATTCGTTGCGGCGCATTGTGTTTGGGTCGCTGAGATGAGTCGATTTGCCCCGAAAGAGGAGGGCATTGACCTTAGGGTCATGCCCGACGAATGAGCGGCAAATCGGCCATCTCGGCGAGCCGAACTACTCCAGCTCAAACGCTCCGGTATAGAGCTGGTAGTAATACCCGCGCTTGGCGATCAGCTCGTCGTGGTTACCGCGCTCGATGATGCGGCCGTGGTCCAGACAGATGATCGCGTCGGAGTTGCGCACGGTGGACAGGCGGTGCGCGATGACAAACGTCGTGCGGCCCTCCATGAGCTTGTCCATGCCCGCTTGCACGATGGCCTCGGTGCGGGTGTCGATGGAGCTCGTGGCCTCGTCCAGAATCATTGCCGGCGGATCGGCGACGGCGGCGCGCGCGATCGAGATCAACTGGCGCTGGCCCTGCGACAGCTGCGCGCCGTTGCCGGTGAGCATCGTGTCGTAGCCGTCGGGCAGGCGGGTGATAAAGTCGTCCGCGCCCGCGAGCTTGGCCGCCGCGATGCACTCCTCGTCGGTGGCGTCCAGGTTGCCGTAGCGGATGTTATCCATCACGGTGCCGGTGAACAGGTTCACGTCCTGCAGCACCACGCCCAGCGAGCGGCGCAGATCGGCCTTGCGGATCTTGTTGACGTTGATGCCGTCGTAGCGAATCTTGCCGTCGGCGATGTCATAGAAGCGGTTGATGAGGTTGGTGATGGTCGTCTTACCGGCACCGGTGGCGCCGACAAACGCGACCTTCTGGCCCGGCTTGGCAAACACGGACACGCCGTGCAGCACCTCGTGGTCGGGCGTATAGCCAAAGTCGACGTTGTCCATGACCAGGTCGCCGCGCAGCGGTACGTACTCGATCTCGCCGGTTGCGCGGTGCGGATGTTTCCATGCCCACATGCCGGTGTGGTGGTCGGCCTCCTCGAACTCCCAGGTCTCGGGGTTCACCTGCGCGTTGACGAGTGTCACGTAACCTTCGTCGGCTTCGGGCTCCTCGTCGATGAGCTCAAAGATGCGGTCGGCGCCGGCGAGGCCCATGACCACGGCGTTGATCTGCTGCGAGATCTGGCCGATCTGTCCGCAGAACTGCTTGGTCATGTTGAGGAACGGCACCACGACGGCGATGGACAGCGCCATGCCCGAGATGCTCAGGTTGGGCACGCCCAGTGCCAGGAAAATGCCGCCGGCAAGGGCCACCAGCACGTAGAGCAGGTTGCCCAGGTTCATAAGGATAGGCATGAGGATGTTGGCGTACATGTTGGCCTTCTGCGAGACCTCGAAGAGCTTTTCGTTGCGCTCGTCAAAATCGGCCTCGGCGGCAGACTCGTGGCAGAATGCCTTGACGACCTTCTGACCGTTCATGACTTCCTCGATATGGCCCTCGACCACGCCGAGCTCGGTCTGCTGTGCAATAAAGAAACGCGCGGAGTTGGAACCGAGCAGCTTGGTCATAAAGGTCATAAAGACGACGCCGGCCACAATGACCAGGCACATCCACACGCTGTAGTACAGCATGATAAAGAACACCGTGACGATGACGATGGTCGTCATGAGCAGGTTGGGCAGCGACTGGCTGATCATCTGGCGCAGCGTGTCGATGTCGTTGGTGTAGTGGCTCATGATGTCGCCGCGCTGGTGCGTGTCGAAGTAGCGGATCGGCAGGTCCTGCATGCGGTTGAACATCTTCTCGCGCAGCTTCTCGAGCGAGCCCTGCGTGACGATGGCCATGGCGCGGTTCCAGAACAGCGAGGACAGGATACCGACGCCGTAGATGCAGGCGAGGGTAGTCACGAGCTGTGCGATCTTGGGCTGTGCAGCTTCCCAATCGCCCGACTGCCACGATTCGCTAATAATCTGCAGGGCGCTCTGAAGGAAGGTCGCGCCGATGGAGTTGATGATGGCGCAGAGCACCACGCCGACGACGACGAGGGGCAAAAGCACGGGGTAGAAGCCAAAGAGCGTCTTGATGAGGCGCGACATGGTGCCACCCTTGCGGTTGAGCGCGCGCTCGGCGGTCGTTGCCTTACTCATGTGCCTCGCCTCCTTCCTGGGTCTGGGCTTTCGTTGCGGATGCCTCGGTGTCGGCCTCGACGGCTCCTTCGCCCTCGGCAGACATCTTGTTCTGCGAGGTAAAGGTCTCGCGGTAGATCTCGCTCGTCTTGAGCAGCTCGTCGTGGTTACCGATCTGCGCGATACGGCCGCCCTCCATGACGATGATGCGATCGGCGTCCTGCACGGAGCTAATGCGCTGGGCGATGATGAGCTTGGTCGTGTTGGGCAGATAGCTTGCCAGCCCTGCGCGAATCTTGGCGTCGGTCTTGGTGTCGACGGCGCTCGTGGAGTCGTCCAGGATCAAGATCTTGGGGCGACGCAGCAGGGCACGCGCAATGCACAGGCGCTGCTTCTGACCGCCGGAAACATTGGAGCCGCCCTGTTCGATCCAGGTGTCATAGCCCTTGGGGAAGCCGTCGACAAACTCGTCGGCGCAGGCCAGATGCGCGGCCTCGCGGACCTCTTCGTCGGTGGCGTTCGGGTCGCCCCAACGCAGGTTCTCGGCAATCGTGCCGCTAAACAGCACGTTTTTCTGCAGCACCATGGCCACCTGGTGGCGCAGGGCGTCCAAGTCGTAGTCGCGTACATCCACGCCGCCCACGCGCACGGTACCCTCGGTGGCGTCGTACAGGCGGGCGATGAGGTTTACGAGCGTGGACTTGGCCGAGCCGGTACCGCCGATGATGCCGATGGTCTCGCCGCTCTTAATGTGCAGGTCGATATCGTCGAGCGCCTGGCGCTTCGCATGCGCGGAATACTTAAAGCTCACGTGGTCAAAGTCGATGGAGCCATCGGCGACCTCGAGCACGGGCTCGGCGGGATCGGCGATCGTGGGCTCGGCGGCCAGCACCTCGGTAATGCGGTG
>CAUBQN010000069.1 GCA_958438125.1 uncultured Collinsella sp.
CGCGCTCGCCGAGCGAAAACACATGGCCCTGCTTATCGGCCATAATCTGCACCTCGACATGGTGCGCCGGCGCAACGAACTTCTCCATGTAGCACTCGCCGTCGCCAAAAACGGCCTCGCCCTCGGCGCGTGCTTCAATAAAGGCCTTTGCCGCATCTTCCACGCGCTCGACCTTGCGAATGCCGCGACCGCCACCACCTGCACGCGCCTTAATAAGCACGGGGCAGCCAATGCGCTCGGCCTCGGCCGTCGCCTCCTCGGGGCTTTTGAGCAAATCGCAGCCGGGCACGATGGGCACGCCCGCCGCGGCAGCCGTTCGGCGCGCGGCGTCCTTGTCGCCCATGCTGTCGATCACCTCGGCCGAAGGACCGACAAACGCCAGGCCATACTTGTCGCAGTCGCGCACAAAGCTCGCCTTCTCGGAGAAAAAGCCATAGCCGGGATGAATTGCCTTAGCTCCCGACTTTACGGCACAGGTGAGCACGGCATCGTCGTTGAGGTAGCTCTCGGCAAGACGCGGGCCGCCGATGCAATACGCCTCGTCGGCAAGTTGCACGTGCAGCGCGTCCGCATCGGCCGTGGAATAGACGGCGACGGTTTTGATGCCCATATCGCGGCACGCGCGGATAACACGGACCGCGACCTCGCCGCGGTTGGCGATGAGCACTTTGTCGAACATGAAGCCTTCCTTAACTTTCGTGCATGAGTGCAAAAGACATGTCGGCGCGGCAACAGACCTCACCGTTGACGCTCGCGGTGCCCGTCGCAAAGCGGAACGGCCCGCGCGCACGCGTGATGGAGCACACCAGATCCACCGTGTCGCCCGGTCGCACCGGACGCTTAAAGCGCACCTTGTCCAGGCTCGTGTAGAACGGCGTCGCGCCGCGCGCTTCCTCATCGCCCATCAGCAGCACGCAGCAGTTTTGGGCGAGCATCTCACACTGAATCACGCCGGGGACCACCGGGTTTCCCGGAAAATGCCCCTGCAAAAAGTACTCGTCACCCGTAATCATGATCTTGCCGTGGGCCTCGTCGCCCACCAGCTCGGCCTCGTCAAGCAAAAGCATCGGTTCGCGATGCGGCAACAGTTCTTTAAGCTCTTCTTTGTTCATGGATATCACCTATCCGATCCTCATGAGGCAACTGCCGAACTCCACGAGATCGCCGTCGGCCACGCAGATCTCGAGCACCTCGCCGTCTGCCTCGGCCGTCACCTCGTTGAGAACCTTCATGGCCTCGATGATGCAGAGGGTCTCACCGGCCTTGACCTTGGAGCCCACGTGCACAAACGGCTCGTCGCCCGGCGCCGGGGCAGCATAGAAAACGCCGACCATGGGAGCGGTCACCTCGGTGCCCTTGGGCTCCGGTGCGGCGACAGGCGCCTGCGCGGCGGGCTCCGGTGCGGCGGCAGGCATGGCGACAGGAGCCACCGCCGGAGCAGTCACGGCACCCGGCATAGGCATGGGTACGGCAACCGGCTGTGCGGCGCTCGCGCGCTCGAGCTCGACCGCGGTGCCATCGGGCTCCTCAACGCGCACGCGCGTGAGGCCGCGGTCCTCCATCACATCGGCTATCTCGGCAAGTCTTTTGGAATCCATGCTCTAGCTCCTCGTATATCTACGCAGCGCGATGGCGGCATTGTGTCCGCCAAAGCCCAGGTTGGTCGAAAGCGCCCAGGTAAGGTCGGCGCGAACCGCGCGATTGGGCGTGTAGTCAAGATCGCAGGCGGAATCAGGTGTGTGGTAGTTAATGGTCGGCGGCACCACGCCCTGCTCGAGCGCCATGGCACATGCCATGACCTCGATGGCACCCGTGGCACCGATCATATGGCCGGTCATCGACTTGGTCGATGAGACGTGCGCGGCGCGTGCCGCATCCTCGCCAAGCGCACGCTTAATGCCCGCCGTCTCGGACGAATCGTTGAGCTTGGTCGAGGTGCCGTGAGCGTTGATGTAGAGGCCCTCGGAAGGCTTGACGTCGCCCTCGGCAACCGCCAGCGATATCGCGCGGGCAATGCCGGCAGCCTCGGGATCGGGGCTCGTGATGTGGTAGGCATCATCGGTGTTGCCGTAGCCCACGACCTCGGCGTAAATGTGCGCACCGCGGGCCTGTGCGTGCTCCATACCCTCGAGCACGAGTACGCAGGCGCCTTCGCCCATCACAAAGCCGTCGCGGTCTGCATCGAACGGGCGGCAAGCCGTCGCGGGATCGGGGTTGGTGGTCAATGCGCGGCAGGACGTAAAGCCCGCAACGGCATCGGGGATGATTGCGGCCTCGGCACCGCCAGCCAGGATTGCATCGGCATAGCCGTGCTTGATGGCGCGGAACGCCTCGCCCACGGCATGAGCAGACGTCGCGCAAGCGGTCACCACGGGCAGGGTCGGGCCTTTTGCCTTGTGGCGTATCGCGATGTTGCCTGAAGCCATGTTGGGAATCATCATCGCAATCATATAGGGCGATGCACGGCGAGGCCCTCGATCGGCAATCGTGTGGACGTTGTCGACGAGTGTCTGCATGCCGCCCACGCCTGAACCCACGTAGACGCCCAGGCGCTCGCGATCAATGGCGCCCTCGACATCAAAGCCCGCATCGTGCATGGCCTCGTCCGACGCTGCCAGGGCAAACTGGACGCAGGGATCCAGGTGCTTGGCGTCACGCTTGCCAAAGTACTCGTTGCCGTCAAAGCCCTTGACCTCGGCCGCCACCTTAACGGCAAACGCATCGGTATCGAAGTGCGTGATCGGGCCGATGCCGCACGTGCCGGCGCACATTGCCGCCCAGGTGGCAAGCGCGGTGTTGCCGAGCGGCGATACGGCACCGATGCCGGTGATTGCAACTCTCTGTTCCATCATGGTCTCCTCATCCAAGCCGTTGTTCGGCTCTGGTTTCTACATCGCCATTCCGCCGTCGACGCGCACGACCTCGCCCGTAATGTAGGCAGCCGCATCACTCGCCAAAAAGCGCACCACGCCGGCCACTTCCTCGGGGCGCGCCATGCGCTTTAGGGGAATCTGCTCCTCGGTTGCCGCGCGAACCTTCTCCGAAAGCTTTGCCGTCATATCGGTCTCGACAAACCCGGGGGCGACCGCGTTCACTCGTACGCCGCGGGACGCAAGCTCGCGCGCTACCGCCTTGGTCAGGCCGATGACGCCCGCCTTGGAGGCTGCATAGTTGGCCTGCCCGGCATTGCCCATCAGGCCCACAACCGAGCTCATGTTGACGATGCAGCCGCCACGCTGGCGCATAAAGGTCTTGGTGAGCGCGCGCGTCGTATTGAACGTGCCCTTGAGATTGACATCGAGCACGCGGTCGAAGGCATCGTCGCCCATGCGCACGAGCAGGCCATCGCGGGTGATACCGGCGTTGTTGACGAGCGCCCAAATCGAACCAAAGTCGTTGAGCACGGCCTCAATGCACGCATTGACGGCATCGGGGTCAGCCACATCGCATTGATACGCGCGAGCTGTGGCACCAGCGGCCTCGCAGGCTTCGCACGTCTCGCGCGCCGCATCGACGCTTCCGGCATAGACGACGGCGATATCAAAGCCGTCCTCCGCCAGGCCAACCGCACAAGCGCGGCCGATACCACGCGAGCCGCCCGTGATCAGTGCCACGCGACGTGAATCGTTACGCTCGAGCGCGCCGTTGTTCAAGTTGCCCATGTCATTCCTTTCGGGTTACAGCCCTGTGGGCTATGCGAGCTCGTCGGCAATAGCTGCGACCTGCTCGGCTGTTTCGCACGAATACACGCGAACGTCGCTCAACGTACGCTTGACCAAGCCCGACAGCGTTTTGCCGGGGCCGACCTCAATAAACGTGTCGATACCCTGATCCTGCAGAATATGCAGCGTGTCGACCCAGCGCACGGCATGGCTCACCTGGTTGGCCAGCACCTCCGATGCCGCCTGTGGGTCGGCCGGATAGGGTGCCGCCGTCATATTTGCCATAACAGGAATCAGCAACGGGGACGGCGCGTGACCGGCTTGGATATATGCAGCAAGGCCACAGGTCGCCTCGGCCATATAGGGGCTATGGAATGCACCCGACACCGCGACCTTCATGGCGCGACCGCCAGCCTCTTTTACCAGGACGTCGAGGGTCTGCAACGCATCGGGCGCTCCGGCCACAACCGTCTGCTGGGGACTGTTGTAGTTGACCGGCCAGCAGTCCTCGCCGGCCTGTTTTGCCAGGCCCTCGACTTGCGCCGCATCGAGCTTGATGACGGCGCGCATGCCGCCCGGATGGCGCTCGGCAGCCGCGGCCATCAGCGCCGCGCGCTCGCACACGAGCTCAAAGCCCGCTCGCGTATCGAACGCCCCCGCAAAGGTGAGCGCGGCGACCTCGCCCAGCGAGAATCCCGCACAGGCGGCAGGCACCACGCCGCGCTCGCGCAGGGCGACGGCGACAGCCAAGTCGTGCACGAACACGCAAGGCTGCGTGTTCTCGGTCTGTGAGAGCTCCTCTTTCGAGGCGCTCCGGCATTGCTCGCTGGTCCCCGGGCGCACCTCATCGGCGATTGCAAACACCTCGGCAGCCGCCGGCGATGCTTCGATGAGGTCGACGCCCATCGCGGGATGCTGGGCGCCCTGACCGGCAAACAGAAACGCTACGCTACCCATGCGGTCGCACCCTTCAGGACATGCTCGGCGCCATCGACCAGATCGTCGACGATTTCGCGTGCGCTCTGGCGCTCGTTGACCATGCCAGCAATCTGTCCGCACAAATACGAACCCTCTTCGTAATTACCGTCCTTTGCGGCTTTACGAAGCGCGCCCGTGCCCATGGCCTCGAGCTCCTCGGGGCTTGCGCCCGCCGCCTCGTTCTTGGCATACGCGTTGGTGAAGGGGCTCTTGAGGGCGCGAACCGGATGTCCCGTCGAGCGACCGGTCGCACGCGTCGACGTGTCGCCCGCCTTGAGCACCAGCTCTTTGTACTGTTCGGATACGGTGCACTCGTTTGCGATCAGAAAGCGTGTTCCCACCTGGACGCCGGCAGCGCCGAGCATAAAGGCGGCCGCCACACCGCGGCCATCGGCGATGCCGCCAGCCGCAACCACGGGAATATCGACCGCATCGACGACCTGCGGCACCAGTGCCATCGTCGAGGTCTCGCCAATATGGCCGCCTGATTCGGTACCCTCGGCAACAACCGCTGTAGCTCCGCGACGCGCCACGAGACGCGCCAGCGCCACCGAAGCCACGACGGGTATGACCTTGATGTCTGCATCGTTCCAGGCCTTCATGTACTTGGTGGGATTGCCGGCGCCGGTCACCACAACGGGCACCCGCTCATCAATCACCACTTGTGCGACCTCGTCGACAAACGGGCTCATGAGCATAACGTTGACGCCAAAGGGCTTATCCGTCTTGGCGCGCAGCTCGTGAATCTGATCGCGCAGCCAGTTTGCGTCGGCATTCATGGCCGCGATAATGCCTAAGCCGCCCGCCTCGGACACGGCAGATGCCAGCGAGGCATCGGCAATCCAGGCCATGCCACCCTGGAACACGGGTTTTTCGATGCCGAGCAAATCGCAGAGAGGAGACTTGAGCATCACTACTTCTCCAATGCCGCCTCGACCGTATCGACGAACTCGCCGACCGTCTTGGGGTTCTCCTCGGTATCGAGCTCAATGCCAAACTCGTCCTCGACGGCAACGAGGATCTCGACGGTACCCAGGCTGTCGAGGCCAATCCCCTCGAGCGTGGACTCGGGCTTCATCTCGACATCGTCAAGGCCGGCGGTCTCGCGGATAACGTCGCAAACGCGCTCGAAGGTCTTCTGATCTGCCATGGTAGTTCTCCTTTGTTTGTGCCCTAGGGGCGTTTTTATTTCCTATGTGCAACTACTTCCAACGAAGTAGATAGCCACCTACATCCAAGCCGGCGCCAAATCCGACCAGGGCGATGGTGTCGCCCGCGTGCAGCGCGCCGGTATTTGCCAGTCGATCGAGAGCAAGCGGAATACAGGCGCTCGAGATGTTGCCAGTTTCACGCAACGTTCGGACCACGCGCTCGTCCGGCACGCCCAGGCGCTTGACCGCCTGGCTTAGGATTCGTTCGTTAGCCTGATGGAATACAAAATGATCGATGTCTTCGACCAAAATGCCCGCATCGATCGCAAGCTTATGGACAGTGTCGCAGATGGCGTTGACGCCGAACTTGAACACGCGGCGGCCATTCATGGACAGCACGCTCGCGCTATCTGCGGAAGCCTTAAACGGCGAGGTACCGACCAGACCGGGAACGCGCAACGTCTCGACGTCGGGCGCCGTCGAAAGCTCAACGGCAAGGGGGCTGTCTCCCCCAGCTTCAATCACTGCGGCGCCTGCCCCATCGCCAAAAAGCACGCAGGTGGCACGGTCGGTCCAGTCGAGCGCGCGCGTCATCTGCTCGGCAGCAACAACAAGCACGCGCTCGGCACGGCCGCGGGCGATATAGCCCTCGGCGACATCGAGCGCAAATACGAAGCCGGCACAAGCCGCCGAGACATCGAAGGCAGGGCACGTCGCGCCTAGTCGCTCAGCAACGGCACACGCTTCGGCAGGAACGAGATGATCGCCCGTCGTCGTCGAGCAGACGATAAGATCCAGCTGGCTCGCATCGAGTCCGGACGCCTGGAGTGCCCGCTCGCTCGCTGCCACGGCAAGGTCGTCGAGTGACTCGGCGGTGCACACATGGCGGCTCTTGATCCCCGTACGGGTAAAAATCCACTCATCCGAGGTGTCCAGGAACTCGGACAGCTCGTCGTTGGAAACGCTGCGCTCGGGAAGCGCCGAGCCCGTTCCCAGTATCGTGAAACCCATCACTAACCTCCTTTGAGTTGTTGACGTGTTTACATCGACCAAGAGAGGATAGCGCATTTTAGTCATTGTTGACGTGTTAACATTAAATTGTCCAAATGCGACAAAGGCTTCACATTGTGTCTGCCTCACGACACTATTGCGTTATTCACTTATTCATTAAGGAGGTAGCAGCCGCTATGGATGCCAAATTAACGATAGTCGACGTAACCGGATCGACCAACGATGACCTGCTCGTCGCAGGAAAACAAGGAGCGCGGCACGGCACAGGACTTGCCGCCCGGGCTCAGACGGCAGGACGCGGCCGGCGCGGCCACAAGTGGGATTCAACCGCCGGCAACCTATTGCTTTCGATTGTCCTGCGTCCATGCGTTAATCCCGCAAAGTACTCTGGTCTTGCCGCCGTCAGCGGCCTAGCGGTGCTCGAAGCACTCGAAAAGCAGGGTCTTGCAAACGAGATTGGCCTCAAATGGCCCAACGACCTGGTCGCGCGAGGACGCAAGCTTGGCGGCATTCTGGTCGAGGCCGCACGCGATAACGAAGGCAAACCTTTCGCCGTCTGCGGCATTGGCGTCAATGTGAACTATGTGCCTTCGGAGGTTCCTGATGGCGGCCTGCAGGCAATCGGTCTCTCGGACCTCAACGAGATTGTTCCCGCCGTCGATGTGCTACTCAAGGAGGTCTATCACGCGGTCGTGAACGCTGTAGACACATGGGCAGAGCGTCTCAACGCCATAGAAGAAGACGCCGGACCGCTCGCGCCCGTCCACGGGGAATATGTCACTCACCTCAATTGGATTGGGGAGCACGTTATCGCCCGCTCCCCCGCAGGAGACGAGCTGGCGCGAGGCATCTTTAAAACCGTCGATGCCTTCGGTCGCGCGTGTATCGAAACGGAAGACGGCTTGCGGTCCTTCCATTTTGAGGAGGCATCGCTGCACCCTTTGAGCGAATAGGGCGCTGCAGCCACCTACTCGGCAGCAATGCCCGGCAGTCCAAACCATTATTCAAAACAAAAGAGCCCCGCTACCGTAATGGCAGCGGGGCTCTTTAAGCTATGAGCGATATCGCTTAGAGCTTGATGTCGATGTCGACGCCAGCGGGGAGGTCGAGACGCATGAGCGAATCAACGGTGCCCGAGGTGGGGTCGAGGATGTCGA
>CAUBQN010000070.1 GCA_958438125.1 uncultured Collinsella sp.
ACGTCATGATGATAATCGTGTTCTTGAAGGACACCTGGCGACCCTGGCCATCGGTCAGACGACCGTCATCAAGTACCTGCAGCAGCACGTTAAAGACATCCGGATGAGCCTTCTCCATCTCGTCGAGCAAGATCACAGAGTACGGACGACGGCGCACGGCCTCGGTGAGCTGACCGCCCTCGTCGTAGCCCACGTATCCCGGGGGCGCACCAATCAGACGCTGGACGCTGAACTTCTCCATATACTCGGACATGTCGATACGCACGAGCGCGCGCTCGTCATCGAACAGGCACTCGGCCAGCGCCTTGGCGAGCTCGGTCTTGCCCACGCCGGTGGGGCCCAGGAAGAAGAAGCTGCCGATGGGCTTGTCCGGATCGGAGAGACCCGCACGGCTGCGGCGCACGGCCGCGGCGACAGCGGAGACCGCCTCGTCCTGGCCGATGACGCGCTTATGCAGCTCGCCCTCCAAGCCCTTCAGCTTGTCGAGCTCGCCCTGCATCATCTTGGACACGGGCACGCCGGTCCAGGCACTCACGACCTCGGCGATCTCATCGGAGGTCACCTGTTCGTTGAGGCCCTCGCCGTCCTGTTGCTTTTGCGCCTCGAGCGCAGCCTCGGAATCCTGAATCTGCTGCTGCAGACCCGGAATCACGGAGTAGCGCAGCTCGGATGCACGGCCCAAGTCGCCGTTGCGCGTCGCGCGCTCCTCTTCGCTCTTGGCCTCGTCGAGCTGCCCCTTGAGCTCCTGCACGTGGTCGATGGCGTTCTTCTGGTTGAGCCAGCCGGCCTTTTGCACGTTGAGCTTTTCTTGGACCTCGGCGATCTCTTGGCGCAGGGCCTCCAGACGCTCCTTGGAGGCGTCGTCGGTCTCCTTCATGAGCGCCTGTTCCTCGATCTGCAGCTGGGTGAGCTGACGCGTGGTGGCGTCGATCTCGACCGGCATGCTGTCGAGCTCCATGCGCAGGCGGCTTGCGGCCTCGTCGACCAGGTCGATGGCCTTGTCGGGCAGGAAGCGGTCGGCGATGTAGCGATCGGAGAGGTCGGCAGCTGCCACGAGCGCGCTATCGGTGATGTGCACGCCGTGGAAGATCTCGTACTTCTCCTTGAGGCCACGCAGAATCGAGATGGTGTCCTCGACGGTAGGCTCGCTCACCATAACGGTCTGGAAACGACGGGCGAGCGCCGCGTCCTTCTCGATGTACTTGCGGTATTCGTCGAGCGTGGTCGCGCCGATCGCATGCAGGTCGCCACGGGCGAGCGCCGGCTTGAGGATGTTGCCTGCGTCCATGGAGCCCTCGGTGGCGCCCGCGCCCACAATGGTGTGGAGCTCATCGATGAACAGGATGACCTTACCTTCGGACTTCTGTACCTCTTTGAGCACGGCCTTCAAGCGGTCCTCAAACTCGCCGCGGTACTTGGCGCCGGCGACTAGCGCGCTCATGTCGAGCTCGATGAGGTCGCGGTCGCGCAGGGTGCTCGGCACGTCGCCGGCCACGATACGCTGGGCGATACCCTCGACGATGGCCGTCTTGCCGACACCCGGCTCGCCGATGAGCACGGGGTTGTTCTTGGTGCGGCGGGACAGGACCTGAATGGTGCGACGGATCTCGTCGGTACGGCCAATGACCGGGTCGAGCTTGCCGGCGCGGGCAAGGTCGCAGATATTGCGGCCGTACTGTTCCAGCGCCTCAAACTGGGTCTTGTCCTCGGCGGACGTCACGCGGTCATCGCCACGCAGCTCCTCGTAGACCTGCTCGATACGCTCCTTGGTAACACCGGCGTCGCGCAGCACGCGGCCCGCCTCGCCCTTGTCCTCGGCAAGCGCCATCAGCAGATGCTCGGTCACCACAAAGCTGTCGCCCATCTTGGTGGCCTTCTTCTCGGCCTTCTCGATGACGCGAACGAGCTCGTTGGACAGGCCCATCTGCTGCCCCTCGCCCGAAACCTTGGGCGCGTGGTCGATGGCGTCCTGTGTGGAGCGTGCGAGCTGAGCTGGGTCGGCACCGATGCGCTCGATAATCACGGAGATATTGCGCTCGCCGGCACCGAGCAGAGCAGACAGCAGGTGAATCGGCTCCACCGCGCCGGCCTGCGCATCGGCAGCCGTGCTCATGGCGGTCTGCAGCGCCTCGCGCGACGTCATTGCTAGCTTATCGATTCTCATGGAATCACCTCTCTTGGGGCGGCCGCCCTACGGGGCGGCTTCACGTTGTTCGAGAAGTATTGTTGCCAGCTTTGTGCGATCTTATACACAAATCTAAGTCTCTATATATAAGATTTTCTGAGTGATTGAGGGATAGGGGGCAGGCGCGCTCACCAGCTGCGGCCTCGTCCCCTTACTATCTCAATCTGTAACATCTAGCGACTGTTTATGGCTCCAGATGTTACAAATCAAGATGAAATGACCAGCGGCGCCCGTTTGTCTCAATCTGTAACATCTAGTCAGCAAATAGAGCTCTATCTGTTACAGATTGAGACAAACAGAAGACACCCGAATCGAAAATCTAAATTTGTAACACCAGGCCCACTTTTAGCGGCCAAGATGTTACAGATCGAGACAAACCGAGAACTACTACAAAGGGGACGGGTACCTTTGTGGTGGTTGCAGTCTCTATTTACTTGCCGAACCCGTGCTTCCCGATTCGCCGCTCCAGGGCATCTCATCCTCGAAGAGCCATATACGGGCAGACCCACTATCGCGTGCAGTCTGCGGGTCGGGCAAGCAGGTCTGTTCATAGGCATCTTGGATACACTGACCCATAAAATCGTTGAGCTCGGCCTGGTCGCCCTCCATGACATAGGCTGCATCGCCGGCCATGATGTAAATACCCGGACCCTCATTGCCCTCGTAACCCGGATCGTACGAGACATCACATAACTTTGCGCCGTTTGCAGTGTCCAGCTCGATGGAAGAGTGACATCCGCCAACCATGTCGTTCGCTTTTGCCCGATAGGACGCATATCCGTACCAACGCTTAAATGTTTTGCCCTTGAGTAGCTCGGACGCCCTATCGATCAGGCTTGTATCCGTGGTATAGCGCATGGCCCCAAGCTGAATACTCGGATAATTGCTAATACCCAGCACAGCCGGCTGCCCATCAAAATCAACGGTAATGGTCTCGGGCTTGTCGTCGCCGGTCAGAAGTTCGACAGATTGAGCCACAGGCTTGACCAACGGCTCCGTCACCGCAGCAGGTAGAAATGCCATACCGGCAGCGCCCGCGCCAACCACAGCGATCGCAAGCGCCAAGACAATCAATCCAATACGGGCAGAACGGCTCACGGCAAAACACCCCACAATGCAAACCTTCGCCACCTGCACTAATGATACCGCCAGCTAACACTATTACCAAAAGAAGCCACGCGCTCCTCACCACCACAAAGGGGACAGGCACCTTTGTGGTGGTTTTCGACGCTAACGGTCGACCATCTCGCGCCATGAGATTAAACTTGAATTGTTCTCTGAACATATCCATTTCTGCCTATCCTCAACAGATCTTTGTCTCGAGGAGCGCATATGAAGCCGTCTCATTCCACCGGTCGCAACGTCATCGCCATTCTCGCCATACCCATCGTGATGCTCTTCCTTATCGTCATCACGCCCTTTTCTTTTGGTATCGCCTCGCCCTTCGATCTTTGCGGGATGATCGACGCCGGCTCGCGTGCCACCTCGCTCTCCTTTGTCTGCCGTGGCGTGTTCTACGAATATGCAATTCCCACCGGAAGTTGGCAGTCCAAGTTACCGTTGCTCGGTAAGGTCGACGGATGCTCCCCCTATTTCTGCCTTGAACCTCAGGCGCTAAACTATCTGATCGACGACCAGCCACTCGACTCCATCACCCTCGCCTACGACTACGCACCAAACACCAATGAGCGCCACATGAACCAAGTCCTCGACAAGCTGCTTGGACAGTGCGGGCTCACCGCGGAAGCCGGTCGAACCATCTATAGCAACCGGAAATTAAAGCGAACAGAACTCCGCCGTGTCGGAAAAATCAAAGGGCGAAACGGGGCCGCCTACTGGCAGGCCTGGGCAATACGGGACAAGAGTGAATTCGGGCATAGCACCTATATGGTCACCGTCTACACCAAAGACGGAATCAAGGACAATGTTGACGATTTCGCGTCATCCAAACTCGGCATCCCCAAAACAACCAAACCCGCCAACCCGGATGAAATCCTGTAGAGCCGCTCATTAACATACCGCTCAACGATCACAACAACATCGAGCTCGTTCCCCACCGCCACAAAGGTGCCTGTCCCCTTTGTGGTGGTTTTCGACAAAAAGAAGCCGCCCCATTAACAGAGGCGGCATCAAGCAAGTCTATTTATTAGCGCCCCTCAAGACCCAACGAGAACGCAGAAATGTAGCCCGGGGTTTACCCTTTCCCGAACGCGACCCTCGCGAAGCGCGTGAGCGGGCGGGAAAGGGTAAGCCCCGGGCGGACAATTAAGTGCGTTACTCGGCAGCGGCCTTGAACTTGTTGTAGTTGATCAGGCAGCCGGCCTTGACGATGGCACGCTCCTCGGCCGTCATATCGGCAATGTAGAGCTCAATCTGCTCGACCGTGCCGTCGGTGCGCACCACGTACGCGGCGATGTTCTGCAGGTCGCCATCGAGCGCAGCACGGATACCCGGCACAAAGACGTAGTCGCCCACCTCAAAGTTGGGCTCGGCCTCCATCTGGAAGGGCACCATGCCCCAGTTCATCACGTTGGAGCGATAGCGCTTGGTGGCGTACTCGTGGACGATGTTGGCCAGACCGCCAATTACGCGCTGGCAGCTCGCAGCCTGCTCGCGGGCAGAACCGTCACCGGGCTTCTTGGCATAGAGCATGGAGCCGTACTCGGTCGCCTTGGCATCTGCCGCGACGCCCGCGCCGGCCAGCGCCTCAAACACGCCCGCAAGCTCGGCATCGAGCGCCGCCAGGTCGCCTGCGGCCTCGCCGGCAACGCGGCGCTTCTCCACGGCGTCGACTTCCTTGGAACGACCCACGTAGCCAGGGTCACGGCGGCTGAGCGTAAACTCGGCCAGGCCCAGCGGGTTGGAGCGGAAGGAACTCGTCTCACCCGAAGGAATGAGCTCGTCAGTCGTGGTGACCGGGTCCATGATCTTGGAGCACACCTTGAGCAGGATGTCGTCGCCGAGAGGCTCCATCGCGGGCCACGGCTTGATGTTGGGGCCCTCGACCAGCTCGTCGGCAGGCTCCGCCTTGCCAAAGCCCCAGTACACGCGCTTTTTGTACGGCGCGTCGTCAAAGGTGTACTCGCAGGCCTCGTCCCAGGTCTCCTCGGGCAGGTCGGTCGCCGGCGTCAGGACGCCGCCGTTGGCAGCCGTCGCCGCAATGGAGCGGGCGTCCATCAGGGCCACGGCGCTCAGCTGGCCATTACCCGGCTTGGAACCCTCGCGGTTGGGGAAGTTGCGCGTAGTGTGGCGGATGGACAGGCCGTTGTTGGCAGGCGTGTCGCCGGCGCCGAAGCACGGGCCGCAGAATGCCGTGCGCACAATCGCGCCGGCCTCCATGAGGTCGTAGATATAGCCACGGCGCGTAAGTTCGAGCGCCACGGGCTGGCTCGTGGGATAGACCGACAGCGAGAACTCGCCGCAGCCGGTGTTGGCACCCTTGAGCACGCGGGCAGCCTGGACCACGGAGTCGTGGTTGCCGCCCGAGCAGCCGGCGATAACGCCCTGCTGAACGTGCAGTTTGCCGTCGACGATCTTGTCGAGCAGGCTAAAGTGCGTCTTGCCCTCACCGATCTTGGCGGCCTCGAGCTCCACCTCGTGAAGGATGTCCTCGAGGTTTTCGTTGAGCTCGTCGATCTCAAAGCCGTTTGAGGGATGGAATGGCAGCGCGATCATGGGCTTGATGCTCGACAGGTCGACCTCGACGCAGCCGTCGTAGTAGGCGACATCGGCGGGCTTGAGCTCGCGGTAGTCGTCCTCGCGGCCGTGCATGGTCAAAAACGCGTGCGTGTCCTCATCGGTGGCCCAGATGCTCGACAGGCAGGTGGTCTCGGTGGTCATAACGTCGACGCCGTTGCGGTAGTCGGTCGTCATGCTCGCGATGCCGGGGCCCACGAACTCCATGACCTTGTTCTTGACGTAGCCCTTGGCAAAGACGGCGCGGATGATGGCGAGCGCCACGTCGTGCGGGCCGACGCCGGGACGCGGGGCGCCCGTGAGGTAGATGGCGACAACGCCGGGATAGGCAACATCGTAGGTGTCACGCAGCAGCTGCTTTGCCAACTCGCCGCCGCCCTCGCCCACGGCCATGGTGCCCAGGGCGCCGTAGCGGGTGTGCGAGTCGGAGCCCAAGATCATCTTGCCGCAACCGGCGAAGTTCTCACGCATAAAGGAGTGGATGACGGCGATGTGCGGCGGGACGAAGATGCCGCCGTACTTCTTGGCCGCGGAAAGGCCAAAGACGTGGTCGTCCTCGTTGATGGTGCCGCCCACGGCGCACAGCGAGTTATGGCAGTTGGTGAGCACGTAGGGCAGCGGGAACTGCTCCATGCCCGAGGCGCGCGCCGTCTGGATGATGCCGACAAAGGTGATGTCATGGCTCGCCATGGCGTCGAAGCGAATCTTGAGCGCCTCGGGATCTCCAGACGTATTGTGTGCCTGGAGGATCGAATACGCGATGGTGCCGCGCTTGGCGTCCTCAGGCGTCTGCGTAATGCCGCGCTCGGCAGCCTCGGCCGCAGGCACGACCTCGCTGCCGCCGCGCAGGTAGATGCCGTCCTCGTACAGCTTAACCATACTGTCTCCCACTCTGCCCGAAAAGCTCGGGCGCATAGCATACATTCGTTCAATATCGTGCCATAGAACGGTTACGAGTGGGTTACGAATCTGCACGTTCACTTTATCTCGGTAAAGCATAGAACGAGCCCGGTGTAGTGACATCAGACTTGGTGCAAGGAGTGTCCCAAAGTGCCGGCACAAAAGGAACGTCCCCAAGCGCCAGCCAAAAATGGGAGTGGATAATCCCCCGTTTCTAGCCCTCAAGCGGACCAAAAGTGGGAGATTATCCACTCTCATATTGTTAGGATTTGCGTCGTAGAGCCGCCGTAACTAAAGATCGGTTCCCGCGCCTAGCAGCTTGCGCATGACTTGCTCGGGGTTGACTGAGCCGTCGCGCGGGGCCAGGGCGGTGATCTTCTTTTGCATCTTGTACTCGTGCAGCTCGTCCTCGAGCTGGCGTACGCGGGCGCGGAGTTTTTCGTTCTCGCGCTCGCGCTCCTCGGCACGCTCCTTCATATCGAGAATGCGCACCACGCCGGCAAGGTTGATACCCTCGTCGGTCAGTTGGTTGATGAGTTCCAGACGCTCGATATCGGCACGCGAATACAGACGCGTGTTACCGCCCGAGCGCTGAGGATTCACCAGGCCCTTGGACTCGTAGACGCGCAGAGTCTGCGGGTGCATGCCGGTCAGCTCGGCTGCCACGCTGATCATGTACAGCGGTTTGTTCCTATTGTCCTCGGCCATGCTACCTGACCCCTTTCCGTCTCGTTATCGTCCATCATAAGCCCGCGGGCGCGGGCGTGCGCCACGACCGCCCTAGAACGTCGCCTTGTAACGGTTGACCTTCTCGCGATAATCGCGCGTGTCGGCCTCGCGCAGCTTGGTCATGGCATCGCGCTCATCGTCGGACAGGTTCGTAGGAACCTGCACCTTGATCTCGACGAGCAGCGCACCCGTGCGGCCGCGATGCTTTACGTCGGGCGCACCCATCTCCTTAAAGCGGAACTTCTTGCCCGTCTGGGTGCCAGCGGGCACCTTCAGACGAACCGTCGCGCCACCGGGCGTGGGCACGTCCACCGTGCAGCCGAGCGCCGCCTCGTAGACCGAGACCGGTACCTCCATGGTCACATCGGCGCCTTTGCGCTTAAACAGCGGATGCTCCTCCACGTGCGTGGTCACGACCAGGTCGCCGCGCT
>CAUBQN010000071.1 GCA_958438125.1 uncultured Collinsella sp.
ATATCGAGAACATGTTTGACAAGCCTGATGTCAAGCAGCTGGTCCACGCATTTAGTCTTTTGGACGACGAGAACGATATCCAAGCGTTTTTGACCGATATCTGCACGCCGCGCGAGATCTGCGATTTATCGCAGCGCCTGCAGGTCGCGCGCTATCTGGACGAGGGTGAGCCCTATGTTGAGGTTCAAGCCCGTACGGGCGCTTCGTCCACCACGGTGAGCCGCGTGTCCAAGGCGCTTAATGGCGAGTACGGTGGCTATCGCAAGATCCTCATCAAACTTGAGGATGGCGAGTAGGCCAGCGGCAAAAATTAATTGCGCAGAACCGTCCCTTCGGGGGCGGTTTTTTGATTCCTTGGGGAGGGAGGAAAACGGATCACCGGGTTAGACTGACCCCCTTGGTGATTCGTTTTCCTCCGTCCCCAAGGGATCAAATCTGTTGGCGTGGGGCAAATCTGTCCGCGTGGGCGGGTAGGATGGATGCATTGATTATTGCGAACGGTTTGAGTGGAGGACCATGCCTGTTCGAATCTATACCACCAATACCGGTACGGACTTGAGCGATGCCGAGGCGGCGTTGCTCGCCGACCTGGTTGCCCGCCACGGGCGTGCCGTTTTGCTGGCGCCCTCGTTTGCCGAGCTCGACCTGTGCCGTCACGATGCTGCGGTTGCTGGCGCCTCGCTGGGCGTTGACTACAAAACCCCTGCGTCGTGGCTTCGTTCGCTGTGGGAGTTTATGGGCGATGGCCGCAGCTTCGTCGACAACATGCAGCGCCAGATGCTGTTCTCGGACATGATCGCCCGTCGCGACGATGCCGACCTGCAGCCGCTTTTGTGCAGTCAGGGCACGGTGCGCATGCTCGCGCGCATGGCCCGCGATGTACTGCCGGGTGTGGCGGGGACGGGTGCCGAGCGCTGCTGCGGCGACGTTTGCCGGCCCGATCCCAAGAGCGACGCCGAGGCTCGCGTGTTCGAGCTGTTGAGTGCCTATGCGAGCGGCTTGGACCGTCGAGACATGGTCGAGCCCTGCGAGGCGGCTGACCTTATGACCGAGGTGCTGGCCGGCAACCTTCCGGCGTGCGCCCGCGCGGTATGTGTGCGCGGCACCACATCGTTTACGCACGGCCTGCTCGAGCTGTTGTCAGCCGTGGCGAACAATGGGGGAGAGGTCGTTGTGCTGCTTGCCCGCGAGCAGGCGGCAATGCGCGAGGAACTTGCTGCCGCCTTCGATGCCCGCGGTGTGCTGTTTGAGGTCGCGCCGCTGGAGGAGGGTGCCGCTGCGCCCCAGACTGCCTCCAAGTCCGCCGCTCAGCCTACTTTTGTAGAGGTTGCCGGCCCTCACGCCCGCGCCCATGCCTATGTGGATGCAATCGATGGGCTGGTAAAAACGTGTGAGGACGCCGCGGTCGACGGCGGTGTCACGGCGTCCGCGGACCCCGTGCGCGTGCTCGTGGTGTCTGCCCGGGCGCCCCAGCTGTTCGGTGAACTCGCTGCCCGTTTGGCGGCGCGTCACATTGCTGCTGAGACAACCGAGTTCACGGCGTTTTCCCAATCCATCGCGGGCAGGCAGTTCACGGCGCTCGCCAATCTAATCGAGCGCATGAAGGCCGCTGACGAGGGCACCGCTTCCAAGACCGAGTGGTGGCCCGCTCCGGAGCTTACCGACTGGATTTACAGTCCGCTTTCGGGTGCCGATGCTGCCAGCGCGCGCACCTTCGACAAGAACATGCGCCTGTCGCGCGGCAAGACCACCACGGCCGTCAAAAGCCTGCTGCAGAGCGTGCAGGGCCAGGTCAGGGGCACGCGCAAGGCCGCCAGTGATGATAACTGGTTTAAGAACGTGCCGTGCGTGGTTTCGGACGTGTTCCAAGCGCTGTGGCGCGACAAACCCGTGACGGCGCTCAAGGCAATGCTCGCCGTTGCCGAGGCGTTGCCCGATCGCGCCCTTGGAGGCCTTGACGGTCAGGCTCGTCGCCAGGTGGAGACCGCCCTGCTGCGACATGTCATCGACATCCTTATGAACGATGCCCGTACGCTCGACGTGTCGCAGGCCGCGACCGTGCCCGTGCTCGACGACGTTCGTACCAAGGTGGACAAGCGCAGCACCGCATACGATTACGAGACCTACGAGGTCGACCGCGCGCCGCGCGCCCAGGTGCGCTTTGCGTCGCTTACCGATGCGGCAGCCCTGCGCCCCGATAGCTACGATGCCGTGCTGTTTGCCGACGTCGATCTGGACAGTTATCCGCTCTCACACGAGGAGGGACCGCTGGCCACGCTGACGGCCGAGCTGGGGCGCAGCGGTGTGACGCTTGAGCCCGCGGCCCTGCTGCGCGTGCGCTTTGGCCGCGCGATGCAGGCCGCGCGCGGTCCGGTTGCGCTTGCCCGCGTGACCCACGATCGCCAGGCGCACGAGTGCTATCCGGCTGCCGTGTGGACCGAGTTGCGGGCGCACGCCGAGGCCACTGGCGCTGTCAAACCCACGCGCGTGGGCGAGGGCGGTATCGTCGCCGATTTTGATCCAGCGGCCGGCGAGGGCATCGAGTGCAAGCGCGTCGCATGCGAGGCTCCTCAGCATTTGAGTGAGGCGGCTGTGCCGTACCTGGTCCTGCGTCGCCGCGATGGCGAGGGCGAGAACGCGCCGCTCGTGCCGCGTCTGACGTCCGCCTCGCAGATTGAGGCGTACTCGACGTGCCCGCTGTGCTGGTTCGTGTCGTATCGCGTGAAGCCCCAGTCCATCGACGCGGGCTTTGGCAACATGGAGAAGGGTAACTTTGTCCACGACGTGCTGGAGCACCTGCATGCCCGCCTGCCCCAGGAGGGCATGGAGCGCGTGACGCCCGAGAATCTGCCGCGCGCTCAGGAGCTGCTCCGCGAGGTCTTTGACGAGACGTTGGCCGAGCACGCCGGCAAGCGAGGCACGGAGGGCCCGCTGGTGCCGCTCTCTGCGGTGGAGGAGCGCCAGGTGGCCGAGATCTTGCCGCAGCTGGAGGGCGTGCTTGCCTACGAGTCCGAGGCACTTGCCCCCTTTGCCCCGCGCTATCTGGAGTTCGCCTTCAACGAGCTCAAGGTCGAGTATGCCGGTTGGCCGCTCGGTGGGCGCATCGACCGCGTGGACGTGGACGCCGAGAACCGCGCCGTCGTGATCGACTACAAGCATCGCACGGGCGTTGAGGAGTTTAAGCTCGCCGACCCTACGGTGCGCGACGAGGAATCGGGTGAGGCCGCCATCGACGACCCGCGCTGGTTGCCGCCACATACCCAAACGCTCATCTACGCCCAGGCCATGCGCCGGGCGCTGGATCTGGACACCCGCGCGGCACTCTACTTTTCGACCAAGGGCGGCAAGCCGGCGTTGCGCGGTGCCGCGAGCGCCGAGCTGCTCGAGGAGGAGCGCGGCGACGGTCGCATCCCGGGCCTTAAGAAAGGTTTCCCCGGCGAGGGTGGCAGCATGGACTTCGACGCCCTGCTCGATCGCGTGGAGACCGGCATCGCCGAGCGCCTGCGCGAGCTCGAGGCAGGCAACGTTGCCGCCGTCGACCCGACGTCGGCTCAGGCCGCGCATGCGCGCTGCTCGTATAACCACGAGGGAACGTTTGTAAGGAGGGACGTGTAGACCATGGATCTTTCGACCTTGATGCCGCAACAGCTGCAGATCGTCAAAACGCTCGACCGTCCGCTGTTTGTCTCGGCGGGCGCCGGTTCGGGCAAGACCTTTACCCTCACGCGTCGCATCGTCTACGCGCTCTCGCCCGAATCCGGTCCGTTCGTTGAGCATCTGGACCAGGTGCTCGCCATTACCTTTACCAAAGATGCCGCGGCCGAGATCCGTGACCGCGTGCGCCGCGCGCTCATCGACGAGGGCATGGACGAGGAGGCCCTGACCGTCGACGATGCGTGGATCTCGACTATTCACGGCATGTGCTCGCGCATCCTGCGCGCGCATGCGCTGGAGCTGGGCATCGACCCCGAGTTCACGGTGCTCACCGATACCGACGAGCTCATGGACCAGGCCGTTGAGCATGTGCTGGCCCGCGCGACGGCGCCCGATGCCGCGCCCGAGCTTGCGGCATCGCTCAAGGCCCTTTACGCCTGGTATCCCATGGCGGGCGAGGGCGGGCCGTTTGGTGCCGGCACGACCATTAAGGGCCTGGTGCGCGAGCTGCTGGAGCTCTCGAGCCAGCTGCCGGGCGGCATGGACGACGTGTGCGTGGCGCGCGGCCAGGCCGATACCTCGGCCCTTGCCGATGCCTATCGCGCGGCGTTGGGTGCGAGCAAGGCCGCGACCGAGAAGGCGCAGGTGGCACTCGACGCCATCGACGCGTTCGAGGCGAGCGGCAAGACCATGGCCGATGCGGCACGACTCATGATGTCGTGTGCCATGCCTCGGGCGAGCAAGGCATTCCCTAAGGAGCAGGTCGAGCTGCTCAAGGCCGAGACCGCCGATGCGTTTATCAATATCGTGCTGGCCTGCGGTGGTCCCGCGCTCGATGCACTGGTGGGCTTGGCCCGCTCTGTAGAGGCTGAGTACCGCGCGCTCAAGGCCGGCCAGTCCGCCCTCGACAACAACGACCTGCTGCGCATGGCCTACGAGGCCCTGCGCGACTACCCGGCCATCCGAGCGGCATACGAGGGCCGCTTTAAGATGGTCATGATCGACGAGTTCCAGGATACCGACCAGATGCAGGTCGATCTGATCCGTTACCTGACCGGCGCGGGGGAGCGCGCGCTGTGTACCGTGGGCGATGCGCAGCAGTCGATCTATCGCTTCCGTGGCGCCGAGGTCGAGGTGTTCCGTCGCCAGGAGCGCAAGGTGGGATCGGCGGCGGCGTCCGCGGCGACTGCCGTGGCCGACGCCCCTGCTGGCGAGCTCGTCAAGCTCGTGCGCAACTTCCGCAGCCACGACGAGGTACTGCGTTACGTGGCACGCGTCTTCGACGGCGATGACGGCGGCCTGATGCAGGGCTTTTTGGACCTTGAGGCGAGCGACGGCCGCAAGGACACGCTGGTGGCAGACGCCTCGCGTCGCCAGGCCCTCTTTGTTGCCGGCGGCAGTACGCAGGAACGCACACAGGCAAAGGCCCGTGCGATCGCCGAGCGGTTCCGCTCGCTTGCCGATGCCGGCCAGCCCCAGGGCGGCATGGTGCTGCTGCTGGGCCGCATGACCAACGCAGACGTCTACGCACAGGCCTTCCGTGACCAGGGGCTCGACTGCGTGATCGCAGGCGGCTCAGTCTTTGCCCAAGCAGCCGAGGTGCAGACGGTGCGCGCCCTGGTTTGCGCGCTCGCCAATCCGGCCGATACGGCACAGGGCCTTATGCCGCTGCTGGCCTCGCCGATGTTTGCGCTGGGCGCCCAGGAGTTTTTGGCGCTGGCGACCAAGCTCGATAGCGAGACGGGGGAGACCTCGCGCCGGAATATCGACGTGGGCATCATGAGTGATTCCGATGTGCCGGGTTTGCAAGACTTGCCGCTCGTGACGCGCGCCCGCGAGGTGCTGCGGTATGCGCTTCGTCGTGTGGGTCGCGATTCGTTCGCGGCGATCGCGCGCGACGTGGTCAACGCTTCGGGCTGGTTCGTGCGTCTGACGCAGCGTGGTCCCGAGGGCAAGGCCATTGCCGCCAACGTGCTCAAGGCGCTCGACGCCGTGGCCGAGGCGGAGGCCGAGTTCGGCAACTCGCCGCGCTCCATTGCGCTGGCCTTCGACCGCTTCTTGGCGGGCAAGGAAGCCCCAGGCGCCCTCAACGAGGAGGGCGACGGCGCGGTGCGCATCATGACGGTGCACGCCTCCAAGGGTCTGGAATATCCGGTCGTGGCGGTCGCCGAGTGCTTTGGCGTGCGTAAGTCCTCGGGTGCGGCACAGATGGGTCGCGTCGAGGGCGGAGCGCAAGTCGTGGCACTGCCGGCACGCTTCGACGGCGTTAAACTCGTGGACGGCACGTTCGTAAAGGGCGACGACGTCAAAAAGCAGTTTGAGCATGCGTTTAAGGGCAAGGGCGCGTCGCTGTGGCTGCCGCCGGAGCTCATGGAGGACGTCTGTGCGACGGGTTCTCCCGCCGAGGCATTTGCTCGCCTGCGCAACGACGACCTGCAGCTTTCGCTCGAGGAGCGCGCTCGTCTGCTCTATGTTGCCATGACGCGAGCACGCGAGCTAGTGATCTTGGCGATGGATGCCGGCGTGAGCCGTGGCAAGGTGACGGCGCCGACCTTCGACGTCGAGACCGATCTGACCTACGATGTGCTGCGCCGTATTTTGCCGACCGACGCTCTGGACATGCCGCAGCTCGATGCCGACCGCCTGGTGTTCGACAACTCCCAGCCGGGCGACTACGAGCTCATTTCGCTCGCGGGCTTTACCTTTGGCGAGCAGGCGTTTGAGGCCAACGCTTCGCTGGATGCCGAGGGCAGGCTCGTTCGCGGTGATGCGGAGCCGGAGGGCGCCGGTGCAGATGCCCGCGCCGCCGTTCCCGGTCCTGCCGACCCTGAGCCCGATGCGTTTGAGCTCGTGTATCCCCAGGCGGTGGGCGTGCGAATGGGCATCTGCCCGTATCCGGCGCGCGATTCGTACAGCTACTCGTCAATTGCCACGGCGCTGCATGCCGAGTCCGAGGACCGTGCCGCCGAGGCTCGTGTTCCCATGGACGAGTCCGGCGATGATGCCGAGTCGGATGGCTCGGAGATGGCCGATGCAGACGTGGACGCCGTTGAGCCCGCCGGCAACCCCATGGCGTTGGGCTCGGCCTTCCACGCTGCCTGCCAGTGGCTCATCGAGATGGGTGCCGATGCGCTGCCCGCCGCGCGTGCCGATGCGCTGGCGCGCCTGTGGCGCCTGACGCCGGAGCAACGCGAACGCTTCGACGTTGCCCTGGACCGCTGGCTCAAGTCGGCTGTTCGTGCCGACCTGCTCGCGTGGCCGTGCGTTCGCGCCGAGGTGCCGTTCTTTTCGCTGGGCTGCGAGGACGAGGACATCGCTCGCTACGGCGCATATGCCGAGGGCGCCATCGACGCTTTGGCGACGAACCCGGCGGATTCGTCACACGCGCTGGTCATCGACTACAAGACGGGCGGCACACCGGACGAGACGCCAGAACAGCTGCAGGAGAAGCACGCCCTGCAGGCGCGCGTCTACGCTGATGTTCTGCGCAAGGCGGGCTTTGAGGCCGTGACCGTCAAGTTCGTCCGCGTGGAGCAGGCCGATCCGACCCTCTTCGTCGAACCCGCTGAGCCCCAAGTAGTCACCTACAATCTCTAGCCCTCAACAGCGTGTGGTGGGATCCCTCCCGATTCCACCGCGGCTCAGGGGTAGCTAATTTGGGACGGGGCTATTTTAGCTACCCTTTGACTGACGGCGAATGAGTCGGGGTCGGAATACATCTCAACCGATATATGGGGGTAGCTAAAATAGCCCCGTCCCAAATTAGCTACCCGTGTGGGTTTGGCTAGGTTCGGGTGCTGTCCGTGCCGTGGGGTAAAATCGTTCAGTCAGGACACGAACCCGCATCGGAGCTCATCACATGGCATTCGTCCATCTGCACAACCATACTGTTTTCTCCATGCTTGACGGCGCAACCCGTATCCAGGATATGGTCAACCGTGCCGTTGAGCTGGGTATGCCCGCCGTTGCCATTACCGACCACGGTTACATGTACGGCGTACCCGACTTGGCGCTGGCCTGCGACGCCGTCAATCACAACACGCCCGAGTACAAAACCTGGAGCCACGACAAGGCCTTCTTGGAAAAGGACCGTCGCGACGAGCTGGTGGAGCCCGATCCCGAGGAAAACCCGCGCGAGCATGCCCAGT
>CAUBQN010000072.1 GCA_958438125.1 uncultured Collinsella sp.
CCGCCAAAGCAATCGCTCACGACCACGTCGTAGCGACGATGGCCCACGCTCGTCACACCCAGATACGAGCGAGCCTCAGCGGTTATCACCCGCAGGCGGTCGCCCGCCGCGCGCTCCAGCTCGTCTAGGTAGAACCAGCGGCGCGCCAGGCGCGTAATCTCTCCGTCATACTCGATGACGTCCATGCGCAAGCCCTCGTGCGACATCAGCGCGAACTTGGGATAGGCAAACCCGCCGCCACCCAGCACAAGCATGCGGTTGATGCCGTGACCATAAGCATCGCGCATCGCATCCTCGGACTCAAACACGTCGTCAAACGCACGATAGTACGCAAAGACGGGCTCCGCCCAACGCTCACCGACGTAGCTTGCGCTTTGGTAGACGCTGCCTTGCACCAACACGCGAATCTCATCGCCGTCCCCATCGTGCACGCGCTTCACACGCGCCAACCCATTGCGGGTTCGCGCAACCTGCAGACAGGCAGCACGAACAGCGACGGCGGCCGCACCAAGTGCCGCGGCTCCCAGGGCAACGCCGGCAACGACGCCAGCAGAAACACTCGGCTTGTTCATCTAGAGCTCCTTTTGCAGATAGAGTCCATGATCGTAAAAACCCAAATGGCGATAGTACTCGCGCGTACCAATCGCGCTGATCACGTTGATGCGCGTATAACCCGCATCCCGGGCAATCTCGCACGCACGCTCTACGAGCAAACGCCCCAACCCGTGATGCTGCGCCGCCTGGCCCTGGTCGCCCACGCGTGCCGCCATGCCATACACGTGCACCTCGCGAATCATCGCCTCGTCCGGCGTCGTCGGCAACTCGTCCGCATGCGCGGCAACAAACGAATGGTCGGGCAGCGACAACCGCAAAAAGCCCGCGATCTTGCCCTGCGGCGTCACCCACTGCAAAAAGCGCTCGTGCGTCACCGGCGTCTCGTACGCCACCTCCTCGTCAAGGGTCAGCTCATCCAAGTCGGCGCCCGCCGTGCTGATCTCGCGATAGCGAATCTCGCGCACCGTCGCACCGTCACCCCGAGCAGCTAGGCGGTTCTCAACGAGCTGACGCAGGTTGGGTTTCTTGTTGCCCACCATAATGTCGTCGGAACTAAAGTCGCGGATCATGCGACTGATACGGCAGAACGCCGGCGTCACCACGATGTCGTCGGCCAGCACATCGAGCAGCTCTTCCTCGGTATAGGGACGCCACTCGCCGCGCTCATAGCAGCCCACCAGACGCGAGCCCTCGATGAGCGCACACGGATAGACCTTGACCTCGTCGGGCATAAAGGCGCCCTCGGTCATAAAGTGTTCGTAGTCGAGCTTGTCCCCCTCGGGCACGGCGCCCAGCAAGTTAAGCATAAAATGCGCGTGGATCTTAAAGCCAAACAGGCGCGCAAGCGAAAACGCCCGTTCAATCTGCGCCACCGAAATGCGACGCTCGTTGATATCGAGCAGGTGCTGGTCGAGGCTCTGGATACCCATCTGGATCTTGGTGCAGCCCAGGCGGCGGATGAGCGTAAGCGCCTGCGGCGTTACGGCATCGGGGCGCGTCTCGATAACGAGTCCCACCACGCGATGCTTCGCCGTCTCGTTGATGCGCTGCTGACGCTCGAGCTCCTCCATCGTTGCCGTCTGCCACTCAGTGACCTCGCCCCACGGCGTACCGGGACCGTACAGACGACGCACCGCACGGTTATAGCCGCCCACGGCAGCATCCACACGCCCCTGCTCGTCGGCAACGCCGGCAGCAAGCTCGACCTCGTCTGTCGCAATGCCGGCGGCCCGATAGCGCTCACGGCGCTCTGCTACCACAGGCGGCAGGGCATCGGCGGGAGCGTCATCGAGCAGACGCCCCGCCTCGGCACGGCTGATGCCCGGACGTGCCAACATGGGGTTGGCCGCCACGCCGGCGACGGCATCGTCATTGAGCGCGCGGAAGAGCTCCGACATAAACCATGTCTGATAGCCTTCCGGATAGTCGCTCCAGGTACCGCCAAGCACAATGAGCTCGATCTTATCGGTCGCATGCCCCATCTGCGAAAGCGCCGTCAAACGGGCGCTCACCTGCAGATACGGGTCAAAGCAATTTTGCTCCGCACGGGCGCATGCCGGCTCGGCGTGCAGATAGCTCTTGGGCATGCGCAGATCGTTGGGGCAAAACAGGCAATCGCCCGAGCATGGCCAGGGCTTGGTAATGACGGTAATGGTCGCCACGCCCGAGGCCGTTCGGCGCGGCTTCATACGCAGGACCTGCAGCAGTTGACGCTCCAGATCGGAATCGACATTCCACGCAGCCCACCGAACCGGCTCCTCACGTTTAACCCGCTGGTAGAACGGCAGCAGACGGCGCTTGGCCAAATCGCGTTTGTCGGCACCCTCACGGCGCGCCTCGGCATGTATCAGTTTGACGAGCGCTTTGTCGTCCACGGTCTCGCCGCGACGCAGGGCCTCGAGTATGTTCAAGATAATCTGTTCCATGTCCCCATTGTAAAGGCAAAGGCGCCGGAGCCGATCTCGGCTTCGGCGCCTTCATCAAAGAGCGCGTCTATATCTTCGCCTAGGCTTTTGTCTGCCTCACTACTCCGAATCAAACGACATGTCGCCCGAATCGACTTCAAAACTATACACAGCAGACTTATCCCCGTTATCGAATTCAAGATTCAAAATGGTATCGCCGTCGTACCCAAGCGGAAGGAAATCGCTCTCGAAGTCGCCACTGCCCAAGGTGAGGCTCGCCTTAAAGCCCGTAGAGTTCGGAACCGTCATCTCCACATCGCCCGAGCCCACGCTCACGTCCATCGACTTCGCGGGGGCCTGGTAAAGCTCGAACGTCACATCGCCCGAACCGACCTCGGCGCTGAGCGCATCAGTCACGCTGCCCGTAAACTCTACATCTCCCGCACCCAGGAAAAGGTCGAAACCATCACAGGTGACACCGGCAATCTGCAGATCACCCGAGCCCACGTGCGCGTTGACTCCCTTCAGATGTTCGGCAACACGGCGCGGCAGCTCGACCGTAACTGAGCGATCGATTGCCTTACCGTCATCACTTCCAAACTGGGAAACCTTGAGCGTCGAGTCCTCGACAGATGCGATGTTTTGCGTCGCAGCCTTGGAGGCATCCATACCCTTGGCAACGCGCCCCCGCTCGATAACGCGAGCCTTGTTGCCATCAACAACCTTGACGTCCACCGAAGCCGCGGCGATATCGAAATCGAGGTAGCGAAATTGATCGGCATCAAAGGTCGCACTCGAAAGCTGCTGAGGCTGAGCGGAATATTTACCGCCATCGTTCATAAAATCGTCGTCGTCAACCACATCGTCCATACCGGACAAGCCGGATACAACATCGTCGAGATCCCACGGGCCATCAAAATGAATCAAAGTCCGCGAAACGCCAAAAACAAGCCCAACGATGAGCACAAACGCTCCGATGCCGACGCCCAAGCGTACCTTGGATTCATGCGAAAGCTTCATCATTCACCACCCTCTTTGGCAATCGGCTCAGCGGTAGTCGCGGTAGCCACGTCAGTATCAACCGGAGCGGAAACATTCTGAGCCCTAGCGACCGCCGATGCCGGACCAACCTGAATATCCCCGCGCGCCCAATCACCATCGAGCGCACGCGCTACCCAGTGATAGATGGGAATCGTAAAGAAGATCAGCGCGGCAAAGGGGCCGGCACCAAACAGGAACATCAGCAAAAAGAACAGTAGCCAGCACACGGCCCAATACGGGAACGACTGGAACGGGCCCTTCACCGGAGTCGAGCCAACTGCGCCGCCACTCGTCGCCTGCGCCGTAGCGGCATTGGCGGCCTGTGCACTCCAGCTTGCCGCTTGCGCCGCCTTGGCGGCGGCGTCACTCGCCTGTGTTGCCGCCTCGGTAGCTCGTGCCGCCGCCTCATGGGTGCGTGCGCGCTCTGCCGCCTCGGCCTCGCGCTGACGAGCGCGGTCCTCGTTCTCAAACTCGATATCGTCCTCAATCTCATCGCTCGGATTGAGCAGCTCGTCCAGACTCACACCATAGAGCTTGGCGAGCGAGATCAGGTTCTCGGTATCGGGCGAGCTCTCCGCACGCTCCCATTTACTGACCGCCTGGCGCGACAGCCCCAGCTTTCGCGCCAGCCCTTCTTGGCTAAAGCCCTTGCTGCGGCGAAGGTCGGCGAGCCGCTGCGCAGTTTCTACATTCATGGTTCCTCCTATGTGATGCCAGCCGTGCCGCCGGACCGTTTTTGTTCTTAAGGCGCCTTGCACAGTTAAAAATCTATCCGCCACCGCCAAAAGCATGCCACCTATTCTAGTGAGATTTTTGACAACCGCCGGTTGCGGGTACATATGAGCTGCGGAAATGTGTCCAAACAAAGCAATGGCACCTAGCTCGGTTGTCCCCGTTGCGGCGTTAACGGTAGTATGGTCGTACTGTTTATTTCGCACCGCCAACGGAGGGAGTTCCGCGCCGTGAACCGCGATTTCGCCTCATCGCTCATCCAGCTCAACAACACGTTCTATCGCGAGCACTCCGCCTCCTTCTCCGATACGCGCCAGGCCCCGTGGCCCGGCTGGGTTCGCACCATGGACATCGCGCTCGAACAGCTCGACGTCGCCACGATCGAGCATCCCGTCCGCATCTTCGATCTTGCCTGCGGCAATATGCGATTCGAGAACTTTGCCGCCGGCGGCGCACTTGCCGCCAAGGGCGTCGACGGCGCAAACCCCTCGGCAGACGCCAGCTGTCCGTTTGAGTTCTATGGCGTCGACTCGTGCCAAGACCTGGCCATCGATGCACGCGGTCACGCCCTGCGCATTCCCAACCTGCACTTCCAGGAACTCGACGTGCTCGATGCCCTCATGAAGCTCAACCCCGCCGAGACGCCCGACGTGCTTTTCGACGCCCCGCTCGCCGATATCTCGGTCTGCTTTGGCTTTATGCACCACGTGCCGTCGTGCGAGTACCGCGTACGCGTGCTCGACGCCCTGGTGCGGCAAACGAGCCCGGGCGGCATCATCGCCATCAGCTTTTGGGAGTTTATGAACGACGAGCGCATGGCGCGCAAGGCCGTTCGAGCCGAAGCCCGCGCCGAGCTCACCCCGCCGTTTGAGGGTTACGATTCCGCGCAGTTTGAAGCCGGCGACCACCTCATTGGCTGGCAAAACGACCGCCACGCCTACCGCTATTGCCATCACTTTGACGATCAGCAGATCACCGACCTGGTGCGCGGCGTCCGTACGTTCTACAAGAGCGGCGAGGTCCCCGTGCGCGAGCTTGAGCGCTTCCATGCCGACGGTCGCAGCGGCGAGCTCAACCGCTATGTGATTCTCAAGCGTCTGTAGGCATCGACGACTCGTCGCCGAGCCGCACCGCATCTTTCGGGCAAACTATGCCCACCCTTTTTTCAACCCATTGACGGAACGTGCAGCTATGCGTTCCACACTTATGACCAAGGAGCCTCATGGGAGCCGTCCACGTTCGCACGCCTAAGAACTTTGTGCTCGAAGAGCGCCTGGAGCGCTACGCCGATGCGATCGAGACGAACCCCGAGGCCTATGCCGGAGATTGGCGCGAGGCCTGTGCGCCCGCAGGCGGCAAGCCCTTCGAGCACCTTCACCTGGATCTTGGCTGCGGCAAGGGAACGTACCTTGTAGAGCGTGCGGTCCGCGAGCCAAACACGCTCTTTATCGGCATGGATCAGGAGCCCATCTGCATCGCCTATGCCGCACAGAAAATCTGCGCGCAAGAGCTGTCCAATGCACTCGTCCTGCCCCGAGGCGCCGCATCGCTGCCGCAGCTGTTTGCCGCAGGCGAGCTCGATGCCATCACCATCAACTTTCCCACGCCGCAGCCCAAGGCCAAGTACGCCAAAAAACGACTCGTCCATGTCGACCATCTGATGCTCTACCGCCCGCTCTTTGCAGCCGGCGCCACCGTCACGCTGCGAACCGACAGCAAGCCATTGCGCGACTATGCCCTGGGGCAGTTTGCCGCGGCCGGCTACGACACACTTTGGGTAAGTGACGACGTTCGCCGCGACCATCCCGAGCATCCCGAGACCGAGTACGAGTGCCGCACGCGCGAGATGGGTGCCGCCGTCTATGGCATTTGTGCCACACCCGGCGCGCAGCCAACCGACGAACAGCTCGCGGCGGGCCGCGCGCAGGAGCAAAGCCTTGCCTGCTACCTGCCCGACAACCTCGATGAGCTCACCTATATACCTCTGGGCATGGAAGAGGCCGTCGAGAACTTTAGAAACCGCGCCCGCAAAGGCAAGAAGCGCCTGCCGCAAGAGTCCTAGGGGCTTCTGATGGTCGCGGCGTCAGTAAACAAGCGCAAATAGGCACCAGCGAACGGCCCTCAAGCCTAAGTGAGTAGACTTTTTTGCAATAGCCAAGCACATCCCGCATAGCGAAAACTAAAACCGCAGGTAGAACCCTTGCGCAAAAGCTATGTGCTCGCGACATTGCAAAAAGTCTACTCACTTAGCTAGCGACTACACTAAACGGCTGGGCAGAACGCCCATTTCCTGCATTTTCTCGCGCGCTGGCGCCCCGCGCCGACGCTACGCCATAATAGTTGGCGGACAATCGCGAGAGAAAGCAAACACATGGCACAGACCACGACAGATACCGCCGCCAGCACCATCTCCGGCGCCGGGGCCGCCAGCTCATTCTCGGGCGGCACGGGAACCGAAGCCGAATTCGGCTCGCTCGGCGCGCTCTCCCCCACCTGGTGGGAGCCCGAGGACGGCAGCGAGCCCGAACCATGGCTCACGTCCGATCAGGCCTTCGAACGCTTCTTTGAATGGACGAGCGATCGCGGCATTGAGCTGTGGGATCACCAAGAAGAAGCCCTCATGGACCTGGCCGCCGGCGATCACGTCATTTTGGGAACACCGACCGGATCGGGCAAGTCGCTTGTCGCGCTGGGCATGCTCTTTATGGGCATGGCACAGGGCAAGCGCTGCTACTACACGGCTCCTATCAAGGCTCTGGTCAGCGAAAAGTTCTTCGATCTGGTACAGGTACTCGGCCGCGATAACGTTGGCATGATCACCGGCGATACGCACATCAACACTAAGGCGCCCGTCATCTGCTGCACGGCCGAAATCCTTGCCAACGATGCACTGCGCGAGGGCGAGGGCGCCGACGTGGGCTGCGTGGCCATGGACGAGTTCCACTACTTTGCCGACCCCGACCGCGGCTGGGCATGGCAGGTGCCGCTGCTCACCCTGCCCCACACGCAGTTTATGCTCATGAGCGCCACGCTCGGCGATGTCACCGCGATCGCCGCCTCGCTCGAGGAACACACCGGCGCTGCTTGCGACTTGGTTGTCGACGCCCCGCGTCCTGTTCCGCTGAACTACGACTATGTGACGACCTCCCTCGAGGGCACCGTCGAGCTCGCTATGCGCCGCGGCGAGTCCCCGCTCTATATCGTGCACTTTAGCCAGGATGCCGCCCTTGCGACGGCACAGTCGCTCGCCAATTTTGGCATCGCCAGCAAGGAGCAGCGCGAGGCCATCAAAGAGGCGGCCAAGGGCACGAGCTTCTCGACGGCCTTTGGTAAGATTCTCAAACGCCTGCTTGGATGCGGCGTCGGCGTGCACCATGCTGGCATGTTGCCGCGCTATCGCCTGCTGGTCGAGCGCTTGGCGCAGCAGGGCCTGCTGCCCGTCATCTGCGGTACCGATACGCTCGGCGTCGGCATCAACGTGCCCATCCACACCGTGGTGCTCACCGCGCTCA
>CAUBQN010000073.1 GCA_958438125.1 uncultured Collinsella sp.
CCGACGAGATTCCCACCGCCCACGCCGCGCGCTTCCAGGCGCAGATCATGGCGCATATGAGCGGCCAGGCAATGCTCAACCACGACCGCATGGTCAACGTACGCAGCGCCGCAGACATTCGCCCCGCGCTCAAGGACGGTAAGGTCGCTTGCATCCACACCATCGAAAACGCCACGTTCTTTGCCGAGGACCCCGCACTGATCGAGGTGCTCAAGAGCTTGGGCGTGCTTATGTCGTCACTCAGCTGGAACGCGCAGGGACCGCTCGCGAGCGGACACGATACCCACGCCGGCCTCACCGCCGCCGGCATCGAGGCACTTACGCAGATGGAGCACGCCGGCATGGTACTCGACGTCTCCCACCTCAACGATGAGTGCTTTGACGAGGTTGTCGCCCACGCCACGCGCCCCTTCGTCGCCAGCCACTCCAACTCCCGTACCGTCTGCGGCGTCAAGCGCAACCTCACCGACGACCAGTTCCGCACCATTCGCGACATGGGCGGCATCGTCGGCCTCAACTACTGCAGCGAGTTCCTATCCAACGATGCGACCGACAAGACCGCCGCAGACGTCACCTTCGACCAGCTAGCGGCACATATCGAGCACTGGCTCGACCTGGGCGGCGAGGACGTCATCGCGCTCGGCGGCGACTGGGACGGTGCCACGGTGCCCGCTTTCCTCTCCGATACCAGCATGATGCCCGAGTTCCAGAACATGCTTTCCAAGCATTTTGGCAAGACCGTGATGCAGAAGCTCTGTAGCGACAACGCGCTTGCCTTCTTTGAGCGTTATTAATTTCACATCCCTTGAGCGGGCCGGCATGCCGAACGGTCGACATGCCGGCCCGTCCCCAATCTGAAGGACCGCTTTTGACGCAGCAATTTACGATTTCCATATCCCGACCGGATGGGACGCCCATCTCCGTCGTCGTTACCAAAAAGCGCGTCAAAAACTTCAACCTACGCGTCACATCAAGCGGTGAGGTCCACGCCAGCGCACCGCTCGGCGCCAGCCGCGAGCGCATCGAGGCATTTGTGAAGCGCAACAGCGCCTGGATTGTCAGCCGACTTGCCCAGCGCGAGCAACGTCAGGCGGCGGCGCGAGAGCCACTCAGTCCCTCGTCCATCATTGCACTTTGGGGCAAGCCCATCACGGTACAGGACGCACTCGATCACAACTTTGCATCACCCGCGCCGCGGCCCAAGCAGGCCACCTTCGCAAGCTTTATGGGTACCGACGAATCGGACGAAGGCCCACAGGCCAAGCGGCGCGCAATCCTCGACGGCCTAACGTCCGACGAGCTCCAGACCCGCATCGACCAGCTCTATGCATCCGAGGTCACCACGGCGCTGCGCGATATGGTGCGCACATACGAAATCGCAATGGGTGTCGCCGTTTCCCGCGTTTCCGTACGCAGCATGAAAACGCGTTGGGGATCATGCACGCCCAAGACCGGAGCCGTTCGCATCGCACGAGAACTTGCCGCCTACCCCGTCGAATGCCTCGACATGGTTGTCGCCCACGAGCTCGTCCACCTGCTCGAGCCAAGCCACAATCATCGGTTTCACGCCCTGCTCGACATGTACTGCCCCAACAATAGAGCGCTATCACAGCGGCTCAAACAGCCACCCATAGAGACGTATTAGAACCGATTAGCGCACGCGCTCGATCTCGACACCGCAGCCTGCCAGAGGAAGACCGACGGGAGCCCAAGGCTTATCGAGCTTAACACGCACACCAAGCAGCAAGGGGTAACGACGCAGCAGCATCTGGGCCACACCCTCGGCTGCAGCCTCGATGAGCTTAAACGTATGCTCGCGCAGATAGCCATCGACATCGTGGCACACCGAGCCGTAGTCAATCGAGGCGTCCAGGTTATCGTGCTCCCCCGCTGCACGCAGGTCGGCATAGAGCACCAAGGACACGATGAACTTCTGGCCCAGCGCGTTCTCTTCGGGATACACGCCGTGGTTGGCAAAGACCTCGAGACCGTCGATAGTAATGCGATCGGCATGGCGCAGATCGTCATAGCTCACGTGGGGCACCGCCGTTGCGGTGGATATTTCGCCCCTTCCACGGCGTGCGAGCTCGGCACCTTCAGTCTTGGTTGCATTCTCGGGCAGTTTTTTGTTACTCATCGCGATCGTCTCCTTCGTTTAGAACCCCGACCGCGCAAACTAACTACACGCGAATCGACAGGTTCTTTTTATCATCGCTCCAGTTGCAAGCATTGCGCGCGGGGCATGCAAAGCAGGCGCGCGACGCTTTGTCGGCTGCATAGAGCAAACGCTCAAGCGGTTGGCTGTTCACGCGCAGCTTTCGATGGCCCAGAATGGCCGTCTTAATGGCTGCGGCATCGGCCGGCTCAAACGCCACGTCATCAGGCATGCCGCCGAGAATTGCATCAGCGACGCGTTCGCTTGCAACATCATGGGATATACCCGATTCATACTGTTCATCTTTGCCGATATCGTGAAGAAGTGCCGTGGCGTAGATGACCTCGCGGTCAAACTCGAGATCTTCCTCGAGATTCTTAATCCACATAATGCGAGCGACATCGAGCAGATGGTCGATACCGTGGCGGCAGAAGATGCGCCCCGATTCCAGCTGAGCAATGTTGCCCAGGTGGCGCCGGAACAGGCCGTTGGCACAGATGTAATCGATACGAGGCATGACGCCAAAAGGCGCCAGGCCCGAAGCCATAAAACCGCGACGCGGCGTTCCCTCGTCAGTATTCGATGTAAAGTCGTTGACGACTCTCATAGTTAGCGTCCCAGCATCCTAAAGAAACGCTCTTCGAGCGCGGGGTCGGTCTCAAAGACGCCGCGGCGAGCGAGCGTCACGGTCTTGGTGCCGGGCTTTTGCACGCCGCGCATGGTCATGCACATATGCTCAGCTTCCATGAGCACAATCGCTCCCTGGGGAGCGAGATAATCCATGAGGGCGTCGGCAACCTGCGCACACAGCTGCTCCTGCAGCTGCAGACGGCGGGCATAAACCTCAACCGTGCGAGCAAGCTTAGAGAGCCCTGCGACACGGCCGTTGGGGATATAGCCAATGGTAGCCTTGCCATAAAACGGCAGCAGATGATGTTCGCACAGCGAGTAGAACGTGATGTCGCGCTCGATAACCAAATCGTTCGAAGCGACGGCAAACGTTTTGGACAGGTGCTCCTCGGCACTCTGGTCCATACCGCCGGCGATTTCGCCATACATACGGGCAACGCGCGCCGGGGTCTCCAGCAGGCCCTCACGAGTTGGGTCCTCGCCTATGCCCTCAAGCAACAGCTTAATGGCGGCCTCGACTTTTTCCTGATCGACCATCTGGGCCTCCCTTTTCCGATTTTGCGTTCGCGCTATGGTACCACGCCCTCCGGCATCGGCCACAAGCTACATAGTATGGGTCGAATAGACCGGATCATCACGCCAAAGTTCAACCGCATCACAAAGCGCAACGCCCTCGCGCTCAGCACGGGCGCGCGTAGCGTTCATATCGATCACGCGCTGATTGCTCGAGCCTCTGAAGCGCAACGAGATATCGTACAAATCCTGAACGAACGGACCGTCCACCAACATATCGAGGCAGGTAAGGATACGGTCCGTGACCTCGGTATGGTGGCAACCGCCCGGCATAAGCTCCTCGAGCACATCGCCGGTAAAGCACCAAATGGTCTTGCCCGACCCCGATGGATAGGCCGCACGCACGCGTTCGATAAAGTCGACAAGCCCCGCTTGATTCTCAGGTTCCATAGGCTCGCCGCCCAAAATCGTCAGACCATCGATAAAGGGATGATCGAGACTCTCGATAATTTTGTCCTCGACGGCGCTATCGAACGGCTCGCCAGCGGCAAAGTCCCACGCGACAGAGTTAAAACAATTCTTGCACCCACGACGGCACCCGCTCACAAACAGAGAAGTACGAACGCCTTCTCCATCAGCAATGTCGAAATACTTAATGTTCGCGTAGTTCATAGGTAACTCTCCCGGGAGGCCGGGACATATCATCCCGTCCTCAAACATTCTCGGCCTTCGGCCTGCGAAACTGCGGGCGGGACGACATGTCCCGGCCTCATGCAAAGGGTAACTCAATGAACGAAGCGAACATCGAGCATAGGGTTCGAGGTCCAATAAAAACTGGGTTGCGGCTCAACCGCCATCGCAAGTAAATCGCCGCTGCAGCTCAAATTATTTCCGCTAAGAACTTCGAGGAGTGAGCAGACCGCGCGCTGCATCTCAGCTACGTTAACTTGGCTGAACCGAGAGGGCCGCTTGGGCTTTTGCTCGATATGAGTTCCGCACGCAAAGAAGGCCACTTAATATGGCCTTCGTCTTGCGCAGGACTGTCCGAAATAGCGAGCAAATGCCCAAGCGGCCCTCTCGGTTCAGCCCCGGAGCGGTATTAGAGATGCAGCACGCGGTCGCGGATCTCCTCGGTTCGACCCTGGTTCCAGAACTGGGTACCGATGTAGCCGCACGTACGACGAGCGACATTCATCTTCTCCTGGTCGCGGTTGCCGCAATTGGGGCACTCCCATACCAGCTTGCCATCGTCCTCGACAATCTTGATCTCGCCATCGTAGCCGCACACCTGGCAGTAGTCGCTCTTGGTGTTGAGCTCGGCGTACATGATGTTGTCGTAGATGTACTGCATCACGCGAATGACAGCCTTGAGGTTGTCCTGCATGTTGGGAACCTCAACGTAGGAGATGGCGCCGCCCGGCGAAAGCTGCTGGAACATGCCCTCGAACTTGAGCTTATCGAAAGCATCAATCTCCTCGGACACATGAACGTGATAGCTGTTAGTAATGTAGCCCTTGTCCGTCACGCCCGGGATAATGCCAAAACGGCGCTGCAGGCACTTGGCGAACTTGTAGGTCGTCGACTCCAACGGCGTGCCGTACAGCGAGAAGTCGATATCGCTTTCGGCCTTCCACTCCGCGCACTTGTCGTTCATGCGCTGCATGACGGCCATGGCAAACGGCGTGCCTTCCTTCTCGGTGTGGCTGTGGCCCGTCATGTACTTGACGCACTCATACAGACCGGCATACCCCAGGCTGATGGTGGAGTAGCCACCCACGAGCAGCTTATCGATCGTCTCGCCCTTCTTCAGACGTGCCAGGGCACCGTACTGCCAAAGAATCGGCGCGGCATCCGAAAGCGTGCCCATCAGGCGCTCATGACGGCACAGCAGGGCACGATGGCAAAGCTCAAGGCGCTCGTCGAAGATCTTCCAGAACTTGTCCATGTCCTGATGCGAGCTCAGCGCGACATCGGGCAGGTTGATGGTCACGACGCCCTGGTTAAAGCGACCATAGTACTTGGGCTTGTTCGGGTCGTAGTTCAGCGCGTTGGCAACGTTGTTAAAGCCGTTGCCCGAGCGGTCGGGCGTCAAGAAGCTGCGACAGCCCATACAGGTATAGCAGTCACCGTTACCCACGGTCTCGCCCTTCGACAGCTTGAGCTCGCGCATCTTCTTCTCGGAGATGTAATCGGGCACCATGCGCTTGGCGGTGCACTTGGCAGCCAGCTGGGTCAGGTAGAAGTACGGGGAATCCTCGTGAACGTTATCGTCCTCGAGTACATAGATAAGCTTGGGGAATGCCGGGGTAATCCACACGCCGGCCTCGTTCTTAACGCCCTCGTAGCGCTGGCGAAGCGTCTCCTCCACGATCATGGCAAGGTCGTGCTTCTCCTGAGGCGTACGGGCCTCGTTAAGATACATAAAGACCGTCACGAACGGCGCCTGGCCATTGGTGGTCATAAGGGTCACGACCTGATACTGAATCGTCTGGACGCCGCGACGGATCTCGTCACGCAGACGGTCCTCAACGACCTCACGGACCTTCTCGACAGAAGCAGAGACGCCAAGCTCATCGAGCTCGCGAGCGACCTCGCCGCGAATCTTCTGACGGCTCACCTCAACAAAGGGGGCAAGATGGGTCAGCGAGATGGACTGGCCGCCATACTGGGAGGAAGCAACCTGGGCGATGATCTGCGTCGCGATATTGCAGGCGGTCGAGAAGCTGTGCGGCTTCTCGATCAGTGTGCCCGAGATAACAGTGCCGTTCTGGAGCATGTCCTCCAGGTTCACCAAGTCGCAGTTATGCATGTGCTGAGCAAAGTAGTCGGAATCGTGGAAGTGAATCAGGCCCTCATTGTGGGCATCCACGATCTCCTGGGGCAGCAGCACGCGCTGGGTCAGGTCCTTGGAGATCTCACCGGCCATGTAGTCACGCTGAACGGAATTGACGGTCGGGTTCTTGTTGGAGTTCTCCTGCTTGACCTCTTCGTTATTGCACTCGATCAGCGACAGGATCTTGTCATCGGTCGTGTTCTTCTGGCGCTTCAGGCTCTGGACATAGCGATAGATGATGTAGTGGCGGGCAACCTCGTAGCAGTCGAGACGCATGATCTCGTCCTCGACCAAATCCTGGATCTCCTCGACCGAAACGGTGTGGCCCGCGTTCTCGCATGCCTCGGCGACGTTTTGCGCCGCATAAACCACCTGGCGGTCGGTTAGACGAGAGCTCTCCTCGACCTCCAAGTTGGCGGCGCGAATCGCATTGACGATCTTATCGATGTCAAAGACAACCTCGGTGCCGCTGCGCTTGATGATCTTCATCCTCTTGCCTCTTTCGCGTCGTAGCCTCATTGCGCTTCAGAGCCAAACGATGCCCGGCAGGGCTTGCCCCTGTCTTGCGGCGCCGTCGCGCAATCTGTGTTCTCGATAAACCATAGGTCCTCATGCGGACAATCCTCGTAGCCGATCAAGCGACTCAAAGGCGTGTCCGAAGGGGACGAACAAGGTCTTCGTTCTCTGTCCGCCATCTATCATACGACAAAGACGCATCTATATCCTGTATTCTTTTTTTAGGTCAAACACAACATATAGTGTTTCAGCAGGTCAAAGCAATTAGTCATTTTGCAGACGCATTATAAATGAGGGGTATTTGACAAATCGGTAAAACGTTACCAACACGGCTACCTGCATGGCAGTTATAAAACCCCCTTAGTCAAGCCGCTGACAAATCCTACCAAAACCAAGCCGCTCACGCCAAAATAATCCAAAAGATTGCGCTTGACCAACATGTTGCGGTCACGCTCGCTCAGGACGTATGCAATCAGCCAGTGCCCCTACGGGATGCGAAGATCATCGCACGCGGATCTTGAGTTCAATATCTGGTGCCACATTTGACGACATAAAACAAAACAGCTCAGAGACTAAGCCTCTGAGCTGCGAACATTTGGTGGGCGTTAGAAGATTTGAACTTCTGACCTCTTCCGTGTCAGGGAAGCGCTCTCCCCCTGAGCTAAACGCCCAAATGGAGCGGACAACGGGGCTCGAACCCGCGACCCCAACCTTGGCAAGGTTGTGCTCTACCAACTGAGCCATGTCCGCCTGCGAGGATTTAATATACGGGATGATCCACCCTAATGCAAGAACTATTTTCGAATAATTTGAAAAAAGTTCGAGCCCAGGCGATGGGTACGAAAAAGCCCGGCTACCGTAGTAGCCGGGCTGTTGCGCTTGGAGCGGACAACGGGGCGTCCGCGTATCCGCTTTCGCGGATCCGCACCGGCTTCGGCCGCCTGTCGGCGTCCTCGCCAGCTCGCTACAAACGCTCCGCGTTTGTCTAACGCTCGCTCCCTCTCGGGCTCGAGCCCAGGCGATGGGTACGAAAAAGCCCGGCTACCGTAGTAGCCGGGCTGTT
>CAUBQN010000074.1 GCA_958438125.1 uncultured Collinsella sp.
GTCCAAGGCCTCATAGCCAGACCGCCGTACGCTTTCTTAAGCTATTCGACGATTGGTGCTCCGTGGCCCCAAGAACCTTCCATGCCGCACACGGTCGAGGCAAACCCGGCAGCAAAGTCGAGCGCGCGCTCGATGGCCTCGGCGCCATCCTCACCGCGCTTGGCGGAATCGAGATAGCACATCAAAAACGAGGTGAGGAACGAGTCGCCCGCCCCCATGGTGTCCTTCATGTCCGTTACCGGTTTAGCCAGCTGGCGGTAATAGCGCTCGCCGTCGTAAGCAATGCAGCCCTCGGCGCCCGCCGTAGCCGACACAAAACGCGGACCCAGGCCCTTCACCCATGCCAGACGCTCGCGAATCTCGTCCTCACTCGCGGCATCCGCCGCACTAAAGAAGGCAAAATCGACGTAGGGTGCAATCTGCTCGTAGTACTCGTCGGTGGAGTCGTCCGAAAAGTCAAAAGAGACCGTGACGCCCGCAGCCTTCAACTTGGGCAGCTCGCGCTCGGTAAAGCAATAGTTGCCCGAATGAACCACATCGAACTGCTTCATGTACGCAAGGTCAAAGCGATCGAGGACATAGCGCGCATCGCCACGGATACCGCCCTCGTTGGAGCCAAGGAAGACACGGTCACCGTCAACGACGGTCACGCGAGCCGCTCCGTTCTCGCCAATCATCTGCTCGCACTTGTCAAGCTCGACACCCTCATCCTCGAGGCTTGCAATGACATGCTCGGCAGCGGCGTCATTGCCAAAAATGCCCATGTATGCAGAGCGTGCGGCACCGCATTTCTTGGCATAAACGGCGAAGTTCACCGCGTTGCCGCCAGGATACATGGTGTGGATATGCTCGTAGCGATCGACGACGTTGTCGCCAAATCCGAGCGCGTTAACGTTAAATGCCATGGTATTTACCCTTCTAGTACTCGACGACGCCCATGTAGCGACGGAAATCGGGATCATGGTCAAACACCTTGCCGCGTGCGGCACGCAGCTCGCAGTTCATGGCGTAGAACAGCACCGGGTCCAGATAGGCACGGACGCTCGCCGGCACGGCTTCCATACCGTACTCCTTGGCATCGAGCACCATCAGCGTATCGGTATGCGTCTTAAGGAACGCCAGGGCGCGCTCGTCCATGGCACGGCACTCGCTGGAGCCCATCTGCAGGAAGTAAAAAACGCCATCCTGAGTAGCCTCGAAGGGGCCATGGAAGTACTCGGCAGAGTGGATGTAGCTGCAGTGCTGCCACTGCATCTCCATAAGAGAGCAGATAGCGAAACCGTAGGTCTGGCTAAAGTTGGGACCGCTGCCCAGAATATAGAAGAACTCGTGCTCCTGGCAAAGCTTGGCAAAGCGATCGCCCAGCTCGGCATTTACCTTCTCGCGTGCCGGGGGAAGAATCTTATCCATCTCGGCGATACCGGCATACATATCGGCAAGATCGGCGTAGCCCTCCTGCTGATCGAGCAGCTCTGCCGCAAGCGACAGCGAAATGCCAGCGGGGACCTCGGCCTGCGGCACGCCCTCGCCCCATGGGTAGACCCACGTGGTCCACTTGCCGGAGTCAATCTTGGATCCAGCGTTGTCGGTCTGGGCGATCACCGTAGCGCCGGCAGCAAGGGCAATCTCGCAGCCCTCGACGACCTCGGGGGTATTGCCGCTGTGGCTGCAAGCGATGACCAGGGACTTCTCGCCCAGACGACGCGGACGCATAGTGTCGAATTCACGCGCGGTATAGATATACGAAGTGAAGGTGGTAGCCTCGCGCTGCAGAAGCTCATGAGCCGGGATCAAATCGATCATGGAGCCACCGCAAGCAATCCAGTAGACGCTGTCGAACTTGCCCTTCTCGGCAATTGCCTCTTTAATCAGATCGTGTGCGTTCATATCCAGTTCCTTTCTTGTTTGGCCCGCAATCAATGACGTTGGTTGCGTGGCCGATGGTTGTTTTAGTCAATCAGATATTTCTCGAATGCGGCCATGTTCTTGGCATCTGCGGCCGCCGGGTCATCGTAGTAACGACCGTCCGTGATTTCCTGGCCCAGCATGCCGTCGAAACCATGGGCGTTGAGTGTGGCGACGAAGGCGTCCATATCGTGCTTGCCATCGCCCCACACCAGATGGCCATACGGGTCGCCGTCGATAAAGTGCATCTCGTGAATTGCCCCATCACCAAAGGCGGCAAACCAGTCCTCGAGCGTCTCGCCTGCAACGCCCATCGCGGTTGTATCAACCATGGGCTGTAAGTACGGGCTCGCGACCTCGTCAATCATGCGCTTCGCATCGGAAACCGTCGTCACAAGGTTGCTCTCCTCGGGACGCAGGCTTTCCATCGTAAGCACCAGACCGTGCTCGCCGGCATACTCCGCCAGAATGGACAAGTGCTCGCGGCTGCGCTTCCAGGCTTCCTCGCGGTCCTCGTCCCAGTCGCCCCAGCCCGAGTTGACGGACATACGGTCGCACCCAAGTACCTCGGCAAGCTCAATGCCGTGCTTAAAATACGCCAGGCTGCGCTGTTCATGCAGCGGCTTGCGCGCGCAGTACTGCCAAGGATAGACAACATTCTCGGGGCACAGAGTACGATACCTAAGCCCACGGTCTGTAGCCTTTTTCGCCAGGACCTCAGCCTCAAAGTAGCCCGTATGGTCGAGCGTCACATGCGGCTCTGCACACCACAGCTCAATGGACTCAAAGCCCAAGCGCTGCTGCACATCAAGGAAGTAATCGAGCGACCACATGATGTAGTGGATATTCATGCCCGCAATCTGCTCGCGGCGCAGCGTCGGTTTGGATTCAGACATCTTATGCCTCCTTATTTCGGTCGAACACGATTTGTCCGTCCGACATCGTCATGTCAACCGCAAGATCACGTGCGTCGCGATAATCGAGGTCGAACACATCCCGATCGAGCACGCAGATATCGGCAAGCTTGCCAACCTCAAGCGTACCCAGCTCGTCTTCGCGAATCAGATCGTACGCGCCCCCGGCAGTCCAAGCGCGCAAGAGCTCGACAAGCGTCAGCGTGTTGACCTCATTCACGGGCAGTCCGTCGGCGAAGAATCCACCGCACGCGCTGTAGATTGACTCGCCCAGGCTCGGAATCAGCAGTGGCAAATCCGTTCCACAGCACACTGTGCATCCGGAATCTTCCATGCCGCGGCGATTCCAGCTGTGCAAAAGTCGCGTCTCGCCAATTTGTCGACGCATCATCGACAGGCAATCCTCGCGCCGGTCCAGCGTTAGAATCTGCGGATAGACCTCGCAAATTCCACCTAACTTGCCAAACTCGACAAGATCGGTCGGGTCAGAGTTCTCGAGATCGGTAATCGCATGGCGGCGAAGCATCCGTCCATGCTCGTCTCGAGGCAGCGAGGCATAGAGCGCCACGGTGCGACGAACGGCGCCATCGCCCTGGCAATGCAAGGAATATCGGAAGCCGTCAGCATCAATTGCACGCAGCTCGTTCTCAATCAGATCCCACTCTGGCTCCTCGACGACCGTCTTGCCGGCAGCGCCCGCATCGGCCGAGTCCTCATAGGGGTCTATCATCTCGGCAAGCCCCGCCCATACGCCGCGATCGGTCATACGGTTGAAGCCAGAAAAACGAACGAACGGTCCCCGGAAGCGCTCTCGCGCCTCGCGGGCATATGCCAGATTTGCACCGGCACCCACCGGCTGCGACATCATAGAGACGCGAACCGTCAGCTCACCAGATTCCTCACGGCGAGCCATTTCGTCGGCAAAGCCGTAGTAGTCATCAAACGCCATTTCCTTGATGGCGGTAACGCCGCGCTCGTTAAGCATGCTCATGTAGTCCGAATACCCGGCACGCACCTCGGGCAGCGCAAGGAAATCGCTCATCATGCGCCAGATCTTCTCGGCATAGCACGCCTGGGGTGTAAAGCCATATCGCGCACTGGCGGCAGCATTGAGAACGCAGGTCTCCGCGCCCGGCGTAAAGCAGACGACAGGGATATCGCCAAAACACTCGTCAAACACAGCTGCTGTATTTGCGTTCTCGGCATCCGATGCCAACGTTTCGGGTAGGTTGTGGCCAAAAGCCGCCGCGCAATCCGGATGACCTTCTTTCCATGCACGCAAGAGCGACACGGCCTCTTTGGCATCAGCAATGCCGGACAGATCAGACCCCAACGTCCGCAGCGCCCAACCTGTATAGAAGGTATGCACATCGATCAGGCCAGGCATGACAGTGCGGTCGCCCAGGTCAACTACCTCGTCCGCCTGGGTCAAATACGAAGCTACCTCACACTTGGTGCCAACAGCCTCAATTCGATTGCCACGGACCGCTACGAAACCTTCAAACGGCAGGTCCCCCGTACCGGTAAAGACGCTCTTAGACGTCAGGACCGTCAAACGATCGGACATCACAACCACCTACGCCGGAAGCATGCCGGAAATGGCAGTAATGACCAAGCCAAACACGACCATGAAGATGAAGAACTTCCAAATGGTCTTCCACCATTGGCCAAACGAAATCTTAGCCACGGCAAGGCCGGCGACCGTCATGCCCGCCACGGGGCTGATGGTGTTGATGGTCTGGTTGGCAAACTGGAGCGCGGTGACGGCCGCCTCGGGATTGAGGCCCATGAGCTCGGTCAGGGGGCCCATAACGGGCATGGTGAGCGCCGCCAGGCCAGAACTCGAGGGAACCAGCAAAGAGAGCAGACCAAGGACGACATACATAAACGTGGTGTAGACGGCGGCGGGTGCACCGGCGAGCGCGGTAGCGAGCGCCTGGAGGATGGTGTCGATGATCATGCCGCCCTCGGCGATGACCAGAATACCGCGAGCGATACCGATAACGACGGCAGCGTACGCAAAGTCGGCGAGACCCTTAACGAACTCCTCTGCGATCGTCTGCTGGTCAAGTCCGCCCAGGATACCGGCAAGCAAGCCCATGCCAAGGAACACGGCGGAAATCTGATTCATGTACCAGCCCTGGGTAACAAGACCCCAGACGATAATGCCCATACCGCAAGCAAAATCGATAAGCACGAGCTTCTGACGGATAGTGAACTCTTCCTCGATGGAGGCATCGGTCACGGAAAACTCAATACGCTTGAGCTTATCGTCCTCGTACACAATGGACGACTCGGGGTTTTTCTTGACGCGCATGGCGTAGCGCATGGCCCATGCGATACCGACGGCAGTGAAGATGACCCAAGAAACGGCGCGCAGCCACAGTTGCGGATTACCCTCGATGCCAATGATGCCTTGGGCGATCAAAACATTAAACGGGTCGATGGTCGAAGCACAATATCCCAGGTTAGGACCAAGGAAGCAGATGATGAATGCCGTCATCGAGTCATAACCGATACCCATCATGATGGGAATGAAGATGGCATAGAACGGCAGGGCTTCCTCAGACATACCAAACGTAGTGCCGCAAATGGACAGCAATGTCATCGTGATGGGAATGATGAGGATGTCCTTGTTCTTGAGCTTTTTAATCACACGGCTCATGCCGGCATTCAAAGCGTTGGTCTTGGTGATGATTGCGAACGATCCGCCAATCAATAAGACGAACGCAACGACGTCGGCAGCCTCTTGGATACCCTTGGTGGGCGCTTGCAGGACCGCGAAGATATCCTGACCCAGATTGATGGTCTCGCCGGTCTCGGAATCGGTGTAGTTCTTATCGACCTGTTCATAGGTTCCAGCAACGGCGACTTCACGCTCGCCCGCCGCTGTCGAAATCGTCTTGCGCTGATACTGACCAGAGGGAACGATCCAAGTCAGGACCGCAAAGACAACGATCAGCAAGAACATGATCGTATAGACATGCGGTAATTTGAACTTAAAACGTCTGTTTGTCTTCTTCGCCTTCGTATCTGACATAGATACCTCCAAAGAACTCGAGACTGCATCGCATCTCGCTTCAACGTTTGCACAATGCAAACGTTCTATGACGTCCCATAGATTACCAGCAGCTTTTCTCGTCATCAAGATAATTTCAAACTGATTGCCGCAACGCGGTTGAACGGTTGCGTTTGCGCCGTGAACGGTATGGAAACGCCCGGTGAGATGATCCACCGGGCGTTTCCATTCGCAATGTCCTAGATGTCAAAAACGTAGCGAGACCCAACGATCCGCTGACGACCGATGATAAACGGCCGCCGCTGCTCATCGAAAAAGAAGGCTTCCATATAAAACAAGGGTTCGCCAACGGGAACTGCCAACAGCCGAGCGACCTCGGGCGACGCGCACGCGATCTCGAGCGTGCACGGGTCGGTAAACGCGGGCGTGCGGCCCGTTCGGTTGCGCACGAACTCAAAAATGGATTGGTTAGATAGAGGTGCCGTTGATAGATAGGCGTTGTCCTCGTAAACATAAATGTTGTTCTCGAGCATGACAGGGACGCCATCGGCAGTGCGCACGCGCTCAACGCAAATCAAGTCAGTTCCAACGGGAACACCAAAGAACTGTGCTTCGGTGGAATCCGCCGGCAGTATCTTTCTCGAAATGACGCACGCCCCCGGCTCCATTCCGTTAACGCGGCATGCGTCCGAAAAACTCTGGACGTCATCCTTCTGGCGAATCTTGCGCTTAAGCTTGGGGGCATTGACAAACGTGCCTTTCCCCTGCCGCTTCGTTAGATAGCCCTGCTGGACGAGCTCCTCAATAGCGCGTCGCACGGTAACGCGGCCAACTTTATAGCTCTCAGCCAATTCGAATTCGTTGGGTATCCGCGCGCCCGCCTTGTAGGCGCCGGAGTTGATTTCGTTTTTGATGATATCAATAACCTGTTGGTACAGCGGTATCGCTGCTTTACCGTCAGTTGGCCCTTCAGTCGGTGGCATATACCCTCTCCCAGCACAATTAATTCTAAAACGGGCTTAAGGGCATTCAACAAGCCCTTAAGCCCGCATTAGCTTAAAGTATGCTAGGTGTCGCACCAAAATGTTGGCTATTTACTCATCAGACCCGAAAAACGCGCAACTACCGCGCTCCTAAGAAAGCGTGAGCAGCTCCGGCAGCTGGTCGATAATCTTGTCCGCGGCATCCTGGCTAAAGCCAAAGCGCTCCTCGCGCTTGGCAATGACTGTCAGGCCGGCTCGCTTGCCGGCAGTGATGCCAGGCACCGAATCCTCGACGCAGCAGCAGCGATTCGCGGGCAGCCCCAGCAGGTCCAGCGCATGCAGGTAGATGTCGGGCTCGGGCTTGCTCTCCTTAAACTGCTCGCCGCTCACCACATACTCAAAGGCATCCGACAGCCCGCATGCGTTGAGCACTTCCTCGATGCTATCCATGGGAGACGAGCTGGCAAGCGCCACGCGAACGCCACGGCGCGGCAGCTCTCGAATCGTATCCACGGCGCCTGGGTTAATCAAAGCCTGATAGTCGCGCGGACGCTTATGCGCCCACTCGTCCCAACGGGCCAACGCTTCCTCGCCAGTGAAATGCCCCTTACCGGCGCGCTCAAACCAATCGACCAGCATATGCAGGAAGAACTGGTGCGAAGTACCGACCTGCCCATTCAACTCCTCTTGAGTCAGGTTAAGCCCAAGCTCCTTGGCAAACGCGGCAGTCTCGCCCAGGTAGTAATACTCGGTATCGACAATCACGCCGTCCATGTCAAAGATAACGGCGTCGAACGGAAATGCGGACACGGCACCCTCCCTAACAAAAGG
>CAUBQN010000075.1 GCA_958438125.1 uncultured Collinsella sp.
GTGGACGGCACCGAGCCGTACGCTTGAACTGAGAAGGGGGAGGCCTCGCGGCCTCACCCTTTTTTGCGTTTACCGGGCTTTTGTCTCACATAGTAGCTGTGTTTTATAACCCTCGTTTGTCGCATCTTCTGTGAACGGGCTACAATAACTTAGTCTGTGCGATATGGAGGTGAACATGGCTGAAGCTGGTATCGGCGTTGATATCGTCGAGATTTCCCGTATGAAATCAATTCTTGAAAAGACGCCGTCGTTTGCTCGGCGTGTGTTTACCGAAGAAGAGCGTGCGTATTGTGATGCATCATCGCGTCCCGCTGCTCACTATGCCAGCCGCTTTGCTTCGCGCGAGGCGGTACTTAAAGCTCTCGGCACGGGTTTTAGTCAAGGCGTTGGTCGCAAGGATGTTTCGGTTACGCGTGATAAACTCGGCAAACCGAAAGCGCTGCTTTCGGGCCGTGCTCTCGAGATCGCTCAAGAGCTGGGTGTTGTTGAGGTCGCTCTTTCCATTACGCTTACAGGAGACTTAGCCGTTGCGAATGCCATCGCGATTACCGAAGATGCTCGGCCTAAGCCAAAAGAGGAAAAGGTGAGTACCAAGAAACGCGTAGCGCAGACATTTAAAGAGGCTCGCTCTGTTTTAGATGAGCTTGAGCAGCTGCAGAATTCAGCATTGACGGAGCACCTGGGCGATGCTTCGCAAGATACGCTAGGAGCATAGATGAAACCGGTTTTGAGTACCGAAGAAGTCGTTCGTCTCGAGGATATCATCGAACGCGAAGGGACTTCGAAGGCCGAGCTTATGGAGCTCGCGGGTGAGTTTGCCGCCAACGAGATCTTGAAGCTCAATCCCGATCGGGTTCTCGTTCTGGTCGGTTTTGGTAATAATGGCGGCGACGGTTGGGTTGCCGCCGATATTCTGAGCCATAAGGGTGTGGACGTTGATATCGTTTCTCCGGTTGAGCCGGATGAGATTCCTGCTGCTCTGGCACGTCATGCTGCTCGTCGTACTGCCGGCCGCGATGTGCACGTTTGCGTCGGCCCCTCGCGTGATGAACTCGAGGTTTTGATCGATAAGGCCGATGTTGTTGTCGATGCCATTTTTGGTACCGGTTTTCACGGGAATCTGCGTGCGCCGTTCTCCATCTGGATTCCTACGGTCAATGAATGCGCCGACTGTGTCGTATCCATTGATGTCCCCTCGGGCCTGAATGCCGAGACGGGCGTTGTTGATGACGACTGCATTCGTGCCGAGCATACGGTGACGATGATTGCGCCCAAGATTGGTTTGTATAGCGCCGATGGCCCTGAGTATGCTGGCGATTTGATCTGCGGCAATCTTTACGACCGTCTTGACGAGGTCATCGATGATGTCGACCACGCCGCCGAGATTGTCGAGCCCGGTGACTTAGTTGATTACTTTGCTCCACTACCTACGAATATCGATAAGTATTCCCGTGGCTCTGTGCTTATTGTCGCCGGATCTGCGCAATATCCTGGTGCTGCCATTATGGCGGCCAAGTCTGCAGCTCGCGCGGGTGCTGGTTACGTGGCAGTTGCGGCTCCTGATGCCTGCGCCAATCTTATTCGCATGGCACTTCCTTCGATTCCCGTCTTTGCTATTCCGTCTGATTCCCGCGGCTCCTTTGGCGCCGCTGCGCGCATGACGGTGTGCGAGATTGCAAAGAAGTACAGCTGCGTACTGTGCGGTCCTGGTATGACGACATCTGCCGGCGCTATGCAGGTGGTTTCGGGCTTGCTCGAGCTTGATGTGCCGCTTATTTTGGACGCCGATGCACTCAACTGCCTTGCTAAGATTGCCATTGACGGTATTGATAGTAACCCCGAGATGTATCGTCGCGAGCAGCCGTTGGTTATGACGCCGCACTATCGTGAGCTTTCGCGTCTGGTTGCCGGAGACGAGGTGAACGACCTTGGTACCGCGATTGCAGCCGCGCAGAAGGTTGTCTGGGCTGCAGGCTCCGACAACCTGGTGGTCATTGCCAAGGGGCCGACGACGGCTATCTGTGGCGTTGAGCGTGTACTGCTGCCGCTCTCGGGTCCGGCTTCTCTGGCAACTGCCGGTTCGGGTGATGTTCTCGCGGGTATTTTGGCCGGCACGCTTGCCACCATGCGCGACGAGATGGATCGTTGGGAGTTGCTGTATTCGTACGCCGTCGCACTTCACAGCTACGCCGGTTTTGCCGCGGCGACGGAGTATGGTGAGAAGAGCGTTATCGCGACCGATCTTATCGACTTGATCGGTCCTGCCATGGAGCTGGCGGCAAAGGATGCGCTCGAAGATCTGGGAATCATGGACGAAGGGTCGGATGACTAATCATGAATAAAGCCGATTTGACGCGCTGGTCCTGGGTCGAGATCGACCGTGGGGCGCTCCGTCGCAACACGAGGGCCTATAAGAACTTGCTGAATCCACGTCAGCGCCTGTGCTGCGTGGTCAAGGCCGATGCTTATGGTCATGGAGCTGTTGAGTGCGCCAAGATCATGTATTCGGCCGGTGCCGACATGTTTGCCGTGGCGACGGTTAACGAGGGCGTTGAGCTCCGACAGGGCGGGATTACGAAGCCCATCCTCATCCTAAGCGAGCCGCCTATCGAGGCCATTCCGACGTTGCTCGAGTTTGATATCATGCCTTCGGTCTATACATCTGACTTTGCTCTTGCGTATGGCGAATGTGCCGTCGCGGCGGGCAAGGTGGGCAAGTATCATCTCGCCATCGAGACGGGCATGAACCGCATTGGCGTACATTACACGCAGGTGCTCGACTTTGTCCGCGGTATTAATTTCCATCGCGGTATTCAGTGCGACGGCGTATTTACGCACTTCGCCACGGCCGATGAACCTTCGGGCTGGGACTACAAGCTGCAGTGTCAGCGCTTTACCGAGGCCGTTCAGGCCATTAAGGATGCGGGTTTTGAGTGCGGTATCGTGCACTGCGCCAACACGCCGTCCTCGATGCTCGACCCCTCGATGCATTTTGATATGATCCGCGCCGGCGTTGGCTTGTATGGCATGCAGCCGTGCGAGCTGAGTGGCCGCGTGATGCAGCTTGATCCCGTTATGAGCGTCCATGCGCGTGTGACGCGCGTGGCACACCCTGCGATGGGTGAGGGCGTGGGCTACGGTTTTACCTACCGCGTACCGCGTACGCGCGTTCAGATCTGCACGCTGCCGATCGGTTATGCCGATGGCCTATCGCGTACGCTTTCCAATCATATGGATGTGCTGTATCGCGGCGAGCGCGTGCATCAGGTTGGCAATATCTGCATGGACCAGTTTATGGTCGCCATTCAGTCCAACCCGGCACACGAGATTCCCGAGGCCGAGTATGGTGACGAGATGATCATTGTCGGCCGCGATGGCGATGCCGAGATCACTATGGACGAGATGGCCCGACTGCGCGGAACGATTAACTACGAGGTCGCCTGCGGCTTTGGCATGCGTCTCGACAAGGTCTACGTGTAGGAGCCGCTATGGGCGTCATGCACATCCCGGGCCATACCCATCAGGCGCCGCGTGAGGTCGCACTCGAGGAGATCGAGGCCGTTCTGGGCGATTGTCACCTCTGCCAGCTCTACCAGTCGCGTCACAATATCGTGTTTGGCGTGGGAAATCCCCGCGCTCGCGTGATGTTTATTGGCGAGGCACCGGGCCGCAATGAGGATTTGCAGGGCGAACCCTTTGTGGGGGCGGCAGGCGAGGACCTCAACGGCATTTTGTCCCTGGCGGGTCTTAAACGCGAAGACGTCTACATTGCCAATGTGCTTAAGTGCCGCCCGCCGGGAAACCGCAATCCGCGCCCCGAGGAAGTGCTGGCTTGCTCGCCGTTTTTGCGTGAGCAGATTCGTAGCATCTGGCCCGATATCATCGTGACGCTCGGCAACCCCGCGACGCACTTTGTGCTTAAGACCGAGATTGGCATTACTAAGCTGCGCGGTAGGTTCCACCAGATGGGGCATTTTGTAGTAATGCCCACGTTCCATCCGGCAGCAGCGCTGCGCAATCCGGCGTGGCAGGAGCTGTTGGAGGAAGACTTTAAGATGCTGGGCGACTATCTGGAGCGACATCCCGCACCAGAGGACGCCTCGGAATAATAAGGAGCATATATGTCCCTGGAGCGCCTGGGGGTAGGTACTTACAAAACGACTTGCGCTGCCGATACGGAGTACTTTGGCGAGCTAATTGCACCGTGCCTTGAGGACGGCGATGTGCTCATCCTGACCGGCGGCCTGGGAGTGGGCAAAACTCACTTTACCAAGGGCGTCTCGCGCGGGCTGGGCGATGAGCATATGGTTACGAGCCCTACGTTTGCGCTCATGGCCGTTCACGATCAAGGTCGTATTCCGCTGTTTCACTTTGATCTATACCGCCTGGAGCATGCCTACGAGCTCGAGGATACGGGCATTTTCGATGTGCTGGGCTATGAGGGTGCTTGCCTGCTGGAATGGGGCGAACAATTCCAGGACGAGCTGACGGATGAGTATCTTTCGGTGACGCTCAAGCGTGATGAGGGCGACAGCGATGTGCGAACGATAACGCTTGAGGCGCACGGTGACCGCGCAATGGAGCTTTCCCATTTGATTGATAAGGCTGTACAAGATGAGCTTGCATAACGACAACGCGCTGGTGGTGGCGCTCGATACCTCGACCGACATGCTTGCCTGCGCGGCAAGCTGGATTGATGGGCAGACGGGCGAGACGAAGCTCGTGAGTGGCGACCACATGTGTCGCCGTCACGCCAACGTTGAGCTCGTGAATACCGTTGATGGCGTGCTGGCTCAAGCCGGTCTGGATCGCAGCGATGTTGGTTGCTACGTGGTCGGCCGCGGCCCGGGGTCGTTTACGGGTGTGCGCATCGGCATCTCCACTGCCAAGGGCCTCGCGCGCGGTGCCAATGTTCCGCTGCTGGGCGTGTCGACGCTCGACGCTTGCGCTTGGACGGCGTGGAAGGCTGGCGTGCGCGGCAAGCTTGGTATCTTGGCCGATGCTATGCGCGGTGAGGTATATCCGGCGCTGTATATGCTGGTCGATGAGGGTCTCGAGCGTCAATTTGAGCGCGAACACGTGGTCAAGGCCGCCGTGGCGCTCGATGAGTGGCGCCAAGCAGCGGACTGGGACCAGGTTCAGCTGACCGGTGACGGTCTCGTGCGCTATGGCAAGCTGCTGGGTGAGGACGAGACCGCCCGCTGCGTGGAGCGCGACCTGTGGTGGCCTTCGGGCGAGGGCTTGCTGCTCGCGCACGCTGCGGGTGACGGCGATCCGGCCCGCGTCTTGCCGATTTACACGCGCCTTTCGGATGCCGAGGAAAACGAGCGCAAGCGTCTTGGTCTTGCCGAGAGTGCGCAGAGCGAAATTACGGGTGTTGCCGATGAGCTCGCCGGTCGTCATCTGCAGTTCCGCCCCATGGGCGCGGCGGATGCCGAGGGCGCGAGCGCGCTGGAGGCTGCCTGCTTTGAAGGTGCCGGACACGAGGCGTGGACGCCGGGCATGTTCCTGTCCGAACTGGGCGAGGACGTCGCTGCGCCGCGTAGTTGGTGGGTGGCACACGACGACGGCAAGCTGCTGGGCCTTGCCGGCGGTATGGTCGTGGACGGTGATGTGCAGATTCTGGATGTCGCCGTCGACCCGGCACATCGCCGCGAGGGCATTGCCCGCAAGCTGCTGTCGCACGTGAGCTATGATGCCCAGATACTCGGCTGCACCACGGCTTCGCTCGAGGTCGAGGACGGTAACGAGGGAGCGATCGCGCTTTATAACGCTCTGGGCTTTACCGAGGCTGGCCGTCGCCGCGGTTACTACGGTGTTGGCAAAGATGCCATCGTCATGACGGCGCCGCTGCCCTTGGTGCTCCCGGTCGACAACGCTTCGCCCGAGCCGACGGCGGCTGAGCAGCGTGTATGGCCGCTGCCTGCGCCCGAGCGAACCGTTGAGGAGCGCGCTGAAATTGAGCGCCGTCGCCTAGTGCTCGCTATCGAGAGTTCCTGCGACGAGACGGCCGTGGCGATTATCGATGCGGATGGCAATATGCTGGCCAACCAGGTGTCGACACAGATTGATTTTCACGCCCGCTTTGGCGGCGTGGTGCCCGAGATCGCCTCGCGCAAACACGTTGAGGTGATTGTGAGTGTCGTGGATGCGGCGCTCGAGGATGCCGCAGCATCGCTTGGTCTTGAGGGTGGAGCCATTGCCCCCAGCGAGCTTGCCGCCGTGGGCGTGACACAGGGTCCGGGCCTGGTGGGCGCCCTCGTGGTGGGCGTTGCCTTTGCCAAAGGCTTTGCCTACGCTGCCGGTAAGCCGCTCGTATGCGTCAACCATCTGGAGGGGCACCTGTTTGCCAACTTGCTGGCGCAGCCCGACCTCAAGCCTCCGTTTATCTTTACGCTTGTCTCGGGCGGGCACACCATGCTCGTGCACGTAAAGGCATGGGGCGACTACGAGGTGCTCGGTGAGACGCTCGACGACGCCGTGGGCGAGGCCTTCGACAAGGTGGCCAAGGCGTTGGGCCTGGGCTATCCCGGTGGCCCCATCATTTCCAAGCTGGCCGAGACGGGCAATCCCCGCGCGATCGATTTCCCCCGTGCGCTTAACAGCAGGGGAGACTATCGTTTCTCGCTTTCGGGTCTTAAAACGGCCGTGACGCTCTACATCGAGCAGGAGACCAAGGCCGGGCGCACGATTCACCTGCCCGATCTGGCGGCTTCGTTTGAGGCGGCTGTCTTTGACGTGCAGTACAAGAAGGCCAAAAACGCATTGCACGCTACCGGATGTAAGGAATACTGCATCGGCGGCGGCGTCTCGGCCAACCCGCATCTGCGCGAGATGATGATCAAGAAGCTTGGGCGTCAGGGGATTCGCGTAACGGTGCCGCCCTTGTCTGCCTGTACCGATAACGCAGCGATGATCGCGGAGGTCGCCCGCCGTAAATTCGACCGAGGTGAAATCTCGCCGTTCGACGTCGACGCCGATCCGAACATGACGCTGTAGCTGGTACGGCGCGGTCCCCGGACGGAGGGGCCGGATATAAGGTTTCCTGCTCTACAGTCCTGCGCAAGACGAAGGCCACATTAAGTGGCCTTCTTTGCGTGCGGAACTCGCGATAAACCTTATATCCGGCCCCTCCGTCCGGGGACCTTTCTGTATCGATATAGCTTCTGAGTTGGTTCGGCGTCGACAATGTCCGGCAAGGTTAGCCAGCTGCGTCGAATTTCCGGCGTGCTTTAGCTGAAAGAAAAAGATGGTGTGCGGAGCTTTGCTCCGCATTTGGGATGGGAGCCCCTGAGAGCCGCGGGAGCCGGGCGGCGCATATGAACTTTCCTGCTCTACAGTCCTGCGCAAGACGGAAAGCACATTAAGTG
>CAUBQN010000076.1 GCA_958438125.1 uncultured Collinsella sp.
ACATGGATCACGCGGGCGCGCAGCAGGCCCGAGTCGATAAAGCTGCCGCTCATGAGCTCGGAACCGGGCTGCTTCTTAATAAGGTCGCTCTCGCCCGTCAGCAGGCTCTCGTTCACGAGCGCCTCGCCGGAAACCACCACGGCGTCAGCGGGAATCTGGTCGCCGCGCCCCAGGCGGATGATGTCGTCGAGCACGATCTGGTCCAAGTCGAGCTCCACCTCGGCACCGTCGCGCACCGCGATGGCCTTTTTAGAGGTCAGCAGCGTGAGCTTATCGACCATCTTCTTGGACCGCATGGACTGGATGACGCCAATAGCGGTATTGAGGAACACCACAAACAGGAACGTCAGGTTCTTAAACGAACCGGTCGAAATGACCAGGAACGCCAAGATCACGTTGATCAAATTGAACAGCGTGCAGAGGTTCTCGATGATGAGCTCTTTGACCGACTTGGTCTTGAGCTCCATGTTGCGGTTGATCTTACCGGCGGCGATGCGCTCCTCGACCTCGGCGGTCGAGAGTCCGCGCTCGATATCCGTTGCTGCCATACCACGTCCCATCACGTCGCGTCGGTATAAGAAAAACCGCCCGGACCATGCGAGGTTCGGACGGTCTTACGTTCGATGGTGCCCCATGTTGGATTCGAACCAACGGCCTTCTGCTCCGGAGGCAGACGCTCTAATCCCCTGAGCTAATAGGGCCAACGGTTGGCATTATACCCAAGTGCACCACGGGCTATCAAAATAAAAGAAAAAGCTTTGCAATTCCGAGGAAGACGCGGCGCAACGGCCCACTTTAGAAGGCAAAAGCGAGTCAGATAGTATAAACTCTCATGCACCATATATACACGGCTCGCGATGCGGGCCGTTTTTGCAAAAGTTATCCATCGAGGTGAGAGGCACACCATGATTGCAATTTTAAAGCAGAGCGCCAGCGACGAGGCCGTCGGCCATATCGTCAGCTGGATTGAGAAAAAGGGCCTGAAGACCGATGTCTCGCGCGGCGAGAACGAGACGATCATCGGCCTGGTGGGCGATACGACCAAGATCGATCCGTTCCTGCTCGAGTCCATGGATGTCGTCGAGCGCGTGCAGCGCGTCTCCGAGCCGTTCAAGCGCGCAAACCGCAAGTTCCACCCCGAGGACTCCGTCATCGACTGCGGCCACGGCGTCAAGATCGGCGGCGACCAGTTCCAGGTCATCGCCGGCCCGTGCTCCGTCGAGGGCGATAACCTCATCCGCATCGCCCGCCGCGTGAAGGCCGCCGGCGCCACGATGCTGCGCGGCGGTGCCTACAAGCCCCGCACCTCCCCCTACGCCTACCAAGGCATGGGCCCCGCCGGCCTCGACCTGCTGTGCGAGGCGTCTGCCGAGCTCGACATGCCGATTGTCACCGAGATCATGGACCCACGCGACGTGCAGGTCTTCTTGGACAAGAAGATTGACGTCATGCAGATCGGCGCCCGCAACGCCCAGAACTTTCCCCTGCTCAAGGAGGTCGGCAAAACCCAGACCCCAATTCTGCTCAAGCGCGGCATGTCCGGCACGATCGACGAGCTGCTTATGGCAGCCGAGTACATCATGAGCGAGGGCAACGACAACGTCATCCTGTGCGAGCGCGGAATCCGCACCTTCGAGACCCGCACCCGCAATACCTTCGACCTCAACGCCGTGCCGGTGCTGCACCACCTGTCGCACCTGCCTGTCGTTGCCGACCCCAGCCACGCCACCGGCTACACCCGCTACGTTGAGCCCATGGCGCTCGCCGCGACCGCCTGCGGTGCCAACGGCCTGGAGATCGAGGTCCACGACGAGCCGAGCCGCGCCTGGTCCGACGGCGCCCAGGCCCTCACCCCCGATCAGTTCGACGACACCATGCGCCGCATCCGAGCCATCCGCGAAGTTGTCTGCCAAGAGACCATGGAGTAGCCCATGGGTACGGTGAGAAACGCGCGTGTTAACCAGGGCGGCCCCAAGTGCGCCGGTATCGTCGGCCTGGGCCTCATCGGCGGTAGCTTTGCCCGCGGCTATGCACAGGCGGGCGTCCGCGTGCTGGCCTGGGACCCCGATGACGATGTCATGACGGCCGCCAGCATGGGCACTGTCGCCGGAGAGCTCAACGACAAGACACTCGGCGAATGCGACATCATCGTCCTGGCCTGCTACCCCGAGGCCTGCATCGAGTGGCTCGAGGAGCATGCCCAGGCACTCGCCGACGCCACCGACACCGAGGCCATTATGGGCCCCGTGGTGATCGACACGGTGGGCGTCAAGGGCATCGTGTGCGAGCGCGCCTTTGAGCTTGCCCGCGAGCACGGCTTTTACTTTGTGGGCGCGCACCCCATGGCGGGCACGCAGTACTCGGGCTATGCGCACTCCCGCGCCGACCTGTTCCAGGGCGCGCCGCTCGTGCTCGTGCCGCCTGCGGTGGACGATGCACTCAAACTGGAGCTTTTGGGCCAGGTGCGCGAGATGGTGCGCCCCTTGGGCTTTGGCAAGTTCAGCGTGACCAGCGCAGCCGAGCACGACCGCGTCATCGCCTTCACGAGTCAGCTTGCGCACGTGGTATCCAACGCCTATGTTAAGAGCCCGACCGCTCAGGTCCACCACGGCTTTTCGGCCGGCAGCTACCGCGACCTCACCCGCGTGGCGCACCTCAATCCACAGATGTGGTCCGAGCTCATGATCGACGACGCCGATGCTCTCGCCTTCGAGATCGACCACCTGATCGACTCGCTCGGCGCCTACAGCCGTGCGCTCAAGGACCGCGACCAGCGCTATCTGGAGAATCTCCTTGCCGAGGGCGACCGCATCAAGCGCGCACTCGACGACGAGGCCTCCCACTAGACCACCTATCACGCCAGGTCGAAAGGACCGAAGCTTATGGCGATTACCATCGATATCGACACTGCACGCCCCTACCAGGTGCATGTTGGCACGTTTTTGCTGGAGCAAACGGGACCGCTCGTGCGCGCCACTGCCGGCGGCTCCAAGGCCGTCATCGTGACGGACACCAACGTGGGCCCGCTCTACCAGATGCCCGTTAAACAGAGCCTGGAGGCGTCAGGCTACGAGGTGAGCATCTGCACCTTCGAGGCCGGCGAGGCCCATAAGCGCGCCGAAACCTATGTTGCCATTTTGGAGTTTGTGGCCGAGCACGAGCTTTCGCGCTCCGACGTGATCGTGGCACTCGGCGGCGGCGTCGTGGGCGACGTGGCGGGCTTTGTGGCCGCCACCTACATGCGCGGCTGCAAGTTTGTGCAGATCCCCACAAGTCTGCTCGCCATGGTGGATTCGTCGGTGGGCGGCAAGACCGCCATCGACCTGGCTGCCGGCAAGAACCTGGCCGGCGCCTTTTGGCAACCGAGTGTTGTTATCGCCGACGTGGGGTGCCTGGCCACCCTCACGTCCGAGCAGTTCGCCGACGGCTGCGGCGAGGTCGTCAAGCACGCCGTGATCGCCGACCCAGAGCTTTTCGCCGAGCTGGAGAAGACTCCGCTCACGCTGGAGCTACTCAACCACGATGTAGCCCGCGTAGCGCTCATCATCGCCCGCAATATCGACATCAAGCGCGCCGTGGTCGTCGCCGACGAGCGCGAAACAAACCAGCGCAAGCTGCTCAACTTTGGACACAGCGCCGGACACGCCGTCGAGGCCTGCGAGCACTTTGAGCTCGGACACGGCAACTGCGTGTCGATCGGCATGGGCATCATCACGCGCGCCGCGGCCCTGCACGGCGTTTGCGATGCTGCACTGCCCGGTCGTATTGAGGAGCTCTGCGCCCGCCATGGCCTCAAGACCCGCTGCGACCTAGATGCCGACGCCGTCTTTGCCGAGGCGCTGCACGACAAAAAACGCGCGGGCGACACCATCGACCTGGTAATTCCGCACGGCATTGGCCGCTGCAGCATCGACCGCACGCCGCTTTCCACTTTCCACGAACTCATTGCCGAAGGCCTCGGCCAGAAGGGAGACGCATCCGCATGCTAGCCCGCATCACCCCGTCCCCGCTCAAGGGCACCGTTCCCGCCATCGCGTCCAAGTCGATGGCGCATCGCCTCATCATCTGCGCTGCGCTTGCCAACGGCGAGACGCACGTTACCTGCAACACCACCTGCGCCGACATCGAGGCTACGGTGCGTTGCCTTACGGCCCTGGGCGCTCGCATCGAGACCGTCGAGGACGGCTTCCAGGTCCACCCCACCATGAAGAGTGTTGAGTTTGGCCTGCTCAAGGCACTTGCGGGCGGCACGCTCGACTGCGGCGAAAGCGGCTCCACGCTCCGCTTTATGTTGCCCGTCGCCTGCGCGCTGGGCGCAGAAGCAACTTTTGTGGGTCAGGGACGCTTGGGCGCCCGCCCGCTGTCCCCGCTCTCGGACGAGATCATCGCCGCCGGATGCGACCTACAGGGTCTGGGCGGTTTTCCGCTCAAGACGAGCGGCCGCATGCGCCCGGGCACCTTTGTGCTTCCGGGCAACGTGAGCTCGCAGTATATCTCCGGCCTGCTGCTGGCAGCCCCGCTGCTGGCCAAGCCCTCCTGCGTGCAGGTGACCGGCCTTATTGAGAGCCGCCCCTACATCAACCTGACGATCCAGGCAATGAAGGCCTTCGGCGTCGAGGTCAACGTCGAGCGTATTCCGGCCAAGGACGGCCAGCCCGAGGTCACGAACTTCCGCGTAAGCAGCGGCTCGTACCGCACGCCCGGCAGCGTAGCCGTCGAGGGCGACTGGTCCAACGCCGCCTTTTGGCTGTGCGCCGGCGCCATCGGCACCGACCCCATCACCGTGGAGGGTGTGTCCCTGAGCTCCGCGCAGGGCGACCGCAACGTGCTTGCCGCGCTTTCGCGCTTTGGCGCCCGCATCGTGCGCTCCACCAACGCCGCCACCGTGCAGTCCGACAAGCTCGCCGGCTTTGAGATGAGCGCCCACGACATCCCCGACCTGGTGCCCGTTATCTCGGCCGTTGCCTCGCTGGCTCAGGGCCGCACGTTCATCCGCGATTGCGCCCGTCTGCGTATCAAGGAATCCGACCGCCTGGCCACCACCACCCGCGAGCTCACCGCGCTGGACGCGCAGGTGCGCATTGCCGGCGATGACCTCATCATCAAGGGTGTCGATGCCTTTACCGGCGGCAAGGTCGATTCGCACAACGACCATCGCATCGCCATGATGGCCGCCATCGCCGCGAGCCGTGCCACCGGCGAGGTCGTGATCCACGGCGCCGAGGCCGTCAACAAGTCCTATCCCGATTTCTTCGACCACTACCGCCTGCTGGGCGGCAAGGTCACACTCGAGGAGGAATAGCATGTCCTCGACCTTTGGCAACGTCTTGCACTTAAGCATCTTCGGCCAATCGCACTCCCCCGCTATCGGCTGCTCGCTCGATGGCATCCCGGCGGGCATCGCCGTGGACCAGGAGCAGCTGCAGGCCTTTTTGGACCGTCGTGCCCCCGGTCGCGACGAGACCGCAACCAAGCGCCACGAGGCCGACGCCGCGCATATCATTGCCGGCGTGGTCGATGGACATACCACCGGCGCGCCCATTGCCGCGATTATCGAGAACACCAACACGCGCTCCAATGATTACTCCGAGCTGCGCTGCAAGCCCCGTCCCGGACATGCGGACTTCCCCGCGCGCGTGAAGTATCACAACATGCACGATGTTGCTGGTGGCGGGCATTTTTCCGGCCGCCTAACGGCACCCTTATGCATCGCCGGCGGCATTGCGCTACAGGCACTCGAGGCCCGCGGCATTCAGGTCATGGCGCACGTCGCGCAGATCGGCGGCATCTCCGACCTGCCGATGGACGATATGGTCTATCGAAAGGCCGACCGCAAGGCGATCCTTACGAACGACCTGCCGTGCATTGACGCCGCCGCAGCCGGCCGCATGCGCGAGGAGATTCTGGCCGCGCGCGATGAACTCGACAGCATCGGCGGCATCGTGGAGTGCGGCATCTACGGCCTGCCCACGGGCATCGGCGACCCCATGTTCGACGGCATCGAGAACCGCATCGCGCAAATCGCGTTTGGCATTCCCGCCGTAAAGGGCGTGGAGTTTGGCATGGGCTTTGCCGTGGCCGCCATGCGCGGCAGCGAGAACAACGATCCGTATCGCATCGATGCCGAGACCGGCGAGATCGAAGTCGAGTCCAATAACGCCGGCGGCATCCTAGGCGGTATTTCGACCGGCGCGCCCGTCATGTGGCGCATGGCCGTAAAGCCGACGCCCTCAATTGGCCGCGAGCAGCAGACCGTAGACATGGACGCCATGGAAAATGCCGAGCTCTCGGTCCACGGCCGTCACGATCCCTGCATCGTCCCCCGAGCCGTCCCCGTAGCCGAGGCAGCCGCGGCGCTCGCCATCTGGGACGCCCTCCTCGAGGACGCCGCCCAGCGCTAACCAGCCCACCCCGGGCAATGATTCACGAAAGGGGTCCCTATGGACCTTGCTGACATCCGCCAGGCCATCGATGGCATCGACACCACGCTCCTCAACAGCTTTATCGAGCGCATGGACATTGCCACCGAAGTCGCCAAGTCAAAAATCGAGATGGGCAAGGCCGTCTTCGACCCCGCCCGCGAGCGCTCCAAGCTCAACAACCTCGCCAGCCGCGCGCCCGAGCGCTACGAGGCGCAGACCATCACCCTGTTCCGTCTCCTCATGAGCATGAGCAAGGCCGAGCAGCAGCGCTACATCAACGAACTCAAGGGCATCACTGTCTCGCAAAAGGCCCACGCCACGGCTGCAGCCTCCGACACGCCCTTCCCTCAAACTGCCACCGTCGCTTGCCAGGGCGTTGAGGGCGCTTACAGTCAAATCGCCGCGTGCAAGCTCTTCGACGTGCCCGACATCGCGTTTTTCGAGACCTTCGAAGGCGTTATGCGCGCTGTGCGCGACGGCTTCTGCGAGTTTGGCGTGCTGCCCATCGAGAACTCCACCGCCGGCTCGGTCAACGCCGTCTACGACCTGCTCGCCCAGTTCGACTTCCACATCGTGCGCTCGCTTCGCCTCAAGATCGACCACAACTTGCTCGTCAAGCCCGGCACCAAGCTCGCCGACGTGCGCGAGGTCTACAGCCACGGCCAAGCCATTGCCCAGTGCGCCGGCTTTATCGAGAACCACGGCCTGCGCGCCACCAAGTACCCCAACACGGCCATGTCGGCTGAGATGGTCGCCAACTCCGAACGCACCGATGTTGCCGCCATCGCATCGCGCAGCTGTGCCACGCTGTATGGCCTCGAGGTGTTGGAGCCCAATATCCAAGACTCGGACAACAACTACACGCGCTTTGTCGTCATCAGCCGCGAGCCGCGCGTCT
>CAUBQN010000077.1 GCA_958438125.1 uncultured Collinsella sp.
CCGCCAAGGGTCGCGACTACGTCTACTCCATGGACACGCGCTTTGTCTCGGTGGGGCAGTCGCTCGTTGTCGTCGAGACCGCCAAATACATCGAGACTCACCCCAATGCCACCGTCGACGAGATCTTCGCCTTCGCGAACTCCGTCATGGACCGCGTGCTGCTGGGCTTTGTTCCTACGGACCTTGCCTTCCTTAAGGCGGGCGGTCGCTTGTCCAACGTCGCGTTCCTGGGCGCCCATCTGCTCAAGATTAAGCCCTGCATTGAGGTGACGGGCGGTAAGTTCGTGGCGACCAAGAAGTTCCGCGGTTCTATGCTCAAGTGCGCCCGCGCCTTCATTGACCACATGGTTGCGAAGGGCGAGATTGACTACTCGCACATTGGCCTGGCGTATTCGGTGGGCCTTTCCCAGGAGCTGCGCGATGACATGGAAGTCTATGCGCATGACCTGGGCTTTAAGGACGTTACCTGGACTCAAGTCGGCGGCGTCATCTCGAGCCATTGCGGCCCGACCGCCTTCGGTGCGGTGCTCACGCTTAAGGCGTAAAGGCCTCAGGCGAGCGTTCTTCAGCCTGACATCTCGACGTAGACCCCAACCATGGTGATGGGGAATAGATTAAAACGTGCCATTCTAGCCCGAGACGTTTAAACGCAAACGCATGGGCTAGAATGGCTCTGGCATTTTAATTGGTTACATCCAAGGAGAGGCAAGGTAGCGCGAATGGCAGAAATGACGCTTGAGGGTGTGGACGCTCGTCCCGAGGACTCTGCGTTTGCCCTTGGCCGCGTGCATTCGATCGAGACGATGGGAACGGTCGACGGACCCGGCATCCGCTTTGTGGTGTTTGTTCAGGGCTGTCCCATGCGCTGCGCGTATTGCCACAATCCCGATACCTGGTCGGTCAACGGCGGCACCATGGTGACCGTCGAACACCTGATGGATGAGTTCCAGAGTAACCATGAGTTTTACCGCAGCGGCGGTATTACGGTGTCCGGCGGCGAGCCGCTCCTGCAGCCTGAGTTTTTGGCCGACCTGTTCCACGCTATGCACAATAACCACGATGGTCGTGTGCACACCTGCTTGGATAGCTGCGGCTATGCGTTCGATCCCGCGCATCCCGAGAAGTTCGATGCCGTGCTCAACGAGACCGACATGGTACTGCTCGATATTAAGCATGCCGACCCGGTCGAGCATAAAAAGCTGACCGGTTGCGATCCCGCACGCATTCTGGCGTTTGGTGATGAGCTCGCGCGTCGCAAGATTAAGGTCGTTATCCGCCACGTGGTGGTGCCGGGCATTACCGACACGGTGGAGGAGTGCGAGAAGCTCGGCCGCCTCATCGCTCCGTGGCATAATGTGGTGGGTTTGGAGATGCTGCCGTATCACACGATGGGCGTCGTCAAGTATGAGCAGCTGGGGATTCCCTATAAGCTCGAGGGCGTTCCGCAGATGGATACCGCGCGCATGCCCGAGCTGCGCAACGCCGTTATGGCCGGCATGAGAAAGCGCCGTGCGGAGCTCAGGTCGGCCATCGGCTAACAAGCTATTTTTGCCCCTTTATGATACCCGAGCTGTACTGGCCTAACGGCTTGATGCTGACGCGGTTGAGCCAAAATGCTGGTACCATACCGTGGATAAGCAATTTGCACGGATTTGGGGGATGGCATGGCAACCATCGCGATCATAGGCGCACTCGAAAAAGAGGTTGCGCAGATTAAGGAAGAGCTGAGTGGCGCGCATGAGTCGCAGGAGGCGGGCTTGACCGTTGTGAACGGTGGGCTTTCGGGTCTGACGGTAGTCGCCACGACGGCAGGCATGGGGACCGTGAACGCCGCTGCCGCAACGCAGCATCTCATCAGCAAATACGCCCCGCAGGCCGTTGTGTTTTCGGGTATTGCGGGCGGCCTAAACCCTAAACTCCATATTAACGACGTGGTTATAGGCAAGTGCCTGCGCTATCTGGATACCGATACGGCACTCATCGCCGAGTCCGCGCCGGGGCTCGAGGAGTTTGCCTCGACGCCGGCGTTGGTTGATGTTGCCGCCGCCGTGCTTGCCGAGCATGGATTTGTGGATACCTCGGCGGATGAGAATTCTGCGGAGAAGGACCCCAAGCAGTTCCTGTGTGGCACTATCGCCACGGGTGACCGCTTTGTTACGGGTGACGCCATGCGTAACGCTGCGATTGAGGCCACGCATGCCGATTGCGTCGAGATGGAGGGCGCGGCAATTGCGCACATCGCGGCCAAGAATGGTGTCGATTGCCTGGTGCTGCGCGCTATCAGCGATAATTGCGACGAGGCATATGACGCGTTTTGCGAGCGCGAGTTCGATCTGGACGAGTACGCTCGCACCGCGAGCGGTATCACGCTTGACATCGTTCGTCGTATCGCCGCCGCGCAATAGCACGCCCGTTTTGTAAGAACCTACGACCAAGGAGTGTCCATGGCCGATTCAATTAACTACCAGCTTGCCAAGTTCGTCGCCAGCTACGGCAAGGTTTCGCAGATCCCCGAGTCCACCTGTCCCGAGGTGAGCTTTGTTGGCCGCTCCAACGTGGGCAAGTCGTCGATTATGAACAAGCTCTTTGGTCGCAAGAACCTGGTCAAGGTTTCGAGTACGCCGGGCAAGACGAGCAATATCAATTTCTTCGAGGCCGACGACGTGCACTTTGTGGACCTGCCGGGCTACGGCTTCGCGCGTCGCTCCAAGGCCGAGCGCGACCGCTGGGCCGAGCTTATCGGCGACTTCTTCGACTCGGAGCGTAGCTTTAACCTGGTTGTGTCGCTGGTGGATATTCGTCACGACCCGAGCAAGCTCGACCATGACATGATCGACTATCTGCAGGGCAACGAGTTCAACTTTATCGTCTGCCTCACCAAGGCCGACAAACTCAGCCGTACCCAGCAGGCCCGCCAAGCAGCAGCCATCAAAAAGCAGCTCAACGTCCCGGCCGAGAACGTAATCATCACAAGCTCCCAGACCGGCGTGGGCATCGACGAACTCAAAAAGCGCATCGCCGAGGCTTGCCTCTAATAAGTGCTCCTATCAATAAAATGCAGAACATCAGCCCGGCGACTTTCCAGAGCGTAGGTCCCTGTAGCCGCCGCCGGCGAAGTTAACATAGGGGAGGCCAGGGGCTTTGCCCCCAAATCTTTCCGCAGGACGGCAGGACCCCCGCCGCACGAAGTGCACAGCGGGGGTCCTGCCATGTCCGAGGACGATTTGGGGGCAAAGCCCCTGGCCTCCCCGGCGAGTATACGGGACGGCGACTACAGGTATTCGATCTGGGCGCCTTCCGTGTCACACGTCAGAATATGCGTATCACACTTGGGGAACTGCTCGCGCAGCTTGACCTGCAGGAACTTTGCCACGATGGTGTCGTCGGTCACAGCCATGAGAGTCGAGCCCGAACCACTGATCCAGATGGTCTTGGCGCCGCCGTTAAGGCAGGTGTCGCGCACGGCGTTGTAGTCGGGAATCAGACGGCGACGATAGGGTTCCTGAATGCGGTCGTCATTGGCGGCGGCAATTAGGTCCAGGTCACCAGTCTCCAAGCCGCGCGTCATGCCGGCGATGCGGCCCATCTGCCACACGGCGGTGGAGAGCGGAATCTCCTGCGGCACAACCTTGCGCGCCTCGCTCGTATGTACCTCGTAGGGCGGAATCACGGTAATAAAACGCAAGCGATCGCTCACCTCGTAGCGCAGGCACTGGGGGAGCGAATCGGTCGGCGTAAAGGAGCAGACGGCACCGCCCAGGATAGCGGGGGCGACGTTATCGGGATGGCCCTCGACCTCGGTGGCAATTCGGACGAGCTCGGCACGGTCGACGGTGTGGCCTGTCAGCGCGGCGGCGGCCATAATGCCGGCGACGACACAGGTGGAGCTGGAGCCCAGGCCGCGGGCGACGGGCACGTCGGTTTGAATGTCGATGGCAACGGGAAAAGCCGGCTCGCCCCATGCGGCAAGCGCATCGACAAAGCTGACGTAGACCAGGTTGTTCTCGTTTTGGAACTCCTCGGGGCATCCGGTGATGGTGAGCTTGTCAGCGCGCTCGAAGGTGAAGTGCGAGTAGAGGCTGACGGCCATGCCGAGGGTGTCGTAGCCAATGCCCAAGTTGGCGCTCGTTGCTGGGACGGTGATCTTGATCATGTGGGTCCTCCTGGCGTGCCTGGCTGTTTAGTTCGCTGCTCGGACAGTCCTGCGCAAGACGGAAAGCACATTAAGTGCTTTCCTTTGCGTGCGGAACTCGCGACGAACTAAACAGCCAGGCACGCTGTGCGCGTTCGTCATCATCCCGGGGATTATCTGATGAAAGAAGGTGCGCCGGCTTTCGCCGGCGCCTTATAAGGGGTTTTAGTTGGTTGCCATCTTTTTTGCTGCGGACTCGACGTAGCTTGCCATCTCATCGACGTCGCAGACGTCTTCGAAGCGGACGGGCTTGGACTCGAGTTCGGCGAGCTGTGCCGGTGCGATCGTATTGGTGGCCTGCTCGAGCACGCGCATGGCTTCAAAATCATCCTCGGGAACGTCGAGGCCCAGGGCGTCGCAGCAGGCGCGCGGGAACTTGTAAGGGCTGGCGGTCGAAAGCAGCACGCGGGCCTTGGCGTCCTCGGCGGGGGCGACCTGCTCAAAGACGTGATAGCCGCAGGCGGTGTGCGGGTCGATAACGTAGCCGTTCGCGTCCCAGCAGCTCTTGATGGCAGCGCGAACCTCGTCTTCGCTGGCCCAACCGCAGCCAAAGACGCTCTGAATTTTTGCCAGCAGGTCGGCGGGAACCTCGTAGCGACCAGTCTGTGCCAACTGCTCCATAAGGCCGGCAACGAGCTCGCAGTCGCCATCGGACAGGAAGTACAGCATGCGCTCCAGGTTAGAGCTGATGAGAATGTCCATCGACGGCGAGATGGTCGTGAAGAACGGACGGTTGCGGTCGTAGACGCCGGTGGTCAGGAAGTCAGCGAGCACGTTGTTCTTGTCGCTCGCGACGATGAGCTTGGCGACGGGCAGACCCATGCACTTGGCATAGTAGCCGGCCAGGATATCGCCAAAGTTGCCGGTCGGTACGCAGAACTCCACGGCGTCGCCGGCCTCGATGGCGCCGGCGCGCAGCAGCTGCGCATAGGCGGCAAAGTAGTAGACGACCTGCGGCACCAGGCGACCGACGTTGATCGAGTTGGCGCTTGAAAGCACCGTGCCGGCGGACTCAAGACGCTCGGCAAGCTCCTTATCGGCAAAGATGCGCTTGACGGCGCTCTGGGCATCATCGAAGTTGCCGCGGATGCCGCAGACGGCGACGTTGTCGCCCTCTTGCGTGGACATCTGCAGGTTCTGGACGCGGCTGACTTTGCCTTCGGGATAAAAGACGGTAATACCCGTGCCCGGAGCGTTGGCAAAACCGGCGAGTGCGGCCTTGCCGGTGTCGCCCGACGTGGCGGTGACGATCATGATGCGCTCGGCGCCGCCGTCCTTGGCGGAAGTGCGGGCCATCAGGCGGGGGAGCATCTGCAGGGCGACGTCCTTAAAGGCACTCGTGGGGCCGCCAAAGAGCTCCATCACATAGGTCTGAGGGGCGTCAGCGCCCGGCGCAGCGTCGAGTTTAACGAGCGGCGTAACCTCTTCACTCGCGAACGTGCCGCGGTATGCCTCGTCGACACACGCCGAAATTTCTTCGGCCGTGTAATCATTCAGTAACATTCCCAACACATCTTGAGCGATTTCAAAGTACGATTTATCTGCAAGCGAGCTGATATCGACCTGCTGGGTGCCGAGCTCGTCCGAGACAAACAAACCCCCGTCGGGAGCGATGCCGGTACGGATTGCCACCTTACTTGAGCACGATAAAGTGCGTCCTCGTGTACTATGATAAGTTCCCATATAACACTGCTCCTCGGATGCCTTGGTCCCAATCGGTGAAACCATGGTATCAGAGCGCGCAAAATAGGTTCGCAGAGGCTTTTTAGAAAGGTAACCTCCAGCCCATGATTAAGATTGCCAAGTTTGGCGGCTCGTCGGTCGCCGACGCCGAACACTTTAAGAAGATCAAGGCCATCGTCGATGCCGACCCTGCCCGCCGTTTTGTGGTGGTTTCTGCCTGCGGTCGCCGTTTTAAGGGCGACACCAAGGTGACCGACCTGCTCTACTTGGTCAACGCGCACGTCAAGTACCACGTGTCGTGTGAGGAGCTGCTCGAGGACATTGGCCAGCGCTATTTTGATATCGCTGACGAGCTGGAGCTTACCTATCCCATCCGTGAGGAGTTCGCGGCCTTTGCCGAGCGCGCCCGCTCGGGCGGCTACTCCACCGAGGAGCTTGTGAGCCGTGGCGAGTACTTTACCGCCCGCCTGATGGCCGAGTACCTGGGCTTACCGTTCCTGGACGCCGCGACGGTTGTGGCGTTCCATCACGACGGTACGCTCAGCATGAATCGCACCTCTGAGCTGGTGCAGGAGTACGGTCAGCAGGGCGGCTTTGTTATGCCCGGTTTCTACGGCGCGACGCGTGAGGGCCAGATCAAGCTGCTCGACCGTGGCGGCGGCGATATTTCCGGCTCGATTCTGGCCAAGTGCCTGGGCGCCGATCTGTACGAGAACTGGACCGATGTCTCGGGCTTCTATTCTGCCGATCCGCGTATTGTTCCCGAGGCTCAGCCCATTGCGCGCGTTACCTACGAGGAGCTGCGCGAGCTTTCGTACATGGGCGCAAGCGTCCTGCACGAGGAGGCCGTGTTCCCCGTGCGCGAGGCGGGTATTCCGCTGGTCATCAAGAACACCAATGCGCCGCAGGACCCCGGTACCATCATTAGCGAGACGGCTGATGAGGGCGAGGCGGAGCCCATCATTACCGGCGTGACCGGCAAGCGCGGCTTTGTCGCCATCAACGTTGCCCGCGACCGCACCAAGCCCCGCGTTGGCTTTATGCGCCGTGCGCTTTCGGTGTTCGAGCGCTATGACGTTTCCGTCGAGCACATGCCCACTGGTGTCGACCGCTTTGGCGCCGTGGTACAGGAGCAGGACGTGCACGATTCGCTGTACTCGCTCGTGGGCGACATTCAGCAGGAGGTCGAGCCGCTCGAGATCGAGGTTGTCGAGGGTCTGGCACTTATCGCGACCGTCGGCCGCAACCTGCGCGGCCGCGCAGGTATCTCGGGCCACCTGTTTGGCATGCTTGGCCAGG
>CAUBQN010000078.1 GCA_958438125.1 uncultured Collinsella sp.
ACGAGATGGCCTTTCCCATCGGTGCCCCCAACGACGCATTTGCGAAGTACTTTATTGGGCAAAGCTACCTCGCGCCCCTTTCCACCGAGCAGGTTGGCATTTACAACGTTACGTTTGAGCCCAGCTGCCGCAACAACTGGCATACCCATCACGCCAAAAGCGGTGGCGGGCAGATCCTCGTCTGCGTGGCCGGTCGAGGGTTTTACCAGGAATGGGGAAAGCCGGCACAGGAGCTGCGCCCTGGCGATGTAGTAAATATTCCCGCGGGTGTAAAGCACTGGCACGGTGCGGCGCCAGACAGCTGGTTCTCCCATCTCGCGGTGGAGGTTCCGGGCGAGGAGGCTTCCAACGAGTGGTTGGAACCTGTGGACGACGAGGAATACCTTACAGCGACTGACAAGGAGGCTTAGGCATGGAGCAGTTGAAACTGACGCAGGAATGGGACAAGGTGTTCCCCAAAAGTGACAAGGTTGAGCACAGCAAGGCGACTTTTCACAACCGATACGGCATCACGCTGGCGGCCGACGTCTACGTGCCAAAGAACGTGGAGGGCAAGCTGCCTGCCATCGCCGTCAGCGGTCCGTTTGGCGCGGTGAAGGAGCAAACGTCCGGCCTTTATGCGCAGAAAATGGCGGAGCTGGGCTTTTTCGCGATTGCCTTCGACCCGTCCTATACCGGCGAGAGCGGCGGTGCGCCCCGCTATGTGGCATCGCCGGACATCAACACCGAGGATTTCTGCGCAGCGGTGGATTTCCTCTCTGTGCAGAATAGCGTTGACCCGGAGCGCATCGGTATCATCGGCATCTGCGGTTGGGGCGGCATGGCAATCAATGCCGCAGCCATCGACACCCGTATCAAAGCTACCGCGGCTATGACCATGTACGATATGACCCGCGTGACCGCAAACGGCTACTTTGACGCCGAGGATTCCGAGCAGGCGCGCTTCGAAAAGCGGAAAGCGCTGAACGCGCAGCGCACCGAGGACTATAAAAATGACAGCTACGCGCTGGCGGGCGGCGTGGTCGATCAGCTGCCCGATGACGCGCCGCAGTTTGTGGCGGACTATTACGCCTACTACAAGACTCCGCGAGGCTACCATCCCCGCAGCCTGGGCTCCAATGGCGGTTGGAATGTGACGTCTTCGCTGTCGTTTTTGAATATGCCGATCTTGCAGTACGCCGGCGAGATCCGCTCCGCCGTGCTGCTGGTGCATGGCGAGAAGGCGCACTCCCGCTATTTCAGCGAAACCGCGTACAGCAAGCTGACGGGGGACAACAAGGAATTGCTCATTATCCCCGGTGCCAGTCACACCGACCTCTACGATCAGATGGACGTCATTCCGTTTGGAAAGCTGAAAGCGTTCTTTGAGGAGTATTTGAAATAAGACGCACCTTGCTTTTTACTTATTAACGGTCATGCATTTAGCGAGGACGGTTTGCGGCAAGACGCCTCGCCGCGCTACTAGTCGTCGGCCCGCGCCGCCGAGAGCAAGGCACCCAAGTCTGCCTGGATCGCCTCCGCCTTGTTTCCGAGCTGCAACGGGGCCGAGTCGCCCGAGATGTTTACGCTCAGCAGGTGCGCATCCGGCAGCTTTGCGGTCATGCTCCAGAACGGGAGCGTGATGATGCCGGGGGTCATCTCGCCCACGCCGAGCTCCAGCAACAGCACGCGGCCAGCTCCGCGCTCGCGCATGAAACGCTCGTATCGTTCGAGACTCTCGCGCCATACCGTGCCCAGCAAAAACATGTCGTCTCGCACCCACGGCACAAGCTGCCAGCCGCAGTGCGGGCATCGGGGGACATCCTCGCTGCGGATCTCGAAGCCCGCACTGCCCACGTGGTTGTAATGATTGGCGTGAAGGCGGCCGTTGGAAAGAAACTCATTTCCGTGGGGAAGAATCTTCTCGGTGAGTAAAGCTCATCGGAGCGGGGATAGAGCTTTGTCTGCGAGGTACGAAATGCTGACTAGCGGTTGCGACGCCTTGTTGCGGAAATACCAACTGCTGCAACTGCGCCACCGGCAACACTCAGGGCGACAGCCATCGCGCCGTTGTCGCCCGTCGCGGGTAGGGTGGTCCCGGCTGGTTTAACCGCCGCTACTGCCTTAGTGGAAACGGGATTTGCCGCGGGCTTTTCAGCCTTGGGCTGCGGTGTGGGGTCGGGCTTGGTTTCCGGTTCGGGTTTGACCTCTGGGCTCGGTTTAACACTTGGATCGGGTTTGGAACCGCTCGTATCGGTTGCAATCAAGTGCACGTCGCTGTCGAAGACGTAGCGGATGTAGTAATCGTGCCGCGTCTCGTGCATAATCCCCTGCCCGCTGTCGAAGTCGCGGTCAACGTGTGTGCCAAGGCGGGTTGAGCTGGTGAGGTTCAGTCTGTAAGGGATTTGGTCGTCGGCGTAGCCGCCTGTAAAGACAGCGGTTGCTCTAACGTGATTGTTGATCATGGTCAGGGCAATAGAGACGCTGGCCTCTTTGGGGTTCTCGGTTTTTATAAGGCCTTCGGTATCGGTGTCGATCTTGAAGAGATGGACGGTGCCGTTAAGCCCGTAGATGAAGTCCTCGGGTTTGTCGGGGAAATCGTATACAAACGCCTCATTCTGGACCAACATGAAGGCGGGAGGGAGCTCCAGGTCATAGTTATGGTCGACAACGGTGATAGCTGTGAGGCTGCCTTCCGCGTTGGCTTCGTCGCAGGTAATGGGTGCTGCGACATCGGTTTCGGGCATTTCTGTCGCCAGTGCTGCGCAGGGTAGCAAAAGCAGTCCCGCCACAAGAATGCTTACTCCGAAGGCGGCGACTCTGGCGCCTGCATGACGCTTGACGTTGCGGATAGACAGGCCAGTCCGTTTGTTATGGGTCTGCGGTGCAACATGCTGTCCATACATAAGGCGCTCCTTGTTCGTAGGCCGGTTTCCGCGGATCTATATTGCGCCTGGCCGATGCGGCTAGGCTCTTTCACGCGAACGCTTACGCGAGCAGGGAGAAAGCTCAAGCTAATTTTCCCACAGCCGATACTTTGTGAGCAACGATTTGCTGTTCAATTCTCGGAGAGAGAATCAAGACGGTCGAGGAGTTATCAGGCAATGAGATTGTGTCTAGAGAGCGCGAACGAGAGATGCGATCTACAGACGACTGAATAGCTCCATCTGTTTAGGTTAAAACAAACTAATATGCCGCGCGTCTGCGGCATGAAGGAGGGAGATTTCTATGAATATCGTTGTATTGAGTGGTAGCCCGCGCAAGGGTGCCAATACCGACACCATGGTCGAGGCCTTTGCCGAGACTGCGCGTGAGGACGGCAATACGGTCGAGGTCGTCCGCGTTGCCAGTAAGAAAATCTCTGGCTGCCTGGGGTGTCAGTATTGCTTCGCCCACGAGGGCACTTGCGTGCAGAAGGATGACATGGCCAAGGTGATCGAGTCGCTGAAAGGCGCCGACATGGTTGTCTTCGCCTCGCCCATCTACTGGTTTGATATCACTGCGCAGGAGAAGGCCGCCATCGACCGCCTGTACGCCTTCGGTGCCACGGGCTTTCCGTTCACCAAGACGGCCCTTTTGCTCGACAGCCACAGCGAGGGCGTCTATGACGCGGCGATCGCTATGTACAAGTCCACATGCGCATACTGCAAGTGGGAGGACCAGGGCATTGTCACCATCAGCGGCATGACCGAGCGCGACAGCATGGCATCGTCGCCCAAGTTGGAAGAGGTGCGAGAGCTCGCTCGCAAGCTCGCCTAATGACAAGAAGAACGCATGGCAATCGGTGTTGGTGGAAATGCTTGCTGTCCTTACCGAGAGGAATGCTGATTGCCATGCGTTGATGTCCTTATGGACAATCTCCGCATGCTAGGAGACTTTCTCGCTCAGGAACTCCCTGAACGCGGGGATGTCAAAGCCAACGAGACCACGCCCGCGCTCTCCGATGACGCCGTCCTCGAGGAGGCGGCGCTTGTATTGGCTTGCGTAGTTGCTGGCGACGCCCATGCGTTTGGCTATCTCCGAGACCCTGCTGGGGCCAGAATCGGGCAGCATCGCGAGTAAAAACTCAATGTCTTTATCGGAAAGCTCTCGATAGGTCGTTTCGAGAATGCGATCGCGCAGTTCCATGCGGGCAAGCAGAGAACCCTGTTGGACATCAGATGCGCTGATTTTGGGCGAGCTCTCCGAAACATCCCAAGTGCGATATCCGACGAGCTGCATCATGTAGGGGAATCCGTCGACGGCCTTCACAGCATCCTCGAGCGCTTCTGGTGTGATTGAGCGGCCTCCGGCCTCAACGGTTTTGCGGAATGCGTTTGCAATTTCAACGTCAGTGATTCGTCCTAATTGATGATATTGGGAACGTCTGAGGAACGAGACGGAATCGTTGCGTAGCAGTGCCGATACTTTGTAGGGTAGTCCTGCCATGAGTAGGGCGACTTTTTTACCTTCGCGCACAAAGTGCTGGTAAACAGAGGCAAATTGGAGCATTTCATCAAGATCGACAGTGACTTCATCGATGGTGATGAGAAGTCCGATGTCATGTTTTTCGAGTTGCTTAAAGATGCCATTCATACGTGTGCGCCAGTTGCCCTGGGCCTCTTGAGCATATGTCCAATCGATGCCCACTGGACCAATTTGAACGCCGTTTATGCGCGCATGAGGCTGTGAGAGGTAGCTATCTGCGGCTTCTTTGGTTCGCTCGATAATATCTTCGAGCATGCCTGGCATGGCGGAGACATTTGCTGCGATCCAACCGTGTTCAAGCGCCGTTTCTGAAAGGAGCGAGAGAAGCGCCGTCTTGCCCGTTCCCCTTGCGCCCGTAAAAATGGTCGACAGGTTGGGATCTCCCGGGCCGTTGATAAAGCCACGGTTGATGTCACGCAGAATATGCTCGCGACCCGCTAGAAAGGGAGGGACGCTTCCAAATGTTGGGGTAAAGGGGTTCTTGCTGTACTCCATGGTAGCTCCTTTGCAAGTTTTGCTAATTTTTGCAACTTTTGCTAACTTTTGCAAGTTTTGCTAACGACTGACCAATGGGCATCGAAGCAGTGACGCTGACATTTTTTACGCAGAAAAATAAGCAGAAATCAATTTATCTGCGTTAAAAAATAGTTGAGAAGAAAAACGACGAGTCCCGGGCGCAATGCCGTTGCGTTCCGGGCCTCGTCGCTTTGAGAAGTATCTAACGGTCTCGTTGCCGTGGCACCTAGTCAAACAGGCTCGGCATGTCGTTTTCCTTCATGAGGGCACCGGCAGAAGGCAGGCTCTGTGCGGTGAACTTCTCGGCCGAGACGCCGGCGCCAAGAATCTCCTCGGTTGTGCCGACGGTGGTGACCGAGCGGCCCTTCTTGGCCGTAAAGGCTTGGACGCCCTGCGTGTTGGTTGTCGTCTTGGTCTTGAGTAGCGACGTGTTGAAGTTCATCAAGCGATAGTCGCTCGAGACCAGCGCGATGTCGCGATCTTCCTTGAGCACCTGGGCATACAGCAGCTTGCTGCCGCCGTAGATGGCGTTCTTGAGGCGTTTGCGGTTGGTCTTGGTGACGTATCCAGAAAGCGCGACGCGCACCACGCGGCCGTTTTCAAAGACAAACAGCACGTCGGCCTTATAGTCCTCGGGGTCGATGACCCAGATGACGCTCTCGTCGGGTTCCATCTCAAGATCGGTGGGCAGGTACGAGCCCAGCTGGGCCGACTTGGTGTCCTCAAACGCCGCAACCTTGCACTTGTACACCTGGCTCTTGTTGGTAAAGACCAGCAGCTCGTGGGTGTTGGAGGACGGGAGCTCGATAAAGGGTTTGTCGCCGTCCTTGTACTTGAGCGTGGTCGCCTTCTTGAGTACGCGGTCCGTCATCTTCTTAAGGTAGCCATCGCGCGAAAGCATGATGGTAACCGGGTACTCCTCGACCTCGGGCTCCAAGCTTACTTCGATAACCTCATGGGGCTCGACCCTGCCCGTGCGGCGCGGCATCACATACTTCTTGTTGACCGCGGCCAGCTCGTCGCTGATGACCTCCTTGATGTTCTCCTCGCTGGAGAGGATCTCCTCAAGCTCGGCAATCTCGCCCTCAAGCTTGGCAATGTCCTTGGTGCGGTTGAGGATGTACTCCTCGTTGATGTTGCGGAGCTTAAGCTCGGCAACAAACTCGGCCTGGGTCTCGTCGATGTCGAAACCCTTCATAAGGTTGGGCACGACCTCGGCTTCGAGCTTGGTGCCGCGGATGATGGCGATGGCCTTGTCGATGTCGAGCAAGATCGCCTCGAGGCCGTGCAGCAGGTGCAGGCGCTCGGACTTTTTGCCCAGGTCAAAGTTAATGCGGCGACGCGTGGACTCAATACGCCATTTGACCCACTCGTGCAGAATCTGGCGCACGCCCATAACACGGGGATAGCCGTCGACGAGCACGTTGAAGTTGCACGAGAACGAATCCTGCAGCGTGGTCGAGCGATAGAGCTTGGCCATGAGCTTGTCGGGGTCGACACCGCGCTTAAGGTCGATGGCGATGCGCAAACCCGAGAGGTCGGTTTCGTCGCGGATGTCAGCAATCTCCTTGACTTTGCCCTCTTTGGAGAGTTTGACGATGCGCTCGATAATGACATCGGTCTTGGTGGTGTAGGGGATTTCGTAGACCTCGATGATGCGCTCTTCGGGAATCCAGCGCCAGCGGGAGCGGATCTGGAAGCTGCCAAGGCCGGTCTCGATAATCTTTTCCATCTCCTCGCGGCGGTAGATGATCTCGCCGCCGGTCGAGAAGTCGGGCATGGGCATGTATTCGAGCAGGTCGCAGTCGGGATCCTGCAGGTAGTGCATCGTGGCAGTACAGACCTCGTTGAGGTTGAAACCGCAGATGTCGGATGCCATGGCGACGCCGATGCCCTTATTGGCCGAGACAAGGATGTTGGGAAACGTGGTGGGCAGCAGGCGCGGCTCCTTCATGGCGCCGTCGTAGCTGTCGACGAAGTCGACCGGGTCCTTGTCAATGTCCTTGAAGATTTCGGCGCTGATGGGGGAGAGCTTGGCCTCGGTATAACGCGAAGCGGCGTAGCTCAGATCGCCCGAATAGTACTTGCCAAAGTTGCCCTTCGACTCCACGAAGGGGGCGAGCAGTGCCTCGTTGCCGGTGGCCAGACGCACCATCGTCTCGTAGATCGCGGCGTCGCCGTGCGGGTTGAGCTTCATGG
>CAUBQN010000079.1 GCA_958438125.1 uncultured Collinsella sp.
CCCTGTCCAAGGAGAAGGAGATCACGCTGGAGCTCAAGAGCTACTCGCAGGCGGGCATCTTCAAGTCCTACGACAAGATCAACTACCTGTACCTGGTCATGCCGGTCCGCATCTAGCAACTGCCCTATGACCATGTTCGCCCGCGATCTTTCCGTCGCGCACTACCGCAGCTTCGATAGCTATCGCCTTGCCCTGGACGAGGGCGTGACGATACTTGCGGGACCCAACGCGGCGGGAAAGACCAATCTCATAGAGGCGCTGCAGCTGCTGACGAGCGGCGCCTCGTTTAGGCATCCGACCGCAGCCGAGCTCGTCCATGACGGCGTGGGCTCGTGCAAGGTCGAGCTGAGGCTCGAGGGCGACGGCCGCGTGCTTGATATGGGATTGAGCGCGGAGGACGGTAAACGCTCGTTTAGCCGCAACGGCAAGAGATGCTCTGCCGCCGGTGTGCGCGGGGTTCTGCCGAGCGTGCTGTTTTGCCCCGACCATCTGGACATGGTTAAGCGAGGCGCCAGTGTGCGCCGCGCCGCCCTCGACGACTTTGGCATGCAACTGAGCGCACGCTATGCCGATCTTGCGAGCACCTATGGTCGCTGCGTGACCCAGCGTAACGCCTTGCTCAAGGAGGCCTGGTGCTGCCGCGAGATGCTCGGCGCGTGGAACGATTCGATTGCCCGCGCGGGCGCGGCTCTGCTCGTGCACCGGTTGGCCCTGCTCGACCGGCTGGCGGGCCATGTGCGTACTGCCTACGGGCAAGTGGCGTCCGGTGAAGCCGCCAACGTGTCCTATGCGTCCACGCTGGGGGATTTGCCCCAGGTCGATGATCGCGAAGAGCTGAAGGGCTGGGCGTACGAGCGCATGCTGGCTGCCCTTGATGAGCACGCCGACGAGGAAATTCGCCGCGGCGTGACGTTGGTGGGACCGCATCGCGACGAGATTGAGTTTGCTGTGGCGGGTCGCTCCGCCCGTTCATTTGCCAGCCAAGGTCAGCAGCGAACGTTGGTTCTGGCCTGGAAGGTGGCGGAGGTGGCCGTGGCTCGCGATGTCCTGGGCACCGCCCCACTGCTGCTTTTGGACGACGTGATGAGCGAACTCGACGGCGAACGCCGCGGTGCTTTCCTGCGGCTGATCGGCGATGATATCCAGACGGTCATAACCACGACCAACCTGGGGTACTTTACCGATGACCTGCTTGATCGAGCCAAGGTGGTGAGCATGGGTGAGACGTGCTAATTACGAGCGCGAGAGCGAAACGGTCGCCTTCAGTGGCTTGTTGAACGCAGAACGCCAGCGCATCCTGGCGGCTGCGACCCCTGAGCGCCGTGCGCAGATGGAGGCCGCCGAGGAGTCGCGCGCGGTCTATCGCGCGTGGAACGCGGTGTGCTCGGGCACGCGCGAGGGGCGGCATGTGACGGGCCTGCGCTACCTGCCCGAGTCCAATGAGCTGCTGGTATATCTCGACTCGCCCTCGTGGACGCAGGAAATGACGTTGTTGCGCGAGATCATCCGCGCGCGCATGGAGCGCGCCGGTGCGCATGTGGATGGCCTGGTGTTCAAAACCACCGCGCCCGGTCACACGCCGCCCGCCGCCAAGGAGCGCCTTCGCCCAGCGGCGACCGAGCGCCCGCCGGCCCCACACGCCGACCTCAGCGATGCCGAGCGCACCGAGATTGAGCGCCAAGTGGCGCCCATCGAAGACCAAAAACTGCGCGAGGCCCTCGAGAACGCCATGAGAGCCAGTGCCGAGTGGGCCAAGGGCGTGCAAAGCAAAAAAGAGCCTTAAATCGCATCTGGTGGCCTTGTAGAGCCAAATACCCTCGTTCCCGAGGGTATTTTTTTACGATAAACTAGTAAGGCTGTACACATTTTCTTGACTGAAGGAGGACGTGTGGCAAACGAAAACGATTACGATGGCGGCGAGATTAAGATTCTCGAAGGTCTCGAGGCCGTTCGTAAGCGCCCGGGCATGTATATCGGCTCGACGAGCGCCAGCGGTCTGCATCACCTGGTGTGGGAGATCGTTGACAACTCCGTCGACGAGGCCATGGCCGGTTTCTGCACCGAGATCCAGGTGACGGTCCACGCCGACAACTCCATCACGGTCGTCGACAACGGGCGCGGTATCCCCGTCGACGAGCACCCTGTTAAAAAGATCCCGACGCTCGAGGTCGTCATGACGATTTTGCACGCCGGCGGTAAGTTCGATAATTCGGCCTATAAGGTCTCGGGCGGCCTGCACGGCGTTGGCATCTCCGTCGTCAACGCACTGTCCAAGCGCGTGGTCGTTCAGGTTCGTCGCGACGGCAACACCTACGAGATGGAGTTCTCGCGCGGCAAGACCGTCAAGAAGATGGAGGTCGTGGGCACCTCGGATTCGACGGGCACCACCGTCACCTTCTGGCCCGACGACGAGATCTTCGAGACCTGCATTTACGATTTCGATACGCTGCACAACCGTCTGCAGGAGACGGCGTTCCTCAATAAGAACCTCAAAATCGTGCTGACTGACGAGCGCGAGTCTACTCCCCACGTGGAGGAGTTTTGCTACGAGGGCGGCATCATCGACTTCGTCAAGTTCCTTAACGAGGGCAAGGACGTCCCCGAGGCCTTTAAGGAGCCTGTCTACATCGAGGGCAAATCGGACCCGGACGCACCTGTGGCCAAGATGGGCGAGGTTGAGGTTTCCCTGCAGTGGAATAGCGGCTACGGCGAGAACGTCATGTCGTTTGCCAACGACATCTACACCCCCGAGGGCGGCATGCACCTTGAGGGCTTCCGCACCGCGCTCACCCGCGTGATCAACGACTATGCGCGCAAGCAGAACCTGCTCAAGGAAAAAGACGCCAATCTGACCGGCGACGATGTGCGCGAGGGCCTTTCGGCCGTTATCTCGGTCAAGCTGCCCGATCCGCAGTTTGAGGGCCAGACCAAGGCCAAGCTCGGCAGCTCCTATATGCGCGCGCTGACGCTCAAGATCGTGACCGACGGCCTTGCCGATTACCTCGAGGAGCACCCTAAGCCCGCTCGCGAGATCGTCAAGAAGGCGCAGCAGGCCTGCAAGGCGCGCAATGCCGCCCGCAAGGCGCGCGAGGCGACCCGCCGCAAGAGCCTGCTCGAGACGGCGTCCCTGCCCGGTAAGCTCGCCGACTGCTCGGTGCGCGATGCCGAGCTGACCGAGCTCTTCATCGTAGAGGGCGACTCGGCAGGCGGTTCGGCCAAGGACGGCCGTCGCCGAGACATCCAGGCGATTCTGCCCCTGCGCGGCAAGATTTTGAACGTCGAGCGCGTTGGTGACCATCGCGCGTTCTCGAGTGACACCATCCAGTCGCTGATTACCGCGATCGGCTGCGGCGTCACGACGAGTGCCGGCGACGGCGGCGATTTCGATATCACCAAGGCGCGCTACCACAAGATCATCATCATGACCGATGCAGACGTCGACGGCGCGCATATCCGCATCCTGCTGCTGACGTTCTTCTACAAGTACATGCGTCCGCTGATCGATGCCGGCTACGTCTATGTTGCCTGCCCGCCCATCTTTGGCATTAAGGTGCGCAACAAGATCCACTACGTGTATCCCAACGGCCGCCAGCCCGAAGACGAGATCCTGCGCGATACCATCCAGAGTCTGGGCCTGAACCCCGATGATAACGACGAGGACGGCAAGGCCAAGGACGGCAAGATCACCAAAAAGCGCAAGGGCTATACCGTCCAGCGCTACAAGGGCCTGGGCGAGATGGACCCCAAACAGCTTGCCTCGACGACGATGGACCCAAAGACCCGCATTCTGCAGCGTGTGTCGATCGAGGACGCCGTGGTGGCGGACCGCGCCGTGCGCGAGCTGATGGGTTCCGAGGTCGGCTATCGCCGCGAGTACATCGAGAAGCATGCACATGATGCACGATTCCTTGACGCTTAAGAGGAGGTAACGTGGCAGACGATATCAACAATAACGAGGGTATGGACGAGGCCGGCGATGCCGGTATGCCCGATGATCTGAAGCGCCTGCTTGCCCGTGCTGAGCAGGGCGAGGACGGCGATCCGGACGCCTATAACCCCGATGCCGATGATGATGAGGAAGAGGACGACGACGGTGAGCTCGAGGAGAGCTTTGGCGAAGTCGATCGTGGCGCCTCGGCCGGCGAGGACATCAACGGCGGCCAGCTCCAGATTTCGGAGTTCGGTCGCGAGATGAAGCAGTCGTTCATCGAGTATTCGATGTCGGTTATCACAGCGCGTGCCCTGCCGGACGTGCGCGACGGCTTAAAGCCGGTACACCGCCGCATCCTGTACGCGATGAACGAGAGCGGCATCTACCCCAACCGCCCACACAAAAAGTCGGCCTGGACGGTCGGCGAAGTTATCGGTAAGTACCACCCGCACGGTGACTCTGCGGTCTACGAGGCCATGGTCCGCCTGGCACAGTGGTTCTCCATGCGCACGCCGCTCATCGACGGTCACGGCAACTTCGGCAACATCGATGGCGACGGCGCGGCGGCCATGCGTTACACCGAGAGCCGCCTGGCCAAGCCCGCCATGGAACTGCTGCGTGACTTGCAGAAGGATACCGTCGACTGGCAGCCCAACTACGACGAATCGCTCGCCGAGCCCGTGGCACTGCCTGCGCGCTTCCCCAACCTGCTGGTCAACGGCAGCCAGGGCATCGCCGTCGGCATGGCCACCAACATCGCCCCGCATAACCTCACCGAGGCGATCGAGGCCACCTGCTACCTGATCGACAACCCCGACGCCACCGTCGACGAGCTCATGCAGATCATGCCCGGTCCGGACTTCCCCACCGGCGCCATCATCATGGGCAGCGCCGGCATTAAGCAGAGCTACGAGACCGGCCGCGGCTCCATTACCGTGCGTGCCAAGGCACATGTGGAGTCCACCAAGACCGGCCGCAGCCGCCTGGTCTTTACCGAGATTCCCTACATGGTCAACAAGGGCACCCTGCAGGAGAAGATCGCCCAACTCGTCAACGACAAGCGCATTGAGGGCATCTCGGATATGCGCGATGAGTCCAACCAGAAGGGCATCCGTCTGGTCATCGAGCTCAAGAAGGGCGTCATTCCGCAGGTCGTGCTCAACAACCTGTATAAGTACACCTCGCTGCAGACGACCTTTGGCGCCAACAACCTGGCACTCGTCAACGGCGTTCCCAAATGCCTGAGCCTGCGCGAGATGCTGCAGCACTACATCGACCACCAGGTCGACGTCGTCACCCGCCGCACCCGCTTCGACCTTAAGAAGGCCCAGGCCCGCGCGCATATCCTCGAGGGCTACCTGATGGCCCTTGACCATATCGACGAGGTCATCAGCATCATCCGCTCCTCGCAGACCGACTCCGAGGCCAGCAGCCGACTGATCGAACGCTTTGGCTTTACGCCCGAGCAGACCACGGCCATCCTCGAGATGAAGCTGCGCCGCCTGACCGGCCTGGAGCGCGACAAGATCCAAGAAGAGTTGGACGGCCTGCGCCGCGCCATCGCCTACTACGAGGACCTGCTGGCGCACGAGGAGAAGATTCTGGGCGTCATCAAGGAAGAGATGCGCGAGATCTCCAAGAAGTTTGGCGACAAGCGCCGTACCGAAATCAGCCAGGTTGAGAAGGACCTGGATGTCGAGGACCTCATCGCCGACGAGGACATGGTCGTGACCATCACCCACACCGGCTACGTTAAGCGTATCCCGGTGGCCGCCTACCGCGCCCAGAAGCGCGGCGGCAAGGGCGTGTCGGGCGTCAACCTCAAAGAGGACGACGTCATCGACGAGATGTTCATCGCGTCCACGCACGAGTACGTGCTGTTCTTCTCGAGCAAGGGCAAGGTCTATCGCCTGAAGGTGCACGAGCTGCCGGTGGGTACGCGCCAGGCGCGCGGTACCGCGATCGTCAACCTGTTGCCCTTCGAGGAGGGCGAGAAGATCGCGAGCGTCATCAGCTGCCGCGAGTTCCCGGCCGACGAGTACCTGATGTTTGCCACCAAGAGTGGCATGGTCAAGAAGACCGTGATGAGCGCTTACGATCGTAGCCGCCGTGATGGCCTGATCGCTATCAACCTGCGTGACGACGACGCGCTACTGAACGTGCGCCGCGTGCGCGAGGGCGACAAGATTATCCTGGCCACCACCGCGGGCAAGGCGATCATGTTCTCCGAGGAGCAGGTGCGCGCCACCGGCCGCGATACCAGCGGCGTTCGCGGTATCGGTATGAAGGACGGCGTGAGCGTTCTGGGCATGGAAGTCACTAACGGCAACGGCGATCTGTTCGTTATCACCGAGCGCGGCTACGGCAAACGCACGCCGGTTGCGGACTACCCGGAGCAGAATCGCGGCGGCCAGGGTGTCTACACCATCCAAATGACCGAGCGTAAGGGTAACCTTGCGGCCATGAAGACGGTGGGTCCGCAGCACGAGCTGTTCATCGTGACGGAGGGCGCGACGGTCATTCGCGTTAAGACCGACGAGATCAGCCAGACTGGCCGCGCCACCCAGGGCGTCAAGATGATGACCGTCGACGACAACGACCGCATCTGCGCCGTAGCCCGCATGACGGCGGCCAAAGAGAAGCCCGAGGGCGAAGGTGCCGAGGCCGCAGCCGACGCCGAAGAGGCTCCAGTCGACCTAGGCGACGGCAACGACATGCCGGAGGATCTCCTCGACGAGTAAGAGGCCCTAGCGGTAGAAAATATCAGACCCCATATATCGGCGGTCGGCGCACTGCGCGCCGACCGCTTTTTTGACAACCTTGGACCCCGTGCCCGCTCGGCGGGCACACTCCAAAGTTTTTCAAAAAAGTTGTTGACGCGCGCGTAACGACTCGTCTAATATATCCCTTGCGCGATGGACCTGTAGCTCAGTTGGTTAGAGCGTCCGGCTGATAACCGGGAGGTCACAAGTTCGAATCTTGTCAGGTCCACCACTTTCTTTCGCAATAAACACCCCAGCGAGAGCCGAGTCGCCGCTGGGGTGTTTATTACTGTCTCCGTGGGGGTTTAGCTCAGCTGGGAGAGCGCGGGCTTTGCAAGCCTGAGGTCAGGGGTTCGATTCCCCTAACCTCCACCATGATGGACCTGTAGCTCAGTTGGTTAGAGCGTCCGGCTGATAACCGGGAGGTCACA
>CAUBQN010000080.1 GCA_958438125.1 uncultured Collinsella sp.
CTGAACTTTTATGTGGATGCCAAACAAAAAGTTTGTTAGCACTGTTCTATCACACTTTTTGATTGGCAAACCTAACAAATTGTTTGTTGCCGTAATCGGTACCTTTTCGCCGCCGAACGGTTATGAATTGCCTTGTTGATGGATTTGTTTGCGGTCAAGTGTGGTTTATGGCACAGTGAGCCCAAACTAATTTTTAGGAAGGCACCTATGACCCCCGCACAGATTGAGTTTTATAAGCGCCTTGCACACGGCCTGGCGCTCCAATTTGGCCCCAACTGCGAAATCGTCGTCCACGATCTGGAGACCGATGACGTGGACCACTCCATCGTAGTGATCGAAAACGGTCACGTCAGCGGGCGCAAACTGGGTGACGGCCCCAGCCATATCGTGTTTGAGTCCATGCACGAGGGCACCACCGACGTGCACGACCGCGAGCCGTACCTCACTAAAACCACCGATGGCAAGCTGCTCAAGTCCTCGACCATCTTTATCCGCAACGACGAAGGCAAGCCCGTCGGCATTTTGGGCATCAACTTTGACATTACGCTTATGAAGGCTTTTGAGCGTTCGCTCGACGCCTTTACCGGCACCGGCGGCACGGGCTATACCGAGCCCGAGCCCATTACCAAGAACATCGGCGACCTGCTCGAGGACCTGCTGCACGAGTGCGAGCAGTTTGTGGGCAAGCCCGCGGCACTCATGACCAAAGACGAGCGCATTCGTGCCATTGGCTACCTCGACCGTCGCGGCGCCTTCCTCATTTCCAAGTCGAGCGAGCGCGCCTGCGAGTTCTTTGGCATCTCCAAGTACAGCTTCTATAGCTACCTCAATGAGGCCAAGGCGGCGGCCGGCGACAAGTAGGCACTCGCCTGGATTGCCCCTCCCCTTTTGGGTGCGAGTTCTGGAAAGCACGAATCCAAGACCGGGCCGCTTGGGAAGTTCCATATAATCGATGTCATTAGTATTTCGAAAGGATGGAACAGAATGGCGTTGAGCAAGGCATCATGCACCGGTCGCGGATTGATTCCGGCAATTGGTGGACATGTGCACCGCATGTTCGATGAGGGTGAAGACGACCTGTTTTCGCTAAGCCTTGACGACGTGATGGATGATCGCCCGTGGACCGCCGACGAACTCATGGGCGGCGGCGGGGCTCGCCCGTCAAGCCCCAATCCCGCACTTGCGCCTAAGACCGCATCTGCGCCGACTCCTGCGCAGCCGGCTGTTTCGACGCCCGCGCCTACGCCCGCACCCACTTCGGCGTCCACGCCCGCTCCCCGCCCCGCAAGCGACCCGTCCGAGACGGCGGCATTTCTCGCTGCAGCGACGCAGGGCAAATCGGCCGACAGCACCGTTATGTACAGCGCCCAGCAGTTGCCTGTTCCTGCGGCACGCAAGCCTCCGGTCGCAAGGCTCGATGAGCCCGTTGCCCATCAGGTTGCCTACGATTCCTGGGCTGCAGCCGATCTGGATGAGACCTCTACCGGCATGCCGGCGCTCGACGTTCCAGTTAATCCGCTTTTTGCCGCCAACACGAGCGCCGCGGACTATGAGGGCGGTGCGGCATATTCCGATTATTCCGATGGCTATGCTGGCACCAGTCGCATCGAGACCGAGGATTATGGCACCGCACCGAGCGATTATCTCAACGATCCGTACGCTGCCACGCCCGCACCGGAATATGACCCGGAGGCCGCGTCCGCGCCGGCGTATACCAAAAGCACGGGCGAAGAGCGCTTCGCCGATTATTACGCCGAGGAAAAGGCGCTGCGTTTCTCGGAATTTCCGCAGGCAGTCAAGGTTGCCTTTATCGCCATTATCATTGCCCTGCTCGGTGTCATTGCGTTTGAGGGATTCCAGCTGTTCCGCGGCCCCACCCAAGCGGAGTCGGAGACCCAGCAAAAAGAGGACGATAACCAGTACCTGGACATCAACACCCTCAAGGGCGACCCCAACGACGGGGACGACGAATAACAAATGCCAAAAATTGAGGGTCGTAGACCAAATCAACCCCGTGCGCTCATTGCCGCACGGGGTTGATTTTTGTCCGCGTGCGCTGATAGACTTCCTCTTGCCCACAAGGAGCGGGCACGTTTTATCCAGAGTCGGGGTAGAGAGTTGGCTCCACGATCCCGACGCCAACCGGCCAAGAGGCACGGTGGCCCTGCCAACATCGATGAAAGGAGTCCGTATGGACAATTTCTCTGTGCGCAGTGAGCGCAACTTCCACAACCTGGCAACCAAGCCAAAACGAATGCATCTTCTGGACAAGCCGAACGGCTACGCCTCGGCCATGGTCAAGAGCAGCCTCTCCCACCAGATGCGCTTTACGGTGCAGGTGCTCGAGGAAGAGCTCTACACCGCCGGCAACCCACACGTACTGCAGATCAAGCTGCTCGGAGATAACTCTCGTGAGCCGTCCAGCTGGAAGCTGTTTGCCGACGGCGTGTGCGTTGCGGACGGCTCGGGCGACTTTGCCCGCGAGTGCTTCTGTGAGGGCGCCGAGGTGTTCCTGGACCTGTGCCGCGACGCCGTCAACGCCGCTGAGCTGCATCAGTGGAGTCAAAGGGAGTATGAGCTGCTGAGTGTGGCGCGCGGGATCGCGATGGCGTAAGCGAGAGATCTCGGCAGTGTCACTAACGAGCAGAATCGATTTTGGCAATCAAGTCGTTCGCCCATGCCACGGCATCATCGACAGTCGGCAAAACGTTAAGTCCTTCCGCCTGGGAGAAATACAGTGAGTCCCAGCCCACTCCCCTCGAAATCATTGGAGGCCACTCCTGCTCCGCACGATACGCAAAGAGTCTGATACAGACCTCTCGAGTTTTTGGGTAATCAATTTCCCCGTTGGAAATTGCAATCTGGAGATCTATCAGATCATGGGCGCGCTCGCTGCCGGGGCTGCTCGCAGCATGAAGTTTCTGGGCAATCTGATGCTCGAGCCTCATGCACGGAACCGGCCCCGGTTCGGGAAACCCGAGACCTTTCAATATTGCCGCAGCTTCAGGCGAGGAAACCATATCGGGATCGTCGGCGTCGCCGATTTCGTTATGACCGACCTCAAGCGGCAGCGTCATCCACGATTTACCATTGTAGGCAATCTTGATTTCGAACGGACGCATGACGTAAGCAGTTGGAATTCCCTTCGGAGATGCGGGCTCCCTCGGAACAATGGCACCCGAGAATCCGTTCCAGCCTATAGTGAGCGAATCTTCAAGCTTCGTCATGTAATCGTTCAGCGAGGATGCCCTGGCGGTATCGAGGTCGCGCGAGAACCGCGTGGCATCTTTCCCAAAGCGAATCTTCAGGGCATTTCCACCCTTTGCGGCTCCATCGGGTAGCATTTGTCCAACAACAACGGCCGCAATGAGCCTTTTAACGCGGCCCGGTTCTTCGCCCAAATCAGTGCAGAGTCGGTCTATCGCTATGTCAAGGTTACGTCTGCTGGTTGGCTTCTTGACTTCCTTCACGACAGCTCCTTCATCAGTCTCTCATGCTCATTGGAGGTAATAAGGCCCTCGGCTCGAGCGTGCTTGGTTGCCTCGATGAGGCGTTCGGTCATAACGGACCCCTTACAAGCCTCAATCGCATCGGCAACGCATTGAGAAGGGATTCCTTCATAGGACGTCGTTTTCGCATTCTCTGGAGCGCACACTGTTTTTACCCAAGCCGGCAGTTTGCGGCGAACACGCTTTGGTGTTGCTACGGTCACGGCACGAGGATCAACAAGTGCAAGTGCGTGCATAGACAGCACTGATTCGCCCCACAGGAAACCCTCGTCACCAACAAGAGCCACTGCCTCCGCAAAGACATCACGGGGCGTCGGAACCCATTGGGCGAGCTTGTACACCCCATGTCCTCGGCGCATCAATTTCCCAGTGGCACACCATCGACTCAGTTCTCCGGTGGTTACGCCAATCTCACGTGCCTGTGCAGTAGTCACGATGCCGTAGCCATCTGCCGCCAGTTCGAATATTTCATCAAAGTGTTTCATGTCAAAAGACTAACACTTTTGTATGTCTTTTGACATAGACATGGTCTTAATCAAGCATTAGAGATCTATTTTAATTCGTATAGCACTGCAATCGCCCTCTCTGGATTCGAAGCCCGCGTCGACAGCATGCGAAAGTAAAAAATACAGGCAAGAACGATATCGAATGAAATCGCTCCCGCTGGCATATATCTTACCATATAAACGAACACGTGTTCGTTCTCATCAATTATTGATTTATCGCACGCCCGCTTTAGCCGCTGTCCGCGCGAATCGTCTAGCCGATAGCTCTTCGCCGACAGCGCGTGCATCGCAAGCGCTCGGGCACCTTTGCCCTCGAGTGCTTCTGCGAGGGAACCGAAGTGTCTCTGGATCTGTGCCGCGACGCCGTGCGCGCGGCCAAGCTGCGCCAGTAGAGCCAGAGGGAGTACGAGCTGCTGAGCGCGGCGCGCGGGATTGCGGGGGGGGTGAAGGCGGGCAGACAAGCCATCGGCAATTCCGAGATGGCAAGGGCAGAGAATTAGATTCCCGGCCCTTGCCTAGCACTGCTTTATAAGATCGAGTACCGCGGGAATGTCATCGGCATTCCGAAGAGCAACATAGGTTGGTAGGCCCGGGCCAAATCCACCCTGTGTACGTTTGTCCTGGCACATGTCCTCTGGATCCGTTAGATCATCCACGCTCTTTGCCAAGCCAACGGCAATCCAGCCACCGTTGCTAGTCCTGCCTTCCAGCACGGCATGCAGTTTTCGCTTGCCCGACCTAAAGCCTACATAGTACTTGGCTATGTAGGACTCCCACGAAGGGTTACCACTCAGAACGGACTCGCACACCTCATCGAAAAGCTTCTGGTTGAGCCCACCTTCGGCAAAGGTGGGGTGGTTCTCCTGCAGAGTCCAGACAGGAGCCTCGTCAGACTCCCCACGAGAAGGACGGTACTTGTCGACGACGTCTGCCGGAAGGTCTGGATACTTCCATATCTCGCACGCTTCTTTCGCCAGCTCGTCCGCGCGCTGCCCAATCTCTTCCTCACCCCATTTTTCATGCGAGACAATCGATTTGTTTAGGTAGAGCGGGCTGCACTTAAATCCGACGTCAGGCAGATTGAGCTTGTCCGAGAACGACCGGTTTGAGTACTCCTGGTTGTAGCCCGTCAGCGTAAGATTTCCCAAGTTGTTGCACAGTCTGTCGTGGACGTCTTCCCAGTTCTCACCAAGCGATTCCTTCCAGCCGTGCTCATCATCGATCGTCTGGGGCATGATGTGCTCGATCTGGTAATCGTCGGCTGAGATGAGCTCCTTCGGGTGGTGCCAGTTCTCTATGCGTTCCAGGTAATAGCGCTTTTTAGAGAAGCGGTTGTAGCAGTCACGCGTCTTAAACTCCTCGACAAAATGCTCGTCTGTCGGAAAGTATGCGGTCATACCGCTGCTGTGGATAAGGAGCATCGCCGTAACGTACTCCTCGATATCGTCCTGCTGCTCGAGATTGCGATACATGCCGGCAAAGAAATTATTTAGGCCCGTGGTAAGTCTGCCGCAAACCGCTCGCCTGAACAGAAACGACTCGATAGTCTCGCAGATACGTAAAAACGCATTGCGGTCTAGTCCATTCCCCTCGTAAACCGAATAAAGCAACATTAAGAGGGGCCTTATCTGCTTCACGTCGAGGCTTACGATTCTGCCGAACACTCGGCGCAATCCGTCGTCCTTCTCCTTACCAAGGAACAGACTGGCGTATCTATGTGCATACCCGCGCAGCTCCTTAAGCAGGCCCTCGGTGTCACCATCGTAGTCGTCGGCGAAATAGCGCTTAAACTCGTAGTAAGCCTCGTTCTCCTTCGGCATCCTATTGGGAACTTTAAGCCACAGCCAGTACCAGATAAATGCATTGAACTCTTCTTCGCCGCCTTTTCCGAACAAACGCTCGAGCGGATGCCAGTAACCCTCGTAAAGCTTGGTCTGCTCGTCGTTAGGGAGCGACATAAGAACGTAGTTACGAATGAGGTCAATAGGCGTGAGCGGCTTGCCCTTGGAATTCATGGACTCAAATATGAGCTGAGCATTATCAACGCCAGCGGTGAGCTTAGTGTCGATGACCTGTACGCGGTTTAGCCCCGCCCAAAGCCTTGCAGGGTCGAATGATTTCCCGTGCATCTTTTCACGGAAGAACGCATGGTTCTCGACGATCCGATCCGATTTTTCATCTGGCACGGGAGACCCAGACACGATGGAGAACAGCGTCTCTTTATCGTCCTGCGAGAGCACCAGCTTGTAGCGCGCCAGACCGTTGTAGTCATCATCGTTAAAGAGGTAGTTCTTCCGCAGCGCTGAGATCTTGAGGTCTCCAAGGAAGCCGGCCTTGTCGGGGTTGCTCTCCAAATAGTCAGCCAAGGCAGCAATCATCAACGAAAACGTCGTCATGCGCTGCTGTCCGTCGATCAGCAGCACGCGCGAAATACTCGTGGCCGAGCTCTCGGACTCGGGGATGTAGAGCATCGACCCCACGAAGTGCGATACGCCATCACGCCCCGCTCGCATAACGTCATCCCAAAGCACCTCGCACTCTTTTACGCTCCACGAGTAAACTCGCTGGTACACGGGAATGACGAACTGCATCTTCGCCACGCCCATAAGGTCGAGTAGATTTGCCTCGGTTGCTTTCATTTGCGGTTGCCCCCTTTTCTTGTTATGCGTCACTTACCGTCAGTCCTCCACTGAACGGAGGGCGCTAAAGACGAGAGCATCGAAGCACAGAAGCAACCGGGATGCTCATATCACTAGATTTTACAACGCTTGTTGCGGACGCGTTTTATATGAATTTGAGCAAGGCATTGGAACGCGATTACACGCAATTGGACGCCCGTCCAGTTCCGATGGGCTGCCCTATGAGAA
>CAUBQN010000081.1 GCA_958438125.1 uncultured Collinsella sp.
ACTCATTTAAGTCTGTCCCCAATGAGTGGGTTAAAGGTTGCGGGTTCTTTACGGGAATGTAGTGTGGGCTGCGGAAACGTGGTTCTTTCCGTACAATAGTGCAACTCGTGTAAACGCAGGGAAGGGACATTCATGGCAGACATGATCGAGATCAAGCATCTCAACAAGTACTTTGGCGACCTGCATGTGCTCAAAGATATCAATCTCACCGTTAAGCGCGGCGAGAAGCTCGTAATGATCGGGCCTTCCGGCTCGGGTAAGTCGACGCTCATCCGTTGCGTCGATTATCTGGAGGAGCCCACGTCGGGCGAGGTCGTCATCGACGGTACGCCGCTCACCAAGAAGAATCACCTGGAGATGGCTCGTAAGTATAGTTCCATGGTGTTTCAGCAGTTCAACCTGTATCCCAACATGACGGTGCTCGGCAACCTGACGCTCGCGCCCATCAAGCTGCAAAAGAAGAGCAAGGAGGAGGCGACCGAGATCGCCATCGCCGCACTCAAGCGCGTCGGCATGGCTCATAAGGCCGGCGAGTATCCGCAGAATCTCTCGGGTGGTCAGCAACAGCGCATCGCCATCGCCCGTGCTCTGTGCACCAAGCAGCCCATCATTCTGTTTGACGAGCCGACCTCGGCGCTCGACCCCGAGATGGTCCAGGAGGTTCTGGACGTTATGATTGAGCTCGCGCAGGAGGACATCACCATGATCTGCGTGACGCACGAGATGGGCTTTGCGCGCCAGGTGGCCGACCGCGTCATCTTTATGGAGGACGGCCGCATTCTGGAGGAGGGCACGCCCGAGCACTTCTTCGATAACCCCGAGAACCCGCGCTGCCGCGAGTTTCTGTCCAAGATTTTGCACTAGGCGCGGTGATGGACATGACGGATATGACGAGGGCGGCCGTGTCGCGCCGTCACTTTTTGAAGCTGGCGGGCGCCGGTATGCTTGCGCTGACGGGGACCGCGCTTACCGGTTGCGGCGCCTCCACCAGCGGCGAGGGCTCCGACAAGGGGTCCAAGCTTGCGGCCATCAAGTCGCGTGGCCATCTGAATGCCGGCGTTAAGAAGGATGTTCCCGGCTATGGCTATTACGACACCGCCAAGGGCCGCTTTGAGGGTATGGAAGTCGATTTGTGCTACCAGATCGCCGCTGCCGTCTTTGGCGTGAGCTACAAGGAGGCCCGCGCCCAGGAGCTTGTCGAGTTTACCGACGTAACGCCCAAGACGCGCGGCCCGCTGATCGATAACGGCCAACTTGACGTGGTCGCGGCGACCTACACTATCACCGACGAGCGCAAGAAGAGCTGGGATTTCTCGACGCCGTACCGCACCGACTACGTGGGACTCATGGTCAAGAAGCGTTCGGGTTTTACCTCGATTGAGGACCTGGACGGCAAGATCATCGGCGTGAGCCAGGGTGCTACCACGCAGGGCCTGATCGAGCAGATGATCAAGGACAACGGCTTTAGCTGCAAGCCCGAGTTTAGGGCCTTTAGCGGCTACCCCATCATCAAGAGTTCGCTCGACGCCGGCAATATCGACGTCTTTGCCATGGACCGCTCAACGCTGGCCGGCTATATGAACGAGACCGTTGAGTTGCTGCAGCCCGAGGTCAAGTTTGGCGAGCAGGGCTACGGCGTGGCGACCAAGAAGGGCTGCGACCTTTCGGCCGTGGTCGATCAGGTGATTTGCGATCGCCTGGCCGACGGCTGGCTCGACCAAGAGGTCAAGACCTGGGGCCTTGTATAGGCGCATCGTCCAAGGAAGGAATCAAATGCTCGAAGGATTATTTGACGCCGACCGTTGGTCGACGACATTTCAAAACATGGGGCCCTTCTGGGAGGGCTTTGGCGTGACGCTGCAGGTGGTCGTTGCCGGCCTGTTGCTGTCTCTGGTACTGGGCACGCTGCTGGGTGTGTTCTCTACCACCCGTTCGCGTGTGCTGCGTGCCATAAGCCGCGTGTACGTGGAGTTTTACCAGAACACCCCGTTGCCCGTGCAGGTGCTCTTTATGTATATGGCCGGACCGCAGTTTTTGCAGGCCATAACCGGTGCCGACCAGCCGGTGCGCATCGCGCCGTTCGTGCTGGGCTTCTTGGGCGTGGGCCTGTATCATGCGGCCTACATTTCGGAGGTCATCCGCACCGGTATCGAGGCGGTCCCGCGCGGTCAGATGGAGGCGGCCCAAAGCCAGGGCTTCACCCGTGCGCAGGCATACTGGTACATCGTGCTGCCCCAGACGTTCAAGATCATTTTGCCGCCGCTGTGTAACCAGGCGCTCAACCTGGTCAAGAACACGTCGGTGCTGGCGCTTGTGGCCGGCGGCGACCTTATGTACCGTTCCGACAACTTTGTGAGTCTGTACGGTTACCTGCAGGGATACATCGTCTGCTGCCTTATGTACTTCATCATCTGCTTTCCGCTCGCCATGCTGGTGCAGTGGCTCGAGCGCCGCTCAAAGGAGCGTCCGCGCGGCGTGAGCCTGGCCGAGCTGGGGCTCGACAACGTAGAGGAGGCCTAGCGCATGGAAATCTTCAACGCGACCAACCTGCTCTACATTTGGGGCGGCTTTGTTAAGACGATCGAGATCTCGGCGCTGTCGATCTTTTTCTCGCTCATCTTTGGCACGGTGCTGGCGCTCGTTAAAAGCTATGCGCCCCGCCCGTTCCGTATTTTGGTGAGCGCCTATATCGAGCTGTTCCGCTGCACGCCGAACCTGCTGTGGATCCTGTTTATCTACTTTACGGTGCAGGGTTTGGACATTGTGATTTCGACCATTGCCTTTACGCTGTTTACCAGCGCTGTTATGGCCGAGATTGTGCGCGGCGGCCTCAACTCGATTCCGCGCGGCCAGTTTGAGGCAGCGCAGAGCCAGGGCTTCGGCTTCTTTGCCACCATGCGCTACATCATTCTGCCGCAGACGTTTAAGACGATCATTCCGGCGCTGTTTAGCCAGTGCACGACCGTCATCAAGGACAGCTCGTATCTTTCGGGTATTAACGTGGCCGAGCTCATGTACACGGCAAATGTCGTGATGGCCCACGCGATCGACCTGTCGCAGGTGCTTATGCTCTACGGCCTGGTGTTTGCGATGTACTTTGTGCTCAACTTTGGTATCTCGCTGCTGGTGAGGGCATATCAACGTCGCATCGTGGCCGCATAGCCTGGCTTTCCCTGGTACGCTATCGTGAGAAAAGGCGATAGACAGCCTTTTTCTCATCTGTTAGAAAGGAATCGCGATGAGCGATCTGGAGAACAAGAAGAGTCCTGTGGTCATTACCATCGCGCGCGACTTTGGTGCCGAGGGCCACGAGATTGGCCGTATCCTTGCCGATGAGCTGGGGATTCCGCTGTACGATAACGAGTTGCTGGTGCGTGCGTCGCTGCGCGCGGGCGAGTCGCTCGACAAGATGGCTGCCTACGACGAGCGCCTGGCCGTGGAGAATATGGCGTTTCTGCCCGACCGCTACGATGCGCGTTCGTACTCGGACAAGTTGTTCCAAAAGATGAGCCAGGTGATTTTGGATCTGGGCGAGACCGAGAGCTGCATTATCGAAGGCCGTCTGTCCGATTACCTGCTGCGCAGCAACCCCAATCACATTGCCGTGCTGGTGACCGCACCCTTTGAGGACCGCGTCGAGATCGTGCGCAAAAAGCGCGGCCTCAACAAAAAGAAGGGCGCCAAGCTGGTCAAGCAGCAGCAGAAGGCGCGCGAGGCGTTCTATAAGCGCTACAGTGCCGGAAAGTGGAAGATGACGAGCGGCAAGGACATCGTCGTCAACCGCGCCAAGCTGGGTCGCGAGGGTTGCAAGGATGTCATCGCCGCAGCCTACCGCTACAAAGTGGCGCAGCTCGAAGGCTAGCCGATCAAAACCACCGCAAAGGGGACAGGCACCTTTGTGGTGGTCGGTCGACCGGCATAGAAAAAAGTCCCCGCCGGGCGTGTGCTCGACGGGGACTTTGCCGTTTGGTGGCTAGTGCTGTAGGTGATTACTCGCCCAGCAGGCTCTTGGTGATGGAAGCGGCGGCCTTCTTGCCGGCGCCCATCGCCAGAATGACCGTAGCGGCACCGGTGACGATGTCGCCGCCGGCCCAGATGCGGGGATCGGTGGTCTGGCCGGTCTCCTCGTCAGCGACGATGTAGCCCCACTTGTTGAGCTCCATCTTGCCGCCGATCTTGGCAGCGAAGGGGTTGGCGTTGGTGCCGATAGCCGAGATCGCGACGTCGCAGGGGATCTCCTCGATGGCGCCCTCGATGGGCACCGGACGACGGCGGCCGGACTCGTCGGGCTCGCCGAGCTCCATCTTCTGGACCTTGACGGCGCACACGGAGCCGTCCTCGCCAGCGACAAACTCGAGCGGGGAGACGAGCGGCAGAACCTCGACGCCCTCGGCCTTGGCATGGTGCAGCTCGGCACGACGGCAGGGCATCTCGTCTTCGGTACGACGGTAGGCGATGATGGCGTGCTCGGCGCCCAGGCGCTTGGCGGTACGGACGGCATCCATAGCCACGTTGCCGCCACCAAAGACGACGACGTTCTTGCCGTGCTTGGTGGGGGTGTCGTACTCGGGGAACTTGTTGGCCTTCATCAGGTTCACGCGGGTGAGGTACTCGTTCGCGAAGAAGACGTTGGGCAGGTTCTCGCCGGGGACATTGAGGAACTTGGGCAGGCCAGCGCCGGTCGCCACGTAGATGGCGTCGAAGCCCTGCTCGAACAGCTCCTCGGCCGTGGCCATGTTGCCCACGACGGAGTTGTACTCAAACTTGACGCCCATGTCCTCCAAGCCGTCAATCTCGCGCTTGACGACCGCCTTGGGCAGGCGGAACTCGGGGATGCCGTAGACCAGCACGCCGCCGCCGGTGAAGAAGGCCTCGAAGACGGTAACGTCAAAGCCGTTGCGGGCGAGCTCGCCAGCGCAGGTGATGCCGGACGGGCCGGAGCCGACGACGGCGACCTTCTTGCCGTTCTTGGGGGCCATCTTGGGCGTGGAGGCGAGCTCGGGGCGGTCACCCAGGAAGCGCTCGAGCTGGCCGATGGCCACGGGCTCGGACTTCTTGCCACGGATGCACTTGCCCTCGCACTGGTTCTCCTGCGGGCAGACGCGGCCGCAGATGGCGGGAAGCATGGAGTCCTCGCGGATGGTATCGAGAGCGCCGCCGAAGTCCTTCGCGCGAATCTGCTCGATAAAGCGGGGGATGTTGATGTTGACGGGGCAGCCCTCAACACAGAACGGCTTCTTGCAGTTGAGGCAGCGCTCGGCCTCGGCCAGCGCCATCTCCTCGGTGAAGCCCTTGTCGACGGGGCGGAAGTCGCAGGCGCGCTCGGCAGCCGGCTCCTCGTTATCGGGGGTGCGGGGCGACTTCATATCGGCAACGAAACGACCGTTAACTAGTGGCATGCGCAGCTCTTTTCCTCATAGGCCTTGAGGGACTCGCCCTCTTCGGAACGGTAAGCGGCCTGGCGGGCACGAAGGTCATCCCAGTCGACCAGGGTGGCATCGAAGTCGGGGCCGTCGACGCAAGCGAACTTGGTCACGCCGCCCACCTCGACGCGGCAGCAGCCGCACATGCCGGTGCCGTCAACCATGATGGGGTTGAGCGACGCGGTGATGGGGGTGTCGTACTTCTGGGCGGTGAGGGTCGAGAACTTCATCATCGGAACGGGACCGACGCAGAAGACCTGGCTCACGGCCTTGTCCTGCAGCAGGCGCTCCAGCGGAGCGGTGACAACGCCCTGCTCGCCGTAGGAGCCGTCATCGGTGGTGATATGGATGTGGTCCTCGTCGAGGAGCTCGCGGAACTGGTCCTCCATGAGCAGGAGGTCCTTGGTGCGGGCGCCCATGATGGCGTGGACCTCGTGGCCGGTCTCGACCAGGTGCTTAGCGACCGGGAAGGCAATTGCCAGGCCAACGCCGCCGCCAATGACGGCGCAGGGGCCCTCGGCCATCTCGGTGGGAACGCCCAGCGGGCCCACGACGTCGCGCAGCGACTCGCCGGCCTCGTAAGTGGAAAGCATCTCGGTGGTCTTGCCGATCACCATGAAGATGAACTCGACCCAGCCCTCGTCACCGTTCCAGCCAGCTAGGGTAAACGGGACGCGCTCGCCCGTCTCGTTGGCGCGAACCATGAGGAACTGTCCAGCGTGCGCATGCTTGGCGATTGCAGGCGCCTCGATGCGGAACTTGAACACCTTCTCCGAGAACTGCGTCTTCTCCAGGATCTTATACATAGAACCCCTCTCTTGTTAGGGCCGCCGAACCGTGCCTCCACGGAAATGGACGGTAGCCCGAATAAAACCGTACGCGCACAGGCGTTGTGCAGACATACGGTGCAAATTATACCCTCATGGACATGTCGCTTACGTGTATCTTCGGCGGTTGGGAGCAGGGTTTATCCACTTTGGCCTACCAAATAGGGGCAGGTTTATTTTGGTCGGTTTTATCAGGCAAAACGGCAAAGGGGGCCGGCCTCGCACATCGGTGAGACCGGCCCCCATTGGAGCGCTGCATATGTATGGCGGCACAGGGTTTATTGCGGTGCGGCCGCTGCGGTGTTTCCGCATACAGAACCTGCCAAAATAAACCTGTCCCTAAATAGTAGGTTCTAGTGCTTGCCGTTGGCGGAAGCGGCGCCGTTTACGTGATCGCGGGCGTAGATTACGCCGTGGACGATGGCCAGACCGGCGGCATCTGCGGCGCGGGCGCAGGTGTCCTGGAAATCCTCGGCCTCGCGGGCGCGCAGCTGCTTAAGAACGTAGTCGGCGACGGCCATCTTGCCGGGAGGGTTGCCGATGCCGGTGCGGATGCGGCTGAAGTCGCGGCTGCCCATCTTGTCGATGATGGAGCGCAGGCCGTTGTG
>CAUBQN010000082.1 GCA_958438125.1 uncultured Collinsella sp.
TGCCCTTTATGCCTATCAACAAACGAGAGAGCCTGCTGTTCACCTTTATCATGTGCTTTTGCATGGTGCTCTGGATGAGCATCTACAACGTCGCCCTGCAGCATGGGGCCATCAACGGCGAGGTTGTTGCCGCCGCGTGGCTCGGCTTCCCCGTTGCCTACGTTTTTGCCATGTGCTGCGACTGGTTTGTTGCCAGCCCCCTTGCTAAGGGCTTCGCCTTTAAATTCCTGGTCACGCCGGGCAAGAGCTCGCCGCTTGCCATGACGCTCGCCGTCAGCTCCTGCATGGTTGTTCCCATGGTTATCATCATGTCGCTGTACGGTGCCTGCGAGGGTCTGACGCACATGCCCGGCGGCATCCTTGCGAACCTGTATTCCGTGCCCGCGATCTGGATGATCAACATCCCGCATAATTTTGTGATGGCGCTGCCGTGGAACCTTTTGGTAGCCGGTCCGATTTCCCACTTCGTCTTCCGTCGCGCCTTCCCTGTGGGGACGGTTTTCGAGGAGGAGCATGCCGAGCTCTTGGAGCAGGCTATGGCTCCTGAGTGCGAGTAGCTCGCTTAGGGATCTGCTGAGCGCGGGCGACTTGCTTGGTTGGAGCCCTAAGCGTGGATAGCTCTCTCGACGACATCGCGGGCGTGAGCGGTGCGCATGACCGGAGGGCCCGTGCTGCTCCGTTGCCCGACGTGCTAGCGCGCAGAACAATCTGTTGGTGCATTCGGCGGCTGCTGAAGCGTTTCGGCAGCCGCTTTTTATACGGAGTTTAAATACAACAGTCTGTTGTATTACGTAGAGTGGTATATCTCTAGCGGGAAAAATGCGAGAGACGGAGCATTATGGCGTTGCTAGTAGGACTGGACGTAGGGTCGACGACGACCAAAGTTTACGCGATGCACGAGGATATGACCGAGGCGTGGTGGGGATATCGCCGCCACGGGGCGTGTCAGACAGCGAGCGTGCGCGCCATGCTCGGCGAGCTCGCCGAGCGCTTTCCCCATGAGTCACTGCGCGTTGCGGTGACCGGCTCGGGTGCGCGCGATATCGCGACCGCGCTGGGCGCCTCGTACGTTCAGGAGGTGGTCGCCAACGCGCTCGCGATCAGCAGGTTCTATCCGCAGACGCGCTGCGCCATCGAGCTGGGCGGCCAAGACGCCAAGATGATCTTCTTCCGCACCAACGATAAGGGAGACATTGAGGTTGCCGACATGCGCATGAACGGCTCGTGCGCAGGCGGTACCGGTGCATTTATCGACGAGATGGCAAAGCTCATGGGGGTCGGCACCGAATCGGGCGAGTTCGAGCAGCTCGCAAGCCGGGGAACGACCGTCCACGAGGTCTCGGGCCGCTGCGGCGTGTACGCAAAGACCGATATCCAGCCGCTGCTCAACGAGGGCATTCCTACCACCGACCTGGCGCTTTCGGCGCTTCACGCGGTCGCCCGCCAAACGATCGGCGGTCTGGCCCAGGGTATCGACATCGAGCCGCCGGTAATCTTCGAGGGCGGTACGCTCGCCTACAACCCCACACTGGTCCGCGTGTTCCGGGAGCAACTGAATCTATCGGACGATCAGGTTATCGTCCCGCGCGATCCGCAGATCATGGTCGCGCGCGGTGCCGCCCTGTCGCTGACCGACATGTTCGCATCGTCCCAACCGATCGACCTTCCCGACGCTTTTGTCCGGCTGGATAAGCTCGAGACGGTCGCGCCCGCAAGCGGGGAGGGACGTCTTGCCCAGCCCTTTTTTGCCACACCTGCCGAGCAGGCGGATTTTACGGCACGCCATGGCAAAGAGACGCCGGCAAAGGGTCCGGATGCGTATGCGCCCGGAGAGACGGTGCGTGTGGCGCTCGGTATCGATTCGGGGAGCACGACGACCAAGTTCGCCCTGGTCGATGAGGCGGGTGAGCTTGTCGATTCGTTCTACGCGTCTAATAACGGCAGACCGCTCGACGTCGCCCAACAGGGTCTTGTCAGCTTGAAGAACCGCTGGGAGACAGCGGGAGTCACGCTTGCGATCGATGCCGTGGGCACCACGGGATACGGCGAGGAGCTTTTCGCGCGCGCGTTCCACGCCGACTACCATACGGTCGAGACGGTCGCGCACGCCCGCGCCGCGTGCGCATGCGTTCCCGATGCGACCTTCGTGCTCGACATCGGCGGACAGGATATGAAGGCCATCTGGCTCAACCACGGCGTGCTGACCGATATCGTCGTCAACGAGGCGTGCTCTGCGGGCTGCGGCTCGTTCCTCGAGGGTTTTGCCAAAAACCTCGGAATAGCCGTTGAGGATATCGCGACCGAGGCATTTTCGTCCAAAGCCCCCGCCGTTCTCGGCAGCCGCTGCACGGTGTTCATGAACAGCAGCGTCGTTTCCGAGCAGCGGCGCGGTAAGGGTCCGGGCGACATCATGGCCGGTCTCTGCCGTTCGATTATCGAGAACGTGTTCACCAAGGTCATTCGCGTTTCAAATCTCAACCGTCTGGGCGACAAAGTCGTTGTCCAGGGCGGCACGTTCCGAAACGACGCGGTGCTGCGCGCATTCGAGCAGTATCTGGGCAAACCCGTCACGCGTGCGCCCCACCCGGGGCTGATGGGCGCTATCGGTATCGCCCTGCTCGCGCGCGAGGAATGCCGCAAGGGCGACGCCGGCACGTCGTTTATCGGGCTCGATGCCGTGGAGCGCTTCGAGCATCGCGAATTCGGCGGCGTTACCTGCCGTCGGTGCAACAACCGCTGCCAGCGCGCGGTCGTGGCATTTGGCGACGGCTCGCTTTACGTCACGGGCAATCGCTGCCCGCGCGGCGGTGCCATCTCATGGGATGAGCTCGTGCGCGAGGTTCCCGCGGCGGAGGAGCTGCGTCCGCAGGGTGCTTGCGAGGCACAGGCACCCGGCACGGGGCGCGACCGGACCGCGGCTGCCCCCAATCTCTTTGTCGACCGCGAGAAGCTGCTGTTCGAGTCGTACCCCACGGTTCCCGTCAGCGGGGGGCGCGATGTCACGATCGGCATTCCCCGTGTGCTCGAGTTCTGGGACACCATGCCGTTCTGGTCGACGTTCTTCAGCACGCTCGGCTTTAAGGTGCGCGTCTCGGGACGCAGCACCAAGGCGATGTACGAGCGCGGTCTGGCGCACGTCACATCCGACACCGTGTGCTTCCCGGCCAAGCTCGTCCACGGGCACATCCGCAATCTCGTCGACGCCGGCGTCGACCGCATCTTCATGCCCATCATCACGACGGTGCCCACCGAAAACACCGCCTCTACCAGCGAGTGGATGTGCGCCGTCGTAAAGGGATACCCCTACGTGATGCGCAATTCCGATAACCCGGAGGAGCGTTTCGGCGTTCCGTTCGATACGCCGCTGTTCCACTGGTACGACGAGGGCGACCGAAACCGCCAGCTCAAGGCGTGGTGCAAGGAGACCTTCGATATCGATGCCGACCTGGTTGCCAAGGCGACCGAGCAGGCGGACCGCGCGCAGGAGACGTTTGAGAACCAGCTGCAGCTGCGCGGCAGGCAGGTGCTCGAGAACGTGCGCGAGGACGGCGGCTACGCGGTGGTGATTGCTTCGCGCCCGTACCACAACGACCCGCTGGTCAACCACGGGCTGCCCAAGCTCTTCTCTGAGCGCGGCATCCCCGTGCTGACGCCCGATGCGGTGCCGGGGGTCTGCAACGTCGATCTTTCCAACAGCCGCATCGACATCGTGAACAACTACCATGCGCGCATGCTGTCGTGCGCGGTCATCGTCGCATCGACGCCCGAGCTCGAGCTCGTGCAGATGGGCAGCTTCGGCTGCGGCCACGATGCGTATCTCACCGACGAGATCGCGCGCATGATGGGCGAGATGGGCTCCAAGGTTCCGATGATGATCAAGCTCGATGAGAGCGACGTCGCCGGTCCCATGGGCATTCGCGTGCGTTCGTTTATCGAGTCGGTCAACCGTCGTCGCGCGGAGGAGCGTGCCGAGGGCGCCCGGGTGCACGCGGTCCATCCGCTCGACGACCCGTATAAGGTCAAGTACACCAAGCGCGACCGGCACGACAAGATCGCGCTGGTCCCCAACACCTCCCATGCGTTCTGCAGGCTCATGACCGCGGCGATGCGCAATCAGGGCGTGCGCGCCGAGGCCCTTGATATCGGGCGCGAGGATGCCATCCGCCTGGGCAAACGCTATGTGCACAACGACATCTGCTTCCCCGCGCAAATCGTGATCGGCGAGGCGCTCGCGGCACTCGAGAGCGGTAAGTACGACCCGCACGACGTCGCCGTGGTGACTGGCAAGTATATCGGCGACTGCCGCCTGACGCACTACATGCCCCTGCTGCGCCGCGCGCTCGACGACGCGGGATACGACTATGTCCCGGTGCTCACCAACGACGACGTCGATGCCCACAATGCGCATCCGGGCTTCAAGCTCGGCCTTGGCCCGAGCATCCAGATCGCCTACGGTCTTCCCATGATCGATGCCCTCGAGGCCATGCTTAGGCGCATCCGTCCCTACGAGCTCGAGAAGGGCGCGGCGGACGCTGCGTTCGACCGCGCGCTCGATGAGGTTATCGAGGGCATGGAGCGCTCCGGGCTGAGAGGCCAGGCGACGGGCTTCAAACGCGCGCTTGCGATCATGGACGCCGTTCCGTACGACCGCTCGAACCCGCATCCGACCGTTCTCATCGTGGGCGAGTACCTGCTCAATTTCCATCTCGGCGCCAACCACGAGATCGAGCGCTACCTCGAGGACAACGGGCTCGAGGTCATCGAGGCGCGCATGACCGACGTGATCCGCAAGACCTATTTCTACAAGCATGCGCAGTCGCGCGAGTTCCACGTCGACCTGTCGCTGCCCGAAAAGGCCTGGTACGCCACGGCGGACAACCTGTTCGAGCTCGCGCACGACCGTTGCGACCGCCTGGGCGCGGCGAGCCCGCTCTACGAGCCGCCGACGCGCATGCCCGAGCTCGTGCGCGCGAGCGATAAGATCCTGCACCATACGTTCGATGCGGGCGAGGGCGTGCTGATTCCGGCGGAGATTCTCGAGCACGCCAAGCGCGGCTGCCGCAACTTCGTGATCCTGCAGCCGTTCGGGTGTCTGCCCAACCATGTCGTGGGGCGCGGGCTCATCCATGCGCTCAAGGAGCAGTATCCCACGGCGCAGTTCCTGCCGCTCGACTACGATCCCGACGTGAGCTTCGCCAACGTGGAGAACCGTCTTCAGATGCTCATCATGAACGCCAAGGCGCAGGGGTGCGGTGAGGCGCATGGCGAGACCGCGTAAGGACGCCGATGCGCCCGATGCACGCACCCGTATCATCGAGGCGTTTTGGGAGCTCATCGAGAACAACAGCATCTTCGAGCTGTCGGTTGGCGAGGTGACCCGCGCCGCCCAGTGCAATCGCGGAACGTTTTACTACTATTTTCACGATTTCGATGAACTCGTCGCCATCGCCATAGCCCAGCTGCTGCAGGATAACGAGCTCATCACCGATGCCCTCTGGCATTTTTCGAGCGAGGGCGACCTTTCGGCGTTCGACCGGCGCGACGTCCGCTGCCTGCTGCGGCGCATCGTCATCACCATGAGGGCGGGTGCCGCCGAGCAGGTCGTGCAAGGCATCCATACGATCATCATCGACCGCGTGAGAGAGATCGTCCACCCCGACGGAGAAGAGCTCAAGGCAGATTCGAGCTTTGCGGTGGGCTTTCTGGTCTCGGGCATCATGGGCTTTGTGATGGCGGTCGGCTTTGCCCGGGAGGGCGGCGAGGAGATAGACCTCGAGCAGCCGGGGGACAGCGCGTGCGCGTACCTGAGGGCGGTCGCCATGCAGACGGTGGAAACGGTCGCGCAAGTCGAGGGCGTCGATACATCCGAGCTGCTCGAACGCGTCTCCAAGGAGGCCGATGCCTATCGCGCATCGCGTGCGACGAGTCCCGACGTGGTGAAAGACGCCTAGGGTTTCTCTTGCGGGGCGCCTGTCGCGCATCGCGCGGTGAGTCCCGCGATGCGGTCATAACCTGCATTCATGTGAGCCGGGTTTATAGATATTCCTCCAGCTGTTAACATAGACAACCTGTGGGTAAAGAGACAAAAGCGCCGCCGACGGGCGGGCGTTTTGATTTCGATGAACTCATGTAAGGAAACGAGCATGTTAGATAGATTTACCGATCGAGCGCGCAAGGTCATGTCGATGGCCAAACAGGAGGCGCTCGATCTGCACTCAAATAAGGTGGGCACCGAGCATCTGCTGCTCGCGCTTGCCAAGGAGGACGAGGGCATTGCCGCCGAGGCGCTGCGCTCGCTCGATATCTCCTACGACGACATCATGGACACCCTCAAAGAGGTCCAGACCACGGTTCCCGAGCCCAGTGAGGAGACCGAGGCGGCCAAGCTCGCCTTTACGCCGCTCGTCATTAGCGTGATGGAGCGTTCATTCCGCGTGGCGCGTGAGAACAACCAGACCTACGTGTCGACCGAGCACCTGCTCATCGGTATCGTCGAAGAGGGCAACGGCATGGCCATGGACATCCTCATGCGCCTGGG
>CAUBQN010000083.1 GCA_958438125.1 uncultured Collinsella sp.
GCCCTTCTTAGAACAAGATTGTTGCGTTGCAGCAAATGCTACTCGGCAGCAGCCTCGGTCTCGACCTCGGCGGTCTCGGCCTCGGCGACCTCAGCGGTCTCCTCAACCTCAGCCTCGGCAGCGAGCTCCTCGGCGGTAACGCCGACGAGAACGACAACCTCGGCCTTGATCTCGCGGTACAGCGAGATGGCAACGGTGTGGGCACCGGCAACCTTGATGGGCTTACCGAGCTCGACGCGCTTGCGGTCGATGTCCATACCGAGCTGATCCTTGATGGCGTCAGCGATCATAGCGGCGGTAACGGAGCCAAAGAGGATGCCCTCGTCGCCAACCTTGACGTCAACGGTGACCGTCTTGCCCTCGAAGGCAGCCTTGGTCTCGTTGGCGGTAGCCAGACGGACGGCCTCGCGCTTGGCGATGTTGTTGCGACGCTCGTCAAGCTGCTTGAGGTTGCCCTTGGTGGCGGCAACAGCGAGCTTCTTGGGGAACAGGAAGTTCTCAGCGTAACCCTGAGCGACCTCTACGACGTCACCCTCGCCGCCCTTGCCCTTGATCTCATCGAGAAGAATAACCTTCATGATGCGTCTCCCTTCTTAGCCGCGGTCGCGGTTGCCACGAGAGGAAACCACGGGGACGGTGTACGGCAGGAGAGCCATCTCGCGGGCGCGCTTGATGGCGTTGGCGATGTCATGCTGATGCTGCGTGCAAGCGCCAGTGACGCGACGGGGCTTGATCTTGCCACGGTCGGTCATGTATTTACGGAGAAGCTGAGTGTCCTTATAGTCGATGAACTCAGTGTTCTCCTTGCAGAACTGGCAGTACTTACGACGCGGCTGACGTGCAGAATAATCATTAGCCATGTCAAAATACCTTTCATTTGGCAACTTCGGCGAGCCGAAGCCGCCTCTCACTCAAAAATAGGTGAACAACCCTTAGAACGGGATGTCCTCATCGTAGACGTCAACCGCGGGCGGCGTTGCCACCGGCGCGGCGGGACGTGCTGCGGGCGCGGGAGCTGCGGGGGCGTAACCGCCCTGATCGTAGCCACCCTGGCCACCACGGGAGCTCATAAACTCGATCTCATCGACGATGACCTCAAGTTTGCTCCTGCGCTGGCCGTCGCGCTCCCAAGAGCTGTAGCGCAGCTTGCCCTCGATCGCGACCTTGTTTCCCTTTGCCAGGAAACGGCTCACGGCCTCGGCGCGGGTGCCGAACATGGTGCAGTCGACAAAGTTGGGATAGTCCTCCCACTCGCCAGTCTGCGCGTTACGGCGACGATCGTTCACGGCGACGCCAAAGGACAAAACCTGGGTTCCGCCGGCGGTGGCGCGCAGCTCGGGATCGCGGGTGAGGTTACCGGTGATGTTCACTCGATTGATGCTCATTACTCACTACTTCCTCTTGGGGCACAAGCCCAGTCCAAAACGACAGTCTTACTCCTGGTCGTCGCGACGGACGATCATGTGGCGGACCACAGCGTCGGTGATGCGCAGGACGCGATCAAGCTCGGCGATCTGGGTAGGATCTGCGTGGAAGTTGATGAGGGTGTAGTCACCATCGGTGAGGTCGTTGATCTCGTAGGCGAGCTTGCGCTTGCCCCACTCGTCAACGGAGTCGACCTTGCCAGCGCCCTCAGCGATCGTGGTATCGATACGCTTCATAACAGCGAGACGAGTCTCGGGGTCGAGCGACGGGTCAACAAAGAACAGCAGTTCATAAGCCTTCATATTGTCACCTCCTCTGGGCAAATGTGGCTTCAGGTCGTGAAGGTGCGCCTGAAGCAGGAAAAGACTTGATAATAATATCTTTCAACCTCCTAGGCTGCAAGAATATGCAGCTACAACCTCATGACCTCCACATATGCCCATACTCGCACGGCGTTTCATGCGCATTCCAACCAAATGCTGACTAAAAGCTTGACGGATCTGTGGACAAGATACGGTGCCGTGAGGACAAGCTGAGCCAAGTCGCAGGTCAACGGGCGCATGGTTGTGGTCGCAAAATGCATACCAGTGGCCCACAGCACCACCCAAAGATTTTTAAATTCATTGCCAAATCGCTTATAAATACCCCTTTTGAACAATTGAGTTGATCAACTACGCTGGTCGGAAGCCGTTTTTTGGCATCTCAAACCCCGCTGCAACGCCAAACGCGGCCAAGCGTTTTAAAAAATGCCAACTTTTCTGTTTGCACTTTGCGATTCCTCGTGTATACTGACTTTCGCATTTAACGGAGAGTTGTCCGAGTGGCCGAAGGAGCACGATTGGAAATCGTGTAGGCGTCAAAAGCGTCTCCAGGGTTCAAATCCCTGACTCTCCGCCAGTTAATTCCAAAGCAGGCCTTCGAGCCTGCTTTGTTTTTACCCCACGCGGAGGGGTGGCAGAGTGGTTGAATGCGGCGGTCTCGAAAACCGTTTGGCCTGTATAAGGTCACGAGGGTTCGAATCCCTCCTCCTCCGCCATTTTGGTTGAGAAAGCTCCCAGATCGGGGGCTTTTTTCTTTTAAGTCCCTTACAAGCAAATACGGCGGAGGAGGAGGGATTCGAACCCGCCAGGGCGCAAAGCGTAAAGAAAACGCGCCAGTGGCGCGTTTTTAGCGCAGCGCGGTCGGCGCAAGCCGACCGGATAAATTTTGAGCGGAGCTCAAAATTTGGACATCCCTCCTATTCGACCACGCCCCCATCGCGTTCAGCATCAACCCGGATCCCCAAACATGGAACCTATGACCGTACCCAGTCCCGACCGTTTGCCGAGCAATAGGGTCGCAATCGGCGCCGAACATGTACTATGTACGGGCATTGTCTAAACCCGTAACTCAAAGGACCCCATCTTGCCCGTTGCCGCCGCTATGATCGTTACCGCACACGCCTCGGATGCCATGGTTGCCATCCCGTTTTGGCTCGAGATGTTCGCCGTCGTCGCGGCATCGATCTCGGGCGTGTTGGTCGCACGCGAGCACAAACTCGACCTGGTGGGCGCCGTCGCGCTCGCCGTGGTCTGTGGACTGGGCGGCGGTCTTTTGCGCGATATGACGCTGCAGGTGGGCAACGTCTACATCCTCAACCAACCGATGGCGCTCCCGCTCTCCATCGCCACCGCGGCCATCATCTACATCTTCCCGGCAATCGTCGACAAGCCCGAAAAGCTCATTCCCCTGCTCGATATCATCTCGGTGGGTATTTATGCGGCAACCGGCGCAGACAAGGCGCTGGTCTACGGCTTTGCGCCGGCGGTGTGCATCATGATGGGCTTTTTTACCGCGGTGGGCGGTGGCATGCTGCGAGATGGTTTTATGGGTGTGGTGCCGGGTATCTTCCAACGCACCAACTTCTATGCCATCGCGGCCATCGCCGGATCGGCAAGCTATGTTTGCCTTGTCATGAGCGGCTTGGTCAGCAATGTCGTCGCACTGGTCGTTTGCGTCGTGGTGACCATGGGACTACGCTGGCTGTCGCTGCGCTTTGATATCAAAAGCCCCACCGAGGATGACATCGCACGCTTTTTGCACCGCAAAAAGTAGGTGGCGCGGGCTCATCCTTCGAAATGCAACCGAGAGGTTCTTTTAGAGCGCCCACGCGTTGGGTACCCTGTTAGGTGCATGTCGAGCATCTGACGAAGGATTCACTATGCCCTGTAATCAATTCCCGTCGACCCAGCGCCGTAAAGCGTGGGGCCGCATCACGATCTTATTCGCGCTCATCGCTCTAGCGGTCACAGCGCTTCCCACGGCGTCGTTCGCCGGCACGGACACCGCAGGCAACGTACTTGCGACCGACAATGACGCCAATTCGTCCGGCGTCGAAGGTGACCTGTACTGGGCAGGTCAGGCCCTCAACTTGGACGATGCGTCCATCGGCCGCGACATAATTGCAGCAGGCGAGAGCCTCTCCATCCGCGACTGCACGGTGGGCGGCGCCGTCCGCTTGGCGGCACGCACTATCGATATCGCCAAGACCACGGTTGATGGCAGCGTCACGGTCGTCGGTCAGCACGTTGTGCTCAATTCCGACAGCACCGCCAACTGTTTTTACGCGATAGGCGAGACGGTTGCCCTGCGAGGCTCCACCAAGTCGGCAGCGCTTGCGGGCGACACGGTGACCATCGATGGCACCGTCAAGGGCGATGTCGAGGTTTGGGCCGACAAGCTCATCCTGGGCAAGAACGCCCACATCACCGGCACCGTGAACGCGCACGTCTCCGAGGACCCCGAGCGCGCCGCGGGAGCCGAGGTCGGTGCGCTCAAGATCGACCGCACCGAGAACGAGGATACTTCCACCGTTAACGATGTCATCGGCGGTATCGTCGCCGCGGCACTCTCGACCTGCTTTGTCGCTCTGCTGCTCGAGCTCATCTTTCCGCGCGCGACCGCCAGCGCCGCCGGCATGCTCCACCAGCGCTCCATGCCCCTGTGGGTGAGCGGTCTTCTGGGCACGATTGCTATCGTCCCCGCCGTCCTACTGCTGATTATCTCTATCGCTGGTCTGTCGCTTGCCGGAACCCTCTTGTGCGGCGTTATCGGCATCGCGTTGATGTCGAGTGCCTTTGCGGGGTGCGCGATCGCCCGCATGGTTGGACACAACCAAAACCGCTACGCCATGGCAGCCGTGGGCGGCGTAATCGCAGGCGCCCTCACGGGGCTTCCCCTCGTAGGTGACTTCATCAGCGGCGTGGCCTTTGTCTTTATGCTCGGTTACATCATCCAAATCATCTGGCGCAACGCCCGCGTCAAGCCGCAGCAGCCGGCTAACACGCCAGGACTCCCCACCGCTTAGCCGCCAACCACCACAAAGGGACCAGGCACCTTTGTGGTGGTGCAGACCAGCTCAGTCCCTATGCACAAAAAGGGCGCCGACCATTACGGTCGACGCCCTTTCTTGTTAGACGCTATAAAGTCCAGCGCTTATTTGTTGACCTGGCCGGCGCGGACGGCGGCCTTCTTGCGGTCGGTGGCGTTGAGCAGGCGCTTGCGCAGGCGGATGTTCTTGGGGGTAATCTCAACCAGCTCGTCGTCGGCGATGTACTCCAGCGCCTCCTCCAGCGAGAAGGTGCGGGGCGGCACCAGCTGAACGGAGATATCGGAGGTCGAGGAACGCTGGTTGCCCAGGTTCTTGGTACGGGCGATGTTGACGACCATGTCGCCAGCCTTGCTGCGCTCGCCCACGATCATGCCCTCGTAGCACTCGGTGCCCGGCTCAACAAAAAGCTGGCCGCGCTCCTGCAGCGTACCCAGAGCATAGGCAACGGCCTTCTCGGTGGTCATGGAGATCATTGCGCCGTTCTGACGGTTGCCGATCTCGCCGGCGTAGGGACCGTACTCCAGGAAGGTGTGGTAGAACACGCCCTCGCCGTGGGTGACGTTCATGATGCGGTTCTTAAGGCCCATGATGCCGCGGGTCGGGATCTTAAACTCGAGGTGCGTCACGATACCCGAGGTATCCATGCTCGTCATGATGCCACCGGAGGTACCGAAGACCTCAACGACCTTGCCCGAGTACTCGTCCGGGCACTCAACGACGGCCTGCTCGACAGGCTCCATCTTGTTGCCGTTCTCGTCCTTCTTAAACAGAACGCGGGGACGGCCGACCTGGAACTCAAAGCCCTCGCGGCGCATGGACTCCATCAGAACGGACAGGTGCAGAATGCCGCGGCCCGAGACCTCGACGCCGCTCTTGTCCTCGAGCTCCTCGATCTTCATGGTCACGTTGTTCTCGGCCTCGTTGAACAGGCGCTCCTTGAGCTGACGGGCGCCCACGATGTCTCCGTCGCGACCGACGAGCGGGGAGGTCGAAGCCTCGAAGACGATGGACAGGGTCGGCGGGTCGATCTCGATAGGCTCGAGCTCGACGGGGTTCTCGGGGTCGGTGTAGACATCGCCGATATCGGTGCGGTCGATGCCCACGACGGCGGCGATGTCGCCGGCGCCGACTTCCTGGCACTCGGTGCGGCCCAGGTAGTCGAAGGTAAAGAGCTGCTTGACGGTAGCGGTGGCGCTGGAGCCGTCGTTCTTCACAACCAGAATCTGGTCGCCCTGATGGATGGCGCCGGAATACACGCGACCGATGCCGATACGGCCAACGAAGTTGGAGTGGTCGATGGTCACGCACTGCATGGCCAGCGGAGCGTTCTCGTCAACCTCGGGCGCGGGCATGTCGTCGATGATCATATCGAGCAGCGGATACATGTCCATGTTGCCGTCGTTGGGATCAAGGCGGGCAAAGCCATTCATGGCGCTGGCGTAGACCACGTGCTCCATGGCGAACTCAAGCTGGTCGTCGGTGGCGCCCAGGTCGGCCATGAGGTCCAGGCAGTCGTTGTAGGCCTTCTCGGGGTTGGCGCCCGGACGGTCGATCTTGTTGATGACGATCATGATCTTAAGGCCGGTGTCGATAGCGTGACGCAGCACGAAGCGGGTCTGGGGCATGGGGCCCTCAAAAGCATCGACCAGCAGCAGGGCGCCGTCGGCCATACGCAGCACGCGCTCGACCTCGCCGC
>CAUBQN010000084.1 GCA_958438125.1 uncultured Collinsella sp.
TCGTGAGCTGGGCGCCCATGGAATCGATGGCCGCGGTGAGGCCGCCGCGCTTGATAGTGGTGACGGTGGACATGCTACTTCCTCCAAAAGTAAACAATAGTGTCGAGGGCTATTGTGCCACTCTTGGCGGCGGGACGGGACAGCAGGCGATTATTGAGTAGCCATAGCGGAATGAGCGGCGAGCACCTACTGGGTATCCACGTAAAGGTCGAACCCGCCCTGCGGTGTGGTGTCGACCGTGTCGGGCGCCTGTGAGTTAAAGCTCACGGGGACCATGCGCTTTGAGGCACGGAAGCGCGTGCCGTCGGTGGCGACGGGCGGTTCATCGACGGTGAGCTCGTAGTCGCCGGGCTTAAGTTCGATGCCGTCACCAGCGGAATTGACGTATTGATACTCGTCAATCGTCTGCCCTTTGAGCGTGCGCCCCACGATGTGGATGAGCATTTGGCTGTCGCCGCGCGCGGTGTCCCACGTCGCGCCGTCCTTGACCTCGACCGACACATGTACCGAGCGCGTGCGGCCGAGCGATTGCTCGACAGACATCTCGACCTTGGCGGCGTCTTTTCGCTGCTGCTCGACATGGCTCCAGACGTTTCCAATTACCGAGCATGCGATAACGCCGGCCATGAAGGCGATAAGGATGGGGCCGAGCGGAGAGCGACGTCCTGCATCTTCCTCGCGAGACAGATTGGGGCGTCGTGTGGGCGCGGGCGCCTGAGCGCCCTGCGAGGGCACGTCGAGAATACTGAAGGATGCCGTGCTGTCGGGGTCGATGGTGTGACGCGGCTGCGGGGTCTTTGCCGGCGAGATTGACATGTCAGCTGGCTCGCCGAGCGTGGCCGTAGCGTCGGCCTTGGCCTCGTCTGCCTCGGCCTGGGCCCAAGCTTGTTCGAAGGTCAGGGGCTCAACGGGGTCGAGGGCGGCGTCCGAGTCGGCGGCGACGTCGTTGCCGGTCTCGTCCTCGTCGCTCGACACGTCACGCGACGTGGGCTCGTCCCACTCCTCGTCCGGAGCCTCACCCTCGCTATACCACCATTCAAAGTTATCGATATCCATACGGGGCGCCCCTTAGGCCTCGCAAATAAACACTCGCTAGTCTTATACCCCCAGACGGCACGGCGGCTCGCCGGCACAGATAGGAAAACCATCACAACATTCGACGCTTTTCCTCGATTTCGAGATTTTCGCCGAATGTTGTGACGGTTTGGGCGGCAGCCACGCCGCGAATGTGACAAAGAGACTGTCCCTTTGTCACATTCTGTTAGAGTTGCAGGGATTGAATCCCGCTTATTCATGCGACATTGGAGTGACAACCTTGACCGCCGCAACCACGCCAAAAAGTAAGTCAACCGCCGCCGCGCTCTCCCCCGCGCGCACCAAGCTCTGCCTGGCGCTGCTCGTGTTGTTAGGCTTTTCGCTCGGCTGCTCCGAGTTCGTGGTCATCGGCATCGAAAGTGACTTGGCGACGGAACTCGGCGTATCGCTTGCCACCGCAGGCCAACTTATTAGCGTGTTCGCACTGATCTACGCTATCTCGACGCCGGTGCTCGCGCTCAGCACGGGGCGTTTTCGCCGCTACCAGCTGCTCGTGTGCTACAGCATCGTCTTTGTGCTCGGCAACCTGGTCATGGCGTTGGCGCCCAACTTCCAGGTGCTGTTCATCTCGCGCATCATCCTGGGCTCCGTCTCGGGCGCACTGCTCGCCGTGGGCGTGACGTACATCCCCGAGCTTCTGTCTCCGCAGCAAACTTCGCTTGCCATCTCGGTGGTATATGGTGCGTTTTCCGTGGCAATGGTCTTTGTCACTTCGATCGGCAAGTTTGTGGCCGACACGCTCGATTGGCACGTGGCCATGTACGGCACGCTGGCCTTTGCCGTTCTGATCTGCGGAGCGCTCGTGGCGTTTATGCCGCGCGCTGGGCAAACCGACGTGCCCGCCACCTTTCGCGAGCAGGCGGGTCTGCTACGCGAGCCGAGCATCATCACCGGCATGCTCATCTTTTTGTTTGGCGTGGGGTCGGTCTACGTTTTCTACGGCTACGTGACGCCTTATCTTGAGCAGGTGCTGGGCATGGGCACGGTCGAAGCCAGTACCACGCTCATGGCCTACGGCGTGTTCTGCCTGATCTCGAACATCCTGGGCGGATGGATCGATGCGCGCTTTGGCATGAAGGCGCTACTCGTGACGTTTGTGCTGCAGGCTGCAGCGTTACTCGGACTGTTTGCTGTGGGCGGCACCATGCCGCTCGCGCTGGTCTTTGTCTTTAGCCTGGCGATGCTCATGTACCTGTTCTCGGTGTCGTGCATCACGCACTTTATGGATGTGGCACGCAGCCGCCACCCCAAGTCGATGGTACTCGCAAGTTCGGTTGAGCCCATGGCGTTTAACGTCGGCATCTCGTTTGGCACCGCAGTGGGCGGCGCCGTGGTAAGCGGAGTTGGCATTGCATATGTAGGCGCGGTCGGTGCCGTGTTCTCGCTTGTGGCCTGGGCGCTCACGCTGGTGACGATTAAGTTGGCTCGCTGGGAGCGCCGTCGTCAATCAGCATAGCCCCGGATGCAGGCATAGGGGCGAACATAGCCCAAGGTGGCGAGCAACCGGTGAAAACCGTCCCATACGAGTAGTGTTTATCCGCCTGCAAGCTCCAGCAGTGCAATTTCGTGTACTTCAGATACACACTTTTCTACTATTTCGTGTATTCCAAGTACATGAAATCGTACTAAACTATGTATCTGATGTACACGAAATTGGAAAGGCGGCCCCATGCGCAGATCAATCGAATCCGTTATCGAATCATGGGCGACAAAGGACGCGTCGCGCCCCCTCCTCATCCGTGGTGCGCGACGCGTAGGCAAAACGTACGTTGCCGAGGAAATCGGCAGACGAATCGCCGGCGATGCGTTTGTCAAACTCGACTTTCAGACCGATCTTGAGCTGATCGCTCCGCTGTTCGGCTGTCCTACCGACGACGTTGACGCCATCGTGGCGCGAATCTCAGACTATAAACGCACCCCCATTCGCAAAGAAACCGCCTTCATCCTGTTTGACGAGGTGCAGCTCTGCGAACGGGCGCTCAACTCGCTTCGCTTTTTTTCGGGTTCGGGCTGGCGCATATGCGCGACCGGCAGTCAGCTCGGCGTCGCCACGCGCAAGCGCAAGTTGCCTTTTCCCAGCGGCGTTCGTCAAGAGACCATGCATCCTATGTCGTTCGAGGAGTTTCTCTGGGCGCTCGACGAGGAGCAGATGGCCAATGCCATTCGTACCCACGCCGGCACGCTCGAGACCTACGCCGCGCACCAAGCCGCGCTCAGCCTGTTTCATCGATACCAGATCGTGGGCGGCATGCCCGCCGCCGTCAACGCATATCGCAAAACGTTATCCATCGAGGATGCGCGCGTCGAGCAGCGCGAAATCGACGAGACCTATACCGCCGATATGACCGACCCCGAAAACGGGATCAGCGGCGTGGCGGCGCGCAAGGTCTGGCGCTCCATTCCGTCCCAGCTGCTGAGATCGTCCACAAAAAAATTCAAGTACTCCGAGGTCGAACGCGGAGGCCGTCGCGCCAAGCTTATCGAGCCGCTCGACTGGCTCGAAGGCGCCGGCATCATATCGGTCAACAACCTGACCGAAGGCATCGAGCCTCCCCTCGTTCCCTTCGACGACGAAGATGGAAGTTTCTTTAAGGTCTATCTTCTCGATACCGGCCTCATGTTCTACAAACTCGGCATCAACCCGCGGCTCTGGCTCGACCTCAAAGAGGATTCCGCCATAGCGCTATCTTCCGACTTCCGAGGCGCCCTGGCGGAAAACTCGGTCATGCAAGCATTTTCGGGCAATAGCTTGCAGACGTATTACTGGGTGCCGCCGTCGTCTTGGAAGACGACCGGCGAGCTCGATTTTTTACTTCAGACCGACCGTATGGAAATTGTGCCCGTCGAAGTAAAGTCCGCACGTAACGTGCGCGCGAGAACCCTCGGGTCGTTTATGGACAAAGCCCGATCGCCATATGCCTACATTTTGTCCGAGAACAATTTTTCCCGCAGCGAAACCGATGACGGGCGCGAGCTGCGCCACCTCCCCTTGTACGCAGCGGGCTTTATTGGAGCAAACTGCCTCAAGAGCAGTCTGTAAGCCCTGCGCGACCGCCTAGAAAGGAAGCCGCTCATGCAACGCATTCTTTTTATCTGCTATGGAAATATCTGCCGCTCGACGATGGCTGAGTCCGTGTTTACCGAGCTGGTGCGCCGCGCTGGACGCGAGGCGGAGTTTGCCATTGATTCCGCTGCAACGTCGACCGAGGAGATCGGCAACCCGCCGCATCGTGGCACCGTTGCCAAGCTGCGTGAAGTCGGGATTCCTGTCGTTGCGCACCGTGCCCGCCAGGTGCGTCGCGCGGAGTATGGCAACTGGGATCACATTGTCTACATGGATGCTGAGAACGCGCGTGGCCTGCGTCGCATCTTTGGCGACGACCCCGACGGCAAGGTTACGCGCTTGCTCGATTGGACCGATCGCCCCGGCGACGTAGCCGACCCCTGGTACACCGGCAATTTCGACGCCACCTACCGCGATGTACTCGCCGGTTGCACCGCTATGCTCGAGCAGCTGTAGGCGCTCGGGCGGCGCGGGCACACGGGCCACGCCATCGGCATAAAACGAGCGTGGGAGAAAATCCACACTCATGAATGTGACAAAGGGACTGTCCCTTTGTCACATCCGGGACTGGCCCTAGACCGGCTTGACCTCCAGTTTTATCCCCTCGGCGCAGGAGTCGCCCAAAACATCCGAAAGGCCCCAGGTCGCATATAGCGGCAAATAGAGAACCGCTCCGTTGCGCTCAACGTTGCCTCTCGAGAAAACAATCCCGAGCCTTACGCCATATTCAGCCGTATCAAGCACATGACCGAGCGCAGCGTGCGCGTGGTAATAGGAGCCCGATTTAACCTCGATCGGAACAGCCGTCCCATCCGGTCCATCGACCACAAAGTCCACTTCACCGCGCTTTTTTGTCTGATAGTAGTAAAGCTGGCGATTTTGGGCAGCCAGCTGCTGGGCCACCACGTTTTCGTAAATGCCGCCCAGATTGGGCTCCTTGCTATCAAGATACGCCGCTTGGGCGACTCCAACGGGGTAGCGCGCCATCAACATGCCCGTATCCGATTGATATAGCTTGAACTGCGATGGCCGTGCCGTCTTGAGCAGGGGCGATTTTGGCTCGGTTACGATATCGGCTTTGAGAGCAACGCCGGCATCGGCAAGCCATACAAAATCTCGCTGATACTTCTCGTAGTGAGCCTTGGGGTCAATGGAATTGAGCACGAAGCGCTTGTTTTCGCCCTCGAGCATAATAGGGAGCTGATCGTAGATGCTCTGCACCTGAAGGGCTCGCCCGCTTGCATACTTGGAGATATCCCGTCGGTACTGTTCGTTGAGCTCTGACTGCAGCTGACGAACAGAGGCAAGGTCGCCCCGCGTGTCAAGGAAACGCTGCACGACCTCTGGCATTCCGCCGACAACGGTATAGGTCCTGAAGTTTGCCATCATCGCGTCATGAATGTAACCAGGAATGGGCTTCTCGTTGATGCACGCGTCGCGTATCGTTTGGCGAGCCCCTTCGCTCACCCCGATTGCCCAGCAAAACTCCTCGAAATCGAGCGGGAACATCCTAAGCTCGTGAACATATCCCACGGGATAGGATCTGACGCCCTTGAACTGAGTCCCGAGCATTGACCCCGAAAACGCCCAGTGGCAGCGCCCATCCTCAACAAGGAACTTTGCCATCGTCATGATGTCGGGGGCCTCTTGGACCTCATCGATAAACACGAGCGTTTTGCCCGGCGCTATCGACTTTCCCGAGAGAAGCGTCACCCTGCTGATGAAATCATCGGCATCCCGCGCCTCGAGAAGAGCGTCTTTTGCCTGACGATTTTCCATGAGATTGAGCTCGATGTAGGTTGCATGGCTGGCTTTGCCAAATGCGCGAATCGAATAGCTTTTGCCGATCTGGCGAGAACCCGTGATGAATAAGGCCTTTTGCTCGGCAGACTTCAGCCAACGCTCCAGCTCTGCCGCTATTTTCCTGCGCAGCATAGGCTCTCCCCTCAGTGTCATCAAATGAAATGCAAAGTTTTATGCGCTTAATTATCGATGAAATGTAGGATTTTTAGAACCTAAAATCGGATGAAATGCAGAGATTTAGGATTATAAGCAAAAAGAAGGGGCAGCCCCGGCGAATGTGACAAAGGGACTGTCCCTTTGTCACATTGCGCTCGACTACTCGTCGACGATCTCGGCAAGCCAGACGTTCAGCGTATCGACCTCGGGGCAGCAGAACTTTG
>CAUBQN010000085.1 GCA_958438125.1 uncultured Collinsella sp.
TTGTTGGGGTATGCTTTGTTCGTATGTAAACGTATGACATGTTGATGGGGGAGGGTGCTATGGCTCGCGAGAGTGCTCGTTCTAAGGATACGGCTAAGCCTGGCATCAAGGAAGTTGCGGCGGTGGCGGGGGTTTCGCCTACTACGGTATCTCGTGTGCTTAATAATCGTGGCTATATTAGCCAAGAGACCCGCGATAAGGTCCATGCCGCGATGAAGCGCATCAACTATACGCCCAACGATATCGCTCGTGCCATGCTCAACGGTCGCCTGAATCTTATCGGTATGATCGTCCCCTATGTCAGCAGTCCGTTTCATGCCCAAGTGGTTCAAGTCATTGAGCATACCCTGGCCGAAAACGGTTTTAAGATGCTGCTGTGCAATAGCGCCAATCGACCCGAGCTTGAGCGCTCTTATATCGACATGCTTCGACGCAATATGGTTGATGGCGTCATCGTCAACTCGCTTAATATCGGTGCCGAGGCGTATGCCGAGATGGGCTTGAGTCTGGTTGGTATCGACTGCGACCTTGGCGAGGCCTCTGTTCAGATTGCGAGCGACAGCTATGGCATCGGCGAACTTGCCACGCGTCGCCTGATTGATGACGGGTGTTCGCGCATCTTGTGCCTGCGCAACAATAGCCGCATGCGCATGCCTGCCAATAAGCGTACCGATGCCTACCACGATGTTGTGGAGCAGGCCGGTTTGCCCGCGCTTGTCCGTGAGGTCGAGTTCGTTAAGTCCGATGACGAAAAGAGTGCGGTCGTTGCGAAGATCCTCGATGAGAACCCCGATATTGACGGCATCTTTGCGGGAGACGACACGATGGCGGCTATCTGTCTTAACGTGATGAAGCAGCGCGGCTTGAGCGCTCCGGACGATATTAAGGTCGTGGGCGCGGATGGCGCCCGCCGCACTATGACGTTTATGCCTGACTTAACAACCGTTCGTCAAGATATCGATCGCATCGGAGAGCTCGCGGCGCAATCCATCATCGCTCTTGTTAACGGTGAAAAGCCCGAATCGAATACCAAGCTCCCCGTTGAACTCATTGAGGGCAAAACCGCGTAGTTCATCCCGTGCCAAAAGAATTCCTCAAACGCCTCTGATGACCGTTCGCCGGCATATGTCAACCGTTTGCCGACGACTGGAACTGCGAAAAGACGTATTGGTGTGAAAACGTTTGACATATGAAAACGATTGACATATCTTGCAGTTGTACCGAGTTAGTATCACGTGGGAAGGAAGTCTCGGATGCACAAGGTGTATTACCAGCCTGAGGGAATTTGGGTGGGCGACATCATGCCGTACGGCGAGGACGGCACGTTCTATCTCTATCATCAGCGTGACACGCGAAACCCCGGACCTTTCGGAGAGCCGTTTGGCTGGGCACTCGCGACAACCAAGGACTTCGTCAATTACAAAGACTTTGGCGAGAGCCTTGAGCGTGGCGGCGACGAGGAAGTCGACCAGTATGTTTATGCCGGCACGGTGTTTAAGGTGGGCGACAAGTACCATGCGCTCTACACTGGTTGCAATCGCGATAAGGTCAAGGCACGCTTGATGAAGCAGGTTCTTCTTCACGCAACGAGTGACGACGCCGTCAAGTGGGAGAAGAACATCGCCGAGACGCTGCTTCCGCCCCAGGAGGGTTACGATGACCGCAACTGGCGCGATCCCTTTGTGCTTTGGGATGAGGAGAACGAAGAGTACATGCTCATCCTCGGCACGCGTGTGGGCGAGGACAAGCGTCTGATGACCGGTCGTCTGGTCAAGTTCACCTCCAAGGACCTGGATACCTGGGAGTTCCAGGGCGACTGGTGGAATCCGGGCCTGTACACCATGTTCGAGATGCCTGATCTCTTTAAGATGGGCGACTGGTGGTATCTGGTGTTCTCCGAGTACAGTGATGGCAACAAGACCCGTTACCGCATGTCTCGCTCTATCAACGGTCCTTGGATCACTCCTGCGGACGATTCCTTCGATGGCCGCGCGTACTATGCCGCGCGTACCGCATTTGACGGCGAGCGCCGCGTTCTCTTTGGTTGGGTTCCTACGCGTGACGAGGGCGGCGACCCCAGCTCTTACCTGTGGGGTGGCACCTTTATGCCCCTCGAGATCGTTCAGCGTGCCGACGGAACGCTCGGCACCAAGCTTCCTGACAGCATGCTTGGCGCCTTTGGCGAGACTAAGGCAGTCGAGGCCTTTGAGCTCTCCTGCGAGTCGGGCAAGGTCGAGCAGGTGCTCGCCGCGGATGCCGGTTCCACCTATATGCTCGACGCCGACATCGAGCTCGCCGGTGACGCTGCCGGCTTCTCGGTTAAGCTCGCCGAGGACGCCGAGTCCGGTCTTGCCTATGAGTTCCGCGCCAACCTGCGTGAGGGCAAGCTCGAGTTTACGGCGGCCCCCCAGTATCCGTGGTTCCAGGTCAACAACATGGGCCTCGAACGTCCGTTGTTCTTTAAGGGCGAGGGCACTCATCATGTGCGCCTGGTCGTTGACGACGATATCGCGACCATCTTTGTCGATGATGTTGCGCTTAACGCGCGCTTCTGCAATAAGCAGGGCCAGGGTGTGGCACTGACGGTCACCGACGGTACGCTCAAGTGCGCAAATGCAACGATCGCGTCTCTGTAATGGCATCAAAACGTTTTATGATTTCGTAAGGGAATGGAGAGGAGCATGGACTACAAAGTAGTGTCTCAGCAAGTCGTCGATAACGTCGGCGGTCTGGAGAACATCGAGGGCGCCACGCATTGCGTTACGCGTCTGCGTCTGGTGCTCAAGGATACGTGCAAGTACAACAAGGCCGAGCTCGAGAACATCGATGGCGTCAAGGGCGTGCTGTACAACAGCGGCCAGCTCATGATCATCTTCGGTACCGGTACCGTCAACAAGGTCTACGATGAGTTTATGGCTCTGACGGGCGTTAAGGAGATCAGCGCTTCCGAGGTCAAGGGCGCCGAGGCGGACAAGAAGGGCAAGTTCTTCTCGGTCCTCAAGGTATTCTCGGACATCTTTATCCCCATCATTCCCGCTTTCGTCGGCGCTGCTATCATCATCGGCCTTAAGTCGCTGATCGTTGCCAACGGCCTCTTTGGCATGGAGGGCAGCCTCGCCGACCACAGCGAGTTCCTCAAGAACCTCGCAAGCTTCTTTGCCATTATTGCCACCACCTTTGACTACCTGCCTGTCCTGGTTATGTATAGCGCGGTCAAGCGTTTTGGCGGCAACCCGATCCTGGGTATCCTCGTCGGTATCGTCATGGTTCACCCGAGCCTTATGAACCGTAACGCGTTCGTTATGGATCCGTCGGGTGCTGAGTACTGGAACTTTGGTCCGCTCTCCATCCCCATGGTTGCTTTCCAGGGCGGCGTGTTCCCTGCAATCCTGACTGCCTGGTTTATGGCCAAGGTCGAGAAGATTGCCCAGAAGTACATCCCCGAGGTCGTCTCGTTTGTCTTTGTTCCGACCGTTACCCTGATTCTTGCTAACGTTGCCCTGTTCACCGTGTTCGGCCCGCTCGGCAACCTGATCGGCGACGTCCTCGCTGGCGTAATCGATGTCCTGTACAACAGGATGGGCGTCTTTGGCGCCTTTGTCTTCGCCGCGTTCCTGCAGCCGCTCGTCGTTACCGGTACGCATCAGTTCATCCAGGGTATTGAGGCCAACCTCGTTGCCACGACCGGCTTCAACTACATCCAGGCCATCTGGTCGGTTTCCATCATCGCCCAGGGCGGCGGCGCCATCGGCATGTATCTCATCCACAAGAAGCACTCCAAAGAGCGCAACATCTGCATGTCGTCCTTTATCCCGACGCTGGTCGGTATCTCCGAGCCCGCAATCTTTGCTGCAAACATGCGCTACTCGATCATCCCGTTCGTCTGCGCTTGCATCGGTGCAGGCTGCGGCGGTGCCTTCGTGAAGCTCTTTGAGGTGCGCGCTATCGGTCAGGGTCTGACCGGTGTGCTTGGCCTACTCATCGTTACGCCCGAGACGCTCGTGTGGTATGTGGCCGGCAATCTCATCGCCTTTATCGTGCCGATCGTCTTGATCTTTGCCTACAACAAGGCAAAGGGCGTGCCGACCACCGATGAAGAGGGCGCTGGCGCTGGCTTCGACGTTAGCTTCTAGTTGAGCCGTTCAGCGTAATCTGAGGATAAGTCCATTTGAGGAAGGGCGTTCGACTCGTGTGAGTCGAGCGTCCTTCCCCATAGACGAGAAAGTCAACGGCGATGTTTAATCAAAAAAATAAGGTGACACGCGCGGACTATGAGCAGTGGCGAGCTGGACAGGACGAGACGGCGGCTCGCATCGCGTCCGACCCCGATAGGCTCCTGTTCCATGTGGAGCCTGAGCTTGGCTGGCTCAACGACCCCAACGGTTTGGTTCAGATTGGTGATACGTATCACATCTATCATCAATACGATCCGTTCGATGCTGCGCATGGCGGTCCAGTGCTTTGGAACCATCTGACGACAAAGGATTTTGTGACCTACGAGAATCACGGTCCCGTGCTGTTTCCCGATTCCGATTTGGATTCGAGTGGAGCGTATTCTGGTTCTGCCTTTGTACGTGATGGTAAGATTCACTACTTCTATACCGGCAACGTCAAGCATTTTGACCGCGATGATTACGACTACGTGTTGACGGGCCGTGAGCAAAACCAAATTCATATGGTTGCCGAGAATCCCGACGAATTGGGCGAGAAGCGCATGGCTGTTGGGCCGGTCGATTACCCCGACGATATCGGTACGCACGTGCGCGACCCCAAAATCCTTGAACACGACGGTATCTACTACATGGTTCTCGGCGCTCGTACGAAAGACAATCGTGGCTGCGTGCTTGTCTATGCCTCGCACGATCTAGAGGACTGGAGCTATGCGACGCGCATTGAGCCGGGCGAGAAGTTTGGCTTTATGTGGGAGTGCCCTGATCTATTTGAGCTTGATGGCGAGCTTATTCTCGTTTGCTGTCCGCAGGGTGTGCCCGCCGATGGTTGGCGTTACCGCAATCCGCACCAGTGCGTGTGGTTCTCCATCGAGGCCGATTGGGAGGCGCCGAGCTTTAAGATCACCGGGCAGGGCATGCCCCCGATGGTCGATGCCGGCTTTGATTTCTACGCACCGCAGTCCTTTGAGGATGCTGCGGGTCGGCGTTTGATGATCGGGTGGTCTGGTTGCCCCGATGCGACGGCAGAAAACCCGACGGTGGCACGCGGGTGGCAGTGCGCGTTGACGGTGCCGCGAGAGCTGAGCATACGCGATGGTAAGCTCTGTCAGCAGCCGGCGCACGAGATTGAGAAGGTGCGCGGCGACTGCGTTCGCGCGACAGGCGGTGAAACCGTTGAGGAGCCGGGCCGCCTGTTTGATCTTGTGGTTTCCTGTGAGGGCGCCAAGATGGTCGAGCTCGAAATCCGCAAGGGTGTCTTTGTGCGTTATACGGACGGGATGCTTACCCTCGATATGGGTGACGAAGGCTATGGGCGCGACCAGAGGTCGATTGAGCTCGGCGAGCTTCGCGACCTACGCGTGCTTTCGGACACTACGATGGTCGAGATTTTTGCAAATGGCGGCGAGGCGGCACTTACGAGCCGTACCTATTCGCCGGCGGTTCCGGCGATGGAGCTGCACGCCGAGGGTGCGGTATCGATGAATTTCTACCGCCTCGTGCATTAACCGTGCATGGAGTACGATTGGACTTGCTGGGCGGAATGTGTCGCAGTTACCGCGGCCAGCTACCGTTTATCGCGTATAGCGACCGTTTGCGGAATAAGTAACACTCCTTAATAAACCGTGTAGAATCTCAGGATGCACGGAGTTTTCCAGGGAGACGCTGTCCTTTGTTGTGTGCAAGGGGCGGCGTCTCTTTGGCGCTTGGACGCCGTTGTGCAACAGTGCGGCGGCGCGTGCCATGTATTGAAAAGCCAATGTTGAGATGGGTCGTGATAATAATGGGCAAGTACGTAATCGTGGTTGAGTCTGGGTCGGATGTGACGCCGGAGCTTTGCGAACGCTACGGCATCGTGCGCGTGCCCATGCATGTCACGATTGGTGACGAGACCGTCGAGGACGGTTCGATCGATCCGCTCGAGATTTACTCACGCTGCAACGAGTTTGGCGTGATGCCCAAGACCAGTGGCTGCGCGCCTGCGGATTTTGCTCACGTGTACGATCGTATCCATGCCGAGCAGCCCGATGCGACCATTCTGCATCTTGCATATTCCGAGGCCACGACCTGCTCGCATCAATCATCGAAGATCGCCGCCAAGGGTCGCGACTACGTCTACTCCATGGACACGCGCTTTGTCTCGGTGGG
>CAUBQN010000086.1 GCA_958438125.1 uncultured Collinsella sp.
GCCTCCAGGTCCTCGACCGTGGGATAGCTCGGCGCGATGCGGATGTTGGTGTCGCGCGGATCCTTGCCATAAGGCCAGGTAGCACCAGCCGGCGTGAGCTTGACGCCCAGGTCGGCACAAAGCGCTGCGACCTTTTGGGCCGAGCCCTCGGGACCATCAAAGCTCACAAAGTAGCCGCCGCGGGGATGCGTCCAAGTGGCGCAGCCCGTGTCGCCCAAACCCTCGGTGAGCTTGCGCTCGACGGCCTCAAAGCGTGGGCGCAAGAACTCGGCATGCTTTTTCATGTGCTCCTTGACCGCCTCGATGGTGGGAAGGAAGCGTACGTGGCGCAGCTGGTTGAGCTTGTCGGCGCTGATAAGGCCGGCCTTCAGGCGCTTGGAGAACTCCGCGATAACCGCGGGGCTCGCACCGATAAAGCCGATGCCGGCGCCCGGGAAGGTGATCTTGGACGTCGAGGCAAAGGCCACCACGCGGTCCTCGGTGCCCGCCGCGCGAGCGAGGTCAAAGATGTTTGCGAGCTCGTCGGTCTCGTCGTACAGGTCGTGCACGCAGTAGGCGTTGTCCCAGAAGATGCGGAAATCGGGCGCGGCCGTGGGCATCTCGACCAGGCGACGCACGGTGTCCTCGCTAAAGGTGATGCCCGTGGGGTTGGAATACTTGGGCACGCACCAGATACCCTTGATGGAATCGTCGGCGGCAACGAGGCGCTCGATCTCGTCCATATCGGGGCCGTTGTCGGTCATCGCGACGGGAACGTTCTCGATACCCAGATCGGCGGTGATGCCAAAGTGGCGGTCGTAGCCGGGAACAGGGCACAGGAACTTGACCTTCTTGCCGTCGTGGGCAGCCTCGTAGGCATCCCAGGGCTCGCTGCCGCACGAGCCGCAGCGCCAGAACATACCGGCGATGTCGTGCTCGATCAGCAGGCTCGACGAACCCAGCACGAGCGTCTGCTCGGCGGGGCAGCCCAGGAACTCCCCCGCCAGCTTGCGTGCCGAAGGAACGCCCTCAAAGCAGCCGTAGTTGGAACAGTCGACGTTGCCGTCGTGCAGGTCGGCATCGGCATTGAGGATATCGAGCATGGGTCGAGAGATGTCCACCTGGGAGGACGACGGCTTGCCGCGGGCCATGTCGAGCGCCAGGCCCTTGGCCTTGACCTCGGCGACCTCGGCTTTGAGCGCCTCGATGGCGGCATCGAGTTCGGTGGTTTCCATCTTCTGGTAGATCGTCTGCATGGGTGCGACCTTTCACGAAGCGGTACGTTGCAATTCTTCTAAGTATAGACCGCCACCGTCGCAACGTTATGAAGCCGTGATAGATTAAGTCCATCGCAATGAATTACGAATCGCCGCGCATGCCGGCATGAAGCGCCCAAGGAGGCACTATGGAGTACGGATCGTTCCAGGCCGAGGAATTCGGCGACCTTCAGCGCCTGGTCGACGGACTGTTTTACGACCGCCACGCCATCGACCGCCTGGATCTGATCGTACAGGCCGAAATCTTGGACCTGGCGCCCGATCTCATGGAAATCGTGAACCTGCTACCGCCCGGCTATTACGACCGCCAGTCACTTTGCGACCAGCTCAACTCCGCCTTGGCCGCCCACGGCTGGGGCGCCGTCTACGGCACCGTGGAATAAACCTAGTCATTGGGGCCTGTGGTCAAAAAATAGCAAATATGAGTACTGTTACTTTTTTAGTAACAGCGATTTTGAATTAAAAAGGCCAGTCTTGGCCTTTTGTGTCAGGTTTTGGAAGGATGCATCGGCATTTTTCGTCCAGCCACGCAATCGTTAATGCACAGACAGAATAGATTTGTACATTATTTTTCGCGCCTAAAATGAAACGCCGTTTGTGACAGTACTCACAAACGGCGTTTTTTGGCCACTGGGGTGTCCGGCAGGTGGCAAGTACCACTCAAAACCGCGTTTTACACGCGCTCGAGCAGACTCTGGCGTCTGTTTCTACGCGCCTACTCGTTCTTGGGCGCGGGGTGCTTGCAGATCACACTCATGTAGATCATGCCAAGTACGGCCGCGGTGACAGAGCCGGCGAGAATAGCGGCCTTGGCGGCCAGAACCTCAAACTGGGCCGTCGGGAAGGCAAGGCCGCTGATGAGAATCGACATGGTAAAGCCGATGCCGCCCAGAATGCCCACACCGGCAATCATGTGCCAGTTGACATTGCGCGGCAGCTCGCAGGCCCTAAGCTTAACCAGGGCAAACGTCATGCCAAAGATACCGATCGGCTTACCCAACAGCATGCCAAAGTACACGCCGAGCGTCACCGGGTCGGTGAGCAGCGTGCTCATGTCCACGCCCACCAGGCGAACCTGCGCGTTGACGAACGCAAAGATCGGCAGGATCACAAAGTTGACCGGCGTGGAGATCAGACGCTCCATGCGAATGAGCGGCGGGGTCACGCGGTGCATAACGCGCTCGACCTTGGTGGTCGAGACGGTAAAGTCATGCTGGCCCAGGATGTGTGCCTCGTCATCGTAGCGGTCATCGAGCAGCGGCAGGCACTCGCCCAACCAATCGGTGAGGCTATCGAGCTTGACGCCGCACTTGGCCGGGATGGTAAAGGCCAAGATGACGCCGGCGAGCGTAGCATGCACGCCGCTCTTGAACATGCAGAACCACAGCAGCAGGCCCAGCACCGAGTACGGGGCAAGGCGATAATGCTGCGTCTTGTTGAGCCACACGAGCGCACAGGTCACAAGCGCGGCGGCGCCCAACCAAAACGGATTGGGGCTCTGACCGTAGAAGATGGCGATGGCGGCGATGGAGATGAGGTCGTCGGCGATGGCGAGCGTCGAGAAGAACACGCGCACGCCGTTGGGCACGCGGTTGCCCAAAAGCGACAGCACGCCCAGCGCAAAGGCAATATCGGTTGCCATGGGAATGGCCCAGCCGTTGTGCGCGCCGGCATGGTTAAAGATCAGATAGATGCAGGCGGGAACGACGACGCCGCCCACGGCCGCCAGCATGGGAAGCATAGCCTGGCGCGGGTTCTTGAGCTCGCCAACTGTCATCTCGTACTTAAGCTCAATGCCCACCAACAAAAAGAAGATCGCCATGAGGAAGTCGTTGACGAAAAGCTCAACGGTGAGACCGGCCGTAAGGTTGCCCAGACCCACATACAGCGGGGTCTCCAAAAAGTGATGGATGGCCTCGTAGGCATCGGTGTTGGCGCAAATGACGGCGGCGATGGCGGCGAAGACCATGACGGCGGCGGAAATCGTGCCGTTCTCGGTGATGCGCTCCCAAATGTCGTGGCGCTCAAAACGCTTGCGCTCACGGACGTTGAACAGCTGCTCGGGTGCTGCCATGGGCGGCTCCTTTCACGGGAAAGCTCCCGTCTTAAAAAAGCACGGCCCGCCCAAGTGGCGGCGCCGCGCTCTAACGTATTACGCTTGCATCTAGCCTACCCTGCACGACAGGCACGCAGGCGTGGCCGAAAAGCGGAACCACAGGTTGAACATTATTTGCTCAACGGCACGGGCGCGCCTATCCAAGAGACGACGCGGCGCCGTGCACAAAAAACGACCGGAGCGCGGGGCTTCCGCGATCCGGTCGTGGCGTTTGGTCAACTAAACCTAGCAGGCGGCCATGATGGGGGCAGCGACCTGCTTCTTACGGGAGAGGACGCCCGGCATCCAGACGCCGTCGTGCTCGTCGGCAATGCCCAGGCCCTTCTGAGCAGCCTCGGTCTCGCCCTCGAGCAGGACCTGCGAGCCCTCCTCCATGATGTCGGTGATGCACAGGACGATGCCGTCGGCACCCTTCTCGGCGGCGTAGGCGCGCATGGCCTCGCGAATCTCGTCGATCATGCCAAGCGCACGGCTCTTGTCGACAGTCTCGTACTGGCCGATGAGCAGCTTCTTGCCGGCAGGCTCGAACATCTTGATGTCGTTGCCGACCATCTCGGCTGCGGTGAAGGAGCCGGACGGACGGGTGAGGAAGACCTCCATGCCAAACTTGACCGGGTCGACGTCCACCTGCTCGCCGAGCTTGGCGGCGACGGCGCGGTCGACATCGGTGGTGGTGGGGCTCTTGAGCATGAGCGTGTCGGTCATCATGGCCGAGAGCAGCAGCTTGGCCTGGACGTCGGAAAGCTCAACGCCGAGCACGCCGGCGAGCTTGGTGACGATGGTGCAGCTGGAGCCCCAGGGCAGGCAGATGTAGTGCAGCGGGCCGGCGGTCTCGAAGTCGCCGATGCGGTGATGATCGACAACGCCAAAGACCGTGGCGTCCTTAAGGCCGGCGACGGACTGGGCAGACTCGTTGTGGTCGGTGAGGACGACGAGCTGACCAGCCTCGACGGACTCGATCACGCGGGGCTCGGCGATGCCGGCGTCGGCGAGCAGCTTGGCGGACTCGGCCGGAAGCTGACCAAGGGCGCAGGCCTCGTAGGTGTTGCCGGCATACTCAACCTGGTTGAGCAGCTGGGACAGGACGACGGCGCTCATGATGGCGTCGTTATCGGGGTTCTGGTGACCAAAGACAAGAACGTTTGCCATGGATATCCTCCACTTGATATGTGTACTTGGACGTAGCTATGGTAGCACGCCGATGCCGAGCCTTCGCAGACGGAAGGGCCACGGCATATTTTGGGGCGCAGCCTTGGCCCCCTTGCACCAGCTATTTACCGGCGGCGCGCAGGGCTACGTAGGCGGCACCGATGATGCCGGCGTCGTTTCCGAGCGAAGCAACCTTAATGGGCGTCTCGCGCGAGGCGGAGAGCGCGTACTGCTTAAAGTGCTCGCGAACCTTGTCGAGGTAAACATCGGCCGAGGCGGAGGCGCCGCCGCCGATGAGGAACATCTCGGGATCGACCACGTTGGCGATAAGTGCCAGGGCGCGACCGAGATAGTCGGCCATGGTATCGGCCGCGGCCAGCGCGAGCTTGTCGCCCTCGCGGCAGGCCTGGAACACGTCCTTGGAATCTGAGGGGCCGGTGAGCTCGATGGGCTCGACGCCAGCCTTCTTGCACTCGGCAAGGTAGTTGCTCACCACACCGGTGGCGCTGGAATACTGCTCCAGGTGGCCATGGCCGCCGCAGCCGCAGGTGCGCTCCTCAGCCGGGTTCAGGCACATGTGGCCGATCTCGCCGCCGGCACCCACAACGCCCGACACCACGTCGCCGTTGACGATAACGCCGCCGCCCACGCCGGTACCAATGGTGACCATCACCACGTTCTGTACGCCCTTGGCAGAGCCGAGCCAGGCCTCGCCCATAGCAGCGGCGTTGGCGTCGTTCTCGTACTTAACGACCGCGTCGGGGCAGTGCTCCTGGATGGCGATCTTGAGCTCGGGCAGGTTGATGGCGATGTTCGCCTTGACCTTGGCATCGCCCGATGCCGGGATGGGGCACGGAACGGCCAGGCCAATGCCCGACACAAAGGCACGCGGAATCTGGGCCTTGGCGACCACCTGGTCGATAGCCTCGGTCACCGCGGCAAAGCCCGCAGCGTCAACGATGGGAGGCGTGGGCACGCTAGCCTTGGCAAGCAGGTTTCCGTCCTCATCGAACAGACCCTCCTTGACCGAGGTGCCGCCGACGTCGATGCCGATGTAATACTGCTTAGGTTCCATGGGAGCCCGCCTTTCTCGTTTAAACATTGCCTGTATGGTACCGCTCCCAAGGCAAAAACCTACCAAAAAGGACAGGTTTGTTTTGGCAGGTTTTATCTGGGGAAGCACAGAGTACGAGATTCGGTTCGCTGGGTGTTATATCGGTTCGGCCCCGTCCTCGGACCGATCATTTCTCAACACGACACTACTCAGATGTTTATCATTTAAAACGCTCTAATTTTTCAAGCGGGGCGACTTTTAATTTTATCTTCCTCGAACTTTTCAATAACTCAATAGAGATACTTAGGTGTTGACTATACTTTCTTTTATTCTCAATCAAGTTGGAAAGGAGGTTCCTTGATTCCCAAATACGAGGCGATAGCTGCAGATATTCGTCGAAGTATTGAGGATGGCGCTCTTAAACCGGGCGACAAGCTTCCCACCGTCGTTGAGTTCTGCGAGCTCTATAGCGTTTCAAAAATCACCGTCAAACGAGCTATTGAACAAATCACCGAGGAAGGTCTTATTACCAGCCGACGTGGATCGGGTACCTACGTTAAGGACACGGCGGGACTTCCCGGCCAGGCGTTTTTCCAGGGCAAAAACGACCGTGCCCAGGGCTTTTCATATGAGCACCGCGGGGAGAAGGTGACCTCGGTGGTCTACGATTTCTCGATCGTTAATCCACCAGCGGACATCGCAGCCCAGCTGGGAATTGCCGAGGATGACTTTG
>CAUBQN010000087.1 GCA_958438125.1 uncultured Collinsella sp.
GTGTCTCGCTGGTCCTCGGCTTCGCCTGCGGGATCGCTCGACTACCAAGCGCCCTGCCGGCACTCGCGGGTAGCCGACCAAAACCGCCTGAAGGGTCACATTTATCTGATAATTGAATCCCCGGCGTTATGCCGCTCGCTGGCGTTGCCAAAACATCGGCTGCTACATGCCTTGGGCACTAGTGACCTTTGTGCTTGCTTCGCCTTAACATCTGTAACGAGTTGCTTACGCATCTCCAGGGTTCTCCGTACTATCATGAATCAGATTGAAGAGAGATGATGATAGGGAGCGCCTATACATGATTGAGCTGCTCAGGCGTTTTGGTGGTAAGTTTCGCCGGTATATGGTGATTGGCCCTGCGTGCAAGTTAATCGAAGTGATCTTTGACCTGCTGACGCCGCTGGTGATTGCCCAGATGATCGATAAAGGTATCGGTGCGCACGACGTGAGTGCCGTCGTCCGCTACGGCATGGTGCTCGCCGCCATGGCCGTGATCGGCATCTCGTTTACGCTCGTTTGCCAAAAGATGGCGGCGCTCACCTCGCAGGGCATGGGTACTGACATTCGCGGCGCACTCTACCAGCACATCAACAAGCTGAGCTATGCCGAACTCGATTGCTTTGGCACGCCGTCGCTCATCACGCGCATTACCAACGACGTCAACCAGGTGCAGCTCGCCGTGGCGCTGGGCGTGCGTATGCTCATCCGCTGGCCTTTCCTGGCGGTGGGTTCCATGGTTGCGGCCCTTGCCATCGACCTTAAGCTCGGCATGATCTTTTTGATTTGCACGCCCGCCATCGGCCTGGTGTTTTGGCTTGTCATGGCGCGCTGCATCCCGTACTACAAGCAGCTGCAGGCAAAGCTCGATCGCATCGCGCTTATTTGCCGCGAGGGACTTTCGGGCGCCCGCGTGGTCCGGGCGTTTGTGCGCGAGGACCACGAGCGCGAGCGTTTTGCCCAGGCGGCCGATGACCAGGCGCGTGTCGCAATCGCGGTGGGCAAGCTCTCGTCGATTCTCAACCCCGTCACGTTTTTGGTGATGAACCTGGGCGTGTGCGCCATCCTGTGGGTGGGCGGCATCCAGGTCAACGTGGGCGAGCTCACGCAGGGCCAGGTCATGGCGTTCGTCAACTACATGACGCAGACCCTGACCTCCATCGTGTATGTCGCCAACCTGGTCGTGGTCTTTACCAAGGCGAGCGCCAGTGCGTCGCGTCTCAACGAGGTGCTCAATTGCGTGCCGAGCATTACCGACGAGGGCAATCAGCCGGTCGCACTGCCCGAGCCGAGCGAACTGGCGGGTGGCGCTGTTTCGGTCCCGGCGCTGAGCTTTGACCATGCGAGTTTTTCGTTTGGCGCGGGCGCGGCAAATGCCGTGAGCGATGTGACGCTGGAGCTGCCGCTGGGCAAAACGCTTGGCATTATCGGCGGCACGGGCAGCGGTAAGTCGACGCTCGTCTCGCTTATCCCGCGCCTGTACGATGCGAGCACTGGCAGCGTGAGCGTGATGGGCGCCGACGTGCGCACCTGGCCGCTCGATCAGCTGCGCCACGTGGTCGCGACCGTTCCGCAGCGCGCGTCGCTCGTGAGCGGCACGATCCGCAGCAACCTAACCTGGCGCGACGAGTCGGCGACCGACGAGGAGCTTTGGGCGGCGCTCGATATGGCGCAGGCCAGCGAGTTCGTGCACAACAAGCCCCAGGGCCTCGACGCCCCGGTCGAGGCGGGCGGCAAGAACTTCAGCGGCGGACAACGTCAGCGCCTGACCATCGCACGTGCCCTGGTGGGCGCTCCGCAGGTTCTGATCATGGACGATTCCGCCTCGGCGCTCGACTTTAAGACCGACGCGGCGCTTCGCCATGCCATCCGCGAGCGCAGCGCACGCGGGGCCGCCGCGGGCGGACTCCCGCTGACCACGGTGATTGTGAGCCAGCGCGTCTCGACCGTGCGCGATGCCGACATGATCTGCGTGCTCGACCACGGCTCTGTCGCAGGCCTGGGCACGCACGATGAGCTGTACACGACCTGCCAGCTCTATCGCGAGATTTGCCAGTCGCAGCTGCGTCGCGAGGAGCTCGAGGGCCAGCAGGGGAACGCGACGCCCGTGTCCGCCCCGATCGCCTCCGCATCCGTCTGCGCAAAGGAGGGCTGCTAAATGAATCCGTACACTTCTTCCGGCTCGGTCGCCACGATGACGGCCAACGTGTCCGGCAACGATAGCCTCAACGACCTGGGCGATGGCCCGCGCCAGCCCGGCGACCCCGAACGTTATCCCGTGGATGCGGTGACTCGCCGTCTGATGGGCTATGTCCGTCCGCACTGCATTTCGTTTGTAGCGTCGTTTGTGAGTGCCGCCATCTCCGTGATTTTGCAGCTCTATACGCCTATTCTCATCGGCGAGGGCATCGACCTGATCGTCGCCGCCGGGCAGGTGGACTTCGACGCGCTACTGCCGCTTGTCACCAAGCTCGCGATTGTCGTCGTAGGTACCGCGGCTTTCCAGTGGCTGCAGGGCTATTGCGTCAACCGCCTGTCCTACGAGACGGTGCGCGACATGCGCGTGGAGGCGAGCGACAAGCTCAGCCGCATGCCGCTCAGCTTTATCGACAGCCACGCCCACGGCGACCTTATGAGCCGCGTGGTCAACGACGTCGACCAGGTGGGCGACGGTCTGCTACAGGGCTTTACCCAGCTTTTCACCGGCGTTATCACCATCGTTGGCACGCTCGCGTTTATGCTCTCCATTAACCTGACCATGACGCTTGTGGTGGTGCTCGTCACGCCGCTTTCCATTTTTGCCGCTGGCGCCATCGCCAAGCTTTCCAACAAGAGCTTTACGGCCCAGCAGCGTATTCAGGGTCAGCTCGGTGGTCATATCGAGGAGTATGTGGGCGAGCAAAAGCTGGTTGATGCGTTTGCCTACGGCCCGAACGCCCAAGCGCGCTTTGACGCGCTCAACGCCGAGCTCTATGCGGCAGGTGAGCGCGCGCAGTTTATGGGTTCGCTCTCCAACCCCGGCACGCGCTTTATCAATAACATCATCTATGCCGTGGTGGCCGTGATTGGCTGCGTGGGCGTGATCACGGGCGTGCCCGCGGCACTCACGGTGGGCGGCGTGCAGATCTTCCTGTCCTACGCCAACCAGTACACCAAGCCGTTCAACGAGGTCACCAACGTCATTACGCAGATCCAGACGGCGTACGCCTCGGCACGCCGCATGTTTGCGCTGCTCGACGCGCGCGAGCAGGAGCCCGATGCGACGGGCGCCGTGGAACTTGCCGCCCCGCGTGGCGAGGTGACCTTTGAGCACGTGGACTTTAGTTATGTGCCCGATCGCAAGCTGCTGCAGGATATCTGCATCGAGGCCAAACCCGGCGCGCGCTTTGCCCTGGTCGGCCCCACGGGCTGCGGCAAGACAACGCTCATCAACCTGCTGCTGCGTTTTTACGATATTGATGCCGGACGCATCATGGTCGATGGCCGGTCTTCGCGTGACTACACGCGCGCGAGCCTGCGCCGCGCCTTTGGCATGGTGCTGCAGGATACGTGGCTGTTCGAGGGCACGGTGGCGGAAAACATCGCCTACGGCTGTCCCGACGCCACGCGCGAGCAGGTTATCGAAGCTGCCAAGCGCGCGCATGCGCACAAGTTTATCGTGCAGCTGCCAGGCGGCTACGATACGGTCATCGGCGAGGACGGCGGCACGTTTAGCCAGGGTCAAAAACAGCTGCTGTGCATTGCGCGCGTTATGCTCACCGATCCGGCGATTCTGCTGCTGGACGAGGCAACGTCGAGCATCGATACGCGTACCGAGCTGCAGGTGCAGGCGGCATTCGACGAGCTCATGGCCGGTCGCACAAGCTTTGTCGTGGCGCACCGCCTGAGCACCATCCGCAACGCCGACTGCATTCTGGTGATGCGCGACGGCCAAATTATCGAGCGCGGAACGCACGACGAGCTGCTAGCGGCAGGCGGCTTCTACGCCGAACTCTACCGCAGCCAGTTTGCCCAGTGAGCAAGCCCGTGGGGCAAATTAATCAGGTTTGTTTGTCCCATAGAGCGATCTTGTTATATAGCGTTTTACCAGCGCGTGAAACATTTTGACGATACTCCGTGACACAATTTGACGGCGTTTTGTGAAACAGTTTTTCGGCCATTCGTGCAACGTTCTGCGGCGGTTTCAATCCGAAGTACATACTGTTCGAAATCTGTCCAAAGATATCGTCTGCGTCGCCAATCGACAGACGGTGGTTTACATCTGTCACGTTAGTACTAAGATATTCATCTAATAAATTGCATTAGTGGCTTTAGTTTTGGGGGAAACGAGGCAACGTGACTATGACGTGCTCTTTGGTGGTTAACAGCAAGAGCGGTAATACCAGGATGGTTTCGGGCGCGATTAAGCGCGCTCTGCAGGCTGCGGGCGTTGAGTTTGTCCATGCCGCGGCGTTGAGCGACGATGCGGATGCAGATCAGGTTGCGCTCGAGGCGCAGGGCGCCTGCGCGGCCGACATGGTGCTCGTCGGTTTTTGGTGCGACAAGGGCGCGTGCACGCCTTCGGTCGCGGCGTTGCTCTCCGCCTTGCACGGCAAGCGCGTGTTCCTGTTTGGCACCTGCGGCTTTGGCGCCGATCAGAGCTATTACCAGCAGATTATCGATCGCGTGACCTCCAATTTGGCCAATGATGCCGAGCTTGCGGGCTGGGCGATGTGCCAGGGCAAGATGGGTCCCGCGGTTAAGCAGCGCTATGAGGCAATGCTCGAACAAGATCCCGACAACGCCCGATTTAAGATGCTGCTCGACAACTGGGTTGCCGCGAAGGACCATCCCACCAAGGAAGATATGGATAACATGGCGGCGGCGGCCAAGAAGGCCGTGCTGGGAGAGTAGCTTGCTGCTCGTGGTGTCGAGCGCTCCATAGTACAAGTGTGAAAGCCTCGAAATTCTCGAGGCTTTTTCTTGGCACAAGGTTGCGTCGTGGCAAAATGAACATTGTTCATATTGGAGGTGAGGGCATGAATAACACAGCGACGTCTAAGGAGGAAATCCTGAAGACGAGCCGTAAGCTCATCCAGGAAAACGGTTGGACCGGCGTCAACATTCGCTCGGTTGCCGCGGCATGCGGCGTGTCGGTCGGATGCATCTACAACTACTTTGATTCTAAGACAGCGCTCGTGGGCGCGACCGTGGCAAGCGTGTGGGGCGACATTTTCCATCACCCCGATGACGAGGCCGTCTTGGACGATGCACTCGAGTGCATTCGCTGGATGTATCGCCAGATGGAGTACGGCTGCCAAACGTATCCGGGCTTCTTTACGCATCACTCGCTGAGTTTTATGCAGCAAGACACTGCGGATGGCAAGCGCCGCATGCATCATGCCTGGCAGCATATCCTCGATCAGCTTTGTATGGTGCTCAGGCGCGACCCTCGGGTGCGCCCGGATGCCTTTACCGATCAGTTTTCTGTCGAGCAATTTGCCGAGGTCCTGTTCTCGCTCATGCTCTCTGCCGTGATCCGGCAAGACTTTGATCCGAGTGCCGTGCTCGAGATTACGCGCCGAACCCTCTACTAACGGTCCCCGCGCAAGGCGGTGATTTTTACGGCAAGAAAGTGAACAGAGTTCATGTTAAGGAGGTGATGCCCGGCGTTCGGTGTGCTTGCGACGCCTGCCCGACGGCGGAATATAAGGTTCCCTGCTCTACAGTCCTGCTCGCACGGAGAGCACATCGGACCCATCTTCTAAACGCAACGCCCTCCCGGGCGGCGGGCACGAAGTTCCCTGCTCTACAGTCCTGCGCAAGACGAAGGCCACATTAAGTGGCCTTCTTTGCGTGCGGAACTCGCGATGAACTTCGTGCCCGCCGCCCGGGAGGGCGCCCCTTTATTGATGGAAGGCCTAATTGGCTGATAGTTCCATGCCCCGATGCGTTCAGAGTGGGATGGGCTTTCCGGATGGGCGGGGTTTCGGAAAGTCCATCCCGGAATTTGCCTTTGGAATGGGATGCAGTTTTCGGTTGAGGGTTCTGGTGGAAAATGCGACCCGGAATTTGTGATCGGAGTGGGATGAAGTTTCCCAACGGGGCCACAAGCGGAAACCGCATCTCACTCCGGACCTGAAGATCGGGTCACGCCTTCCAGAAGGTATGGGCTGCGAACTACATTGGGCTGCCTTAAACCCGCAAGGAGGGGTTAAAAATAAATGAGACATAGGGCAGCATGTTTTAATGTGGGGGGTGTTCCTATAGTTTTGTCAACTGGGCAATGCTGTTTTCGAGATTGAAT
>CAUBQN010000088.1 GCA_958438125.1 uncultured Collinsella sp.
TGGGCCATGCTGCGAAGCTGCTTGACCTGGGCTCCTGTCAGTGCCATGGGTTCTCGCTTTCTATGTATGGGGCGCCCCGCGACGGGGCCTTAATCTACGTGAGCTGTCCCACGATAGCGCAGGAACGGCGCGGTGTGGAGCGCGTTTGCCCAGTTCGCAAAGAATGCGGATGCCGAGCGAGTGGGCGGTGCGGGCTGCGAACAGGCTATGAGCTGGGCGCAGAGACCGGCTCCCATGCAATAAACGCCCAACGGACCTTACGGACGTGGTCGAGCATATAGCGCCCCTGCGGCACGCCCTTGGAACCCGGCTCACCGGCATGGGGGTTCTCGATCATGTGCTGGGCGATGTAATCGCGCAGGCGGTCGATCTTATCCTCGTTGCCATGCTCGAGCATACGAGAAAAGTCCGCCACGCCCGCCTCGAGACTATCGAAGGTGTCGCGACGGGGTGATTCAAAATACGTAACCTGTGGCAACGCACCCATCTGAATAAGGATGTTAAAGGCATACACAAAACCATTACTGCAGGTAACTGAGGCACCGATAGCGTTCATCAAGTGCAGATCATAGCGCGGGCTGGAGTTGGCGACCATCGTGACAGCACAACGCCGACGAGCCGTACGATCAAGCTTGGCAAGCGCACCTTTTAGATTGGTCGTCGTAACCGACCGACTGGCAAAGGCAACATCCACCGCTTTCGCGACCGGTCCAACCAAATCCCAATCATCATCCCAAGCAAGCTCAAGCGGTGTAATGCGATCCTCGAGCCCATAGTACTCAATGCCGGCATCAAGCGTGCCCAACATGGCAGGGGAAAAGTCAGCAGCAATCACAGGATGCCCAGCCTGAGCAAGCGGAATAGCAATCGACCCAGCCCCGCACCCCATATCGAGTACCGACTCGCCGGGCTCAAGCGCCAACAGCTTTATAAAGTCCCGAGCATAAGGGGCGGTCTCCAACGGCCGAAAATGCCGAGCCCGCTTATCCCATTCAAAAGAATCATCAGCCCGATGCCGAGCGGCCTGCAGACGCATCCATTCGCCATTCCAATCCGCAGCAAGCAGCTCAGATTGAATTACACCATCAGCCACGGGCCATCCCCCTCACAACAAAAAAGCGACTCCCCCCAAAAAGAAGAGCCGCAACCAGCATATATCAGAAAAAGAACCGTTCCAACGCCAAACCACCGCACCAGTCAAGTGGTGCAGGAGCGAAGCGACTGCAACCGGGATAGAACCCAACCGAGGTCCCGTTGTGCGGGAGCCCCGGGGAGGGCAAATATATAAGGTCGATCGCGAGTTCCGCACGAGCCGGAGAGCACTTAATGTGCTCTCCGTGCGAGTCAGGACTGTTCGAGCAGGCGACCTTATATATTTGCCCTCCCCGGGGCTCCTCGCCAGTCCCCCTCAGCTAGTTCTTGAGCGAGTTCAACGGCGCCGGGAAGCGTCCACCGCGGTGGGCAAGCACGGTGCCGGCGTTGGGGTTCACCGGCATGATGGGTGCACGGCCGAACAGGCCGCCGTACTCGACGCAGTCGCCCACGCCCTTGCCGATGGCAGGAATCACGCGGACGGCCGTGGTCTTGTTGTTGATGACGCCGATGGCCATCTCGTCGGCGATGATGCCGGCGATGGTCTCGACCGGGGTGTCGCCGGGGATGGCGATCATGTCCAGGCCGACGGAGCACACACAGGTCATGGCTTCGAGCTTCTCGAGCGAAAGCGCGCCGGCCTCGACGGCGGCGATCATGCCGGCGTCCTCGGACACGGGGATAAAGGCGCCAGAGAGACCGCCCACGCTGGAGCTGGCCATGACGCCGCCCTTCTTGACGGCATCGTTGAGCATGGCGAGCGCGCAGGTCGTGCCCGGGCCACCGCAGGTGCCCACGCCGATGATCTCGAGGATGCGCGCGACGGAGTCGCCGATGGCAGGCGTGGGAGCCAGCGACAGGTCGACAATGCCCTTCTCGACACCCAGACGATGGGCGGCCTCGCGGCTCATGAGCTCGCCGGCGCGGGTGATCTTAAAGGCGGTCTGCTTAATCTTCTCGGCGACTTCCATCATCGATGCGGAGTCGGGCAGCGTCTCCAGGGCTGCGGCCATAACGCCGGGGCCCGAGACGCCTACGTTGATGACGGCGTCGGCCTCGCCACCGCCGTGGACGGCGCCCGCCATAAACGGGGAGTCCTCGACCATGTTGGCAAAGCAGACAAACTTGGAAGCGCCGACGGAGTCCTGGTCGGCCGTGAGCTTGGCGGCATCGATGATGGTCTGGGCGGCCATGAGCACGGCATCCATGTTGATACCGGCGCGCAGGCTGGCGACGTTGACGCTGGAGCAGACGCGGCTCGTGGTGGCGAGCGCCTGGGGGATGGACTGGATGACGCGGCGGTCGGCGTCGCCGATGCCCTTCTGGACGAGCGCGGAGAAGCCGCCCAGGTAATCGATGCCGAGCGTCTCGGCCGCGCGGTCGAGGGCATGCGCGATGGGGGTGAGGTCCTCATCCTTGCAGCATGCGGCGATCTGCGCCACCGGGGTGACGGAAACGCGCTTGTTGACGATGGGGATACCGTACTCGCGCTCGAGGTTCTCGGCGGTCTCGACCAGGTGCTCAGCCGTGTGCGTCACGTGGTCGTAGATCTTCGTGCACATGCGGTCGAGGTTCTCGTCGCCGCAACCCATGAGCGAAACACCCATGGTGATGGTCCTGATGTCGAGGTTCTGCTCCTCAACCATGCCGCGGGTTTCCGCGATTTCTGCGGGCGTGATCGCCATCCTTGCGCTCCTATCTGCCAAAACGAGCATAGTCTTGTCTATTCTAACGTGCCGCACGTGCCAAGTGGCGCATGCGGCACGTTTTGGTGCTCGGTTGTTTCCGTTGTGTTACTGCCCAAAGACCTCTTCGGCGATACGAGCGCTTTCGGCGGCGTCCTTGGCGTAGTAGTCCGCGCCGATCTGCTTGGCGTATTCGGGGGTGAGCACGGCGCCGCCTACGATGATCTTGACGCCCGGCACCTCGGCATGAAGCAGCTTGATGGTCTCCTCCATGGCGACGACCGTGGTGGTCATAAGCGCCGAAAGACCGACGAGCTTAATGTCGCGCTCCTTGACGGTCTTGAGCACCTCTTGCGGGTCGACGTCGCGGCCTAGGTCAAAGACGGTATAGCCGTAGTTATCGAGCAGCATCTTGACGATGTTCTTACCGATGTCGTGGATGTCGCCCTTGACGGTGGCCACGCAGATTTTGCCCTTGTCGGCAATCTCGCCGGCGGGCATTAGGCGCTTGATGGTGTCAAAACCCACGCGCGCGGCCTCGGCCGAGGCCATGAGCTGCGGCAAGAAGAACTTGCCCTGGTCAAAGAGGACGCCAACCTCGTCAAGGGCGGGGATAAAGTGATTGTTGATGAGGTCCATGGCGTCGTGATCTGCCAGCAGACGCTCGGTCTCGGCCGCGATCTCGCCTTTGCGGCCCGAGACGACCATGCGACGAATCGGGTCGTCGTTGCTGTCAGTGCCGGCGGTGCCAGCAGCGGGCGCGGTGTCGGTCGATACTGCCTGAGCCGCCGCCGGGTTCGCGGCGATCTTGTACGGATCGGTCCAGCCGGCGTAGCGTTCGATGTATCCGGTCGAGCCCTCGTCCTCAACGCTCAGGACGCGATAGCTGTAGACGGTATCCATAAAGCGCTTGGAGCCCGGGTTCATGATGGGGGCATCGAGGCCCGCGCCAAAGGCGGCGGCCAAAAAGACCGAGCCCAGCAGCGGGCGGGCAGGCAGGCCAAAGCTGATGTTCGACACGCCGAGCGCGCACTTGACGCCCAGGCGTTCCTTGCACAGGGACATGGCGCGCAGAATCTGTTCGGCCTGGCGCTGATTGGTCGAGGCGGTCATGACCAGGCAGTCGATGAGGATGCGGTCCGGTCCGATACCGTAGCGCGCAGCCTCGGCCACGATGCGCTCGGCGATGGCGAAGCGAGCCTCGGCGGTATCGGGGATGCCGTCTTCGTCGAGCGTGAGGCCGACGACGTTGGTGCCGTAGTGGGCGACCAGCGGAAAGATCTCATCCATGATCTGCTGTTTGCCATTGACCGAGTTGATGATGGGCTTGCCGGCGTAGCGGCGCACGGCGGCCTCGACGGCGGCGGGGTCGGTGGAGTCGATCTGCAGCGGCAGCAGCGTGGAGCCCTGGAGCTGCTCGGTCGCTTGTTGGATGATCTTGACCTCGTCGATCTCGGGCAGGCCCACGTTGACGTCCAGGATGTCGGCGCCCTGTTCCTGCTGGCTGATACCCTGGCTCACGACGTAGTCCAGGTCGCCGTCGCGCAGGGCCTGCTGCAGGCGCTTTTTGCCGGTGGGATTGATGCGCTCGCCGATGACAGCGATCTTGTGGCCGGCGCAGGGAAGGTCTACGACCGTCTGGGCGCTCGTGACCGACATGCTGGGCTTGCGGTGGCGCGGGCTGGGCGTGTGGTTGTCGATAAGCGTGCGCAAGGCCGCCATGTGCGTGGGCGTGGTACCGCAGCATCCGCCGACGACGCCCACGCCGTCCTCAATCATACCGGCGACGGCCTTGGCGTACTCGGGTGCCTGGATATCAAAGACGGTATTGCCGTCATCGTCCACACGGGGCAGTCCCGCATTGGCCTGCACCATAACGGGCTTGTCCGTAACGGTGAGCATGCGTGCGGCGAGCCCTCTGAGCTCGGCCGGTCCCTGGCTGCAGTTGATGCCCAAAACGTCGGCGCCGATGGCGTCGAGCGTGATGGCGGCAACCTCGGGACTTGTGCCCAGGAAGGTGCGACCGTCTTCCTCAAAGGTCATGGTGGCAAAGACGGGCAGGTTGGAGTTCTCGCGGCAGGCGAGGACGGCCGCCTTGATCTCGGCAAGGTCGGTCATGGTCTCGATAATAAAGAGGTCCACGCCCGCATCGACGCCGGCGCGCACTTCCTCGGCAAAGAGGTCATAGGCCTCGTCGAAGCTGAGAGTACCCAAGGGGCGAAGCAGCGCACCGATGGGGCCGATGTCGCCAGCGACGTAGCGGGCACCGGCCGCGCGGGCGCAGGCGACGGCGGCGGCAAAGACATCTGCCACGGTGGCGGCACCGTCGAGCTTGTGGGCGTTGGCACCAAAGGCGTTGGCGGTGATCACGTCGCAGCCGGCCTCGACGTACTGACGCTGAATATCGGTAATGACCTGGGGCTCCTCAAAGTTGAGCAGCTCGGGCAGGGCGCCGGCCTTCATGCCGGCCGCCTGCAGCATGGTGCCCATGCCGCCGTCGAACAGCAGGTGCCCCGTACCCTCGATGGCGGCGCGCAGGCGATCGTCCTTAATGTGCAGGTCGTCGATCGTGCGCGTCTTGTATGCAGCGCCATTACGGCGGGCAGCATCAACGGGCGCCGCCAGCGCGGCGCCGTCCAGATCATGGGTGATAAGCGGAGTAAACATCAATGAGCTCCTAATGGCTGGAATAGCAGGTGGTGTGGGCGGCGCGGAAGCGGCAGTGCTCGCGCATGCGGCAGATATTGCAGGTGGGGCGGCTCTGGGCGTCGTGGACCTCGCCGTCAAATAGACCGATCACCGCGGTCACGCTCTTGGTGGGCATGAGCAGGCTGGTGGGTGTGACGGTAAGCCCGATGAGCCGTGTAGCGTTGAGTGCAGCCACGATCGAGCGCTGTGCCGTGAGCGGACAGTCGCCGTAGCCGGGACTGAAGCGCCAGTTGCCGGCAAGCCCGTGGACGGCAGCCGCAGTTTTGACCTGCTGGTCCATCTCCTCGACGGCAGCTTCCACATAGGCGGAGCATGCGGCGTCGAGCACGGCTCCCTCCAGGGGCTGTTGGGCTCCCGTGGTGCGCAGTCGACGCTCGGCGTCCATGCCGAGGGTGCATGCCATGAGCGCGGCAAAGCGGGCGTCTTTGAGATGTCGATAGATGTCGCGACCGCACAGCTCAACGTTGGTGCCGACCAAGCGAATGCAAGGCTCGCTCTGTTCATCGACGCCCGTGGCATTGATGGCAAATACGCGGCGCACGCCACGGGGCTCAATGTCCAGCTCCAGACGCTCAACGACAAGCTCAATACGCTGCGACAGTTCGGGCTCAATCTGCTGACCGCCGTAGCCCAGGTAGCGTAGCATCTCGGCACGGTCGACTCGGGGATGGTGGGCATCATCGATACGGTAGAGCGCCGGCGACGCAAGGTCGGCCGGCACTTCACCAAAAGCTGTATCGATGTGCGGTTTTTCCATTACCCCAGGCGCT
>CAUBQN010000089.1 GCA_958438125.1 uncultured Collinsella sp.
AGCAGCCCTCCACGGTCTGATGCGCCACGCCCGGCGTCGGGATCACGTGCAGCATGTAGGCGTCCGCGCCGCTCGCGACCAAACCGCTCACCAGCGCCGCCTCGAACATATAGCTCGAGCGACGCGTGTCCTTGCCCACGATCACGCGCGCCTTGGCCCCGCGGTTGGCGCCGTAATACCAGCCCACAAAGCGGCCGATCTTATAAGCGTGCTCTACCGTCAGCCCAACGTTGGCCTCGCCGCGAAAGCCGTCGGTGCCAAAGTACTTCATAAGAGATCCTCTCCATAGACAAAGGCGCGCCGCCAAAGCAACGCGCCGCCAGCCTATTATCCTTTAAAGCAACCGCAGGGGCTACACCGTGAGGAACATCATCACGATGATCATGGCAAAGCCGATAAGGTCGGTCGGCAAAAACACCGTGCCCAGCATAACGGCACTCGTGATGGTCGCCGAGACCGGCTCCACGGTTCCGATCAAGCTCGCACGCACCGAGCCGATGTCCTTGACGCCCTGCATATAGAGCATGTACGCCAAAAACGAGCCCACGACCACAAACACCGCGAGCGCCTCGACGCCGGCGGCATCGAGTGCCGGCATATGGGCCCAAGGCTGCACGATGGTGCAGGTGATGATACCAGCCGTGAGCATGGCTGAGCCCGTAACGATGGGACTGCCGTATTCGGGCAGAATCTTGGCGGGAATCACCGCCATGCAGGTGGCGCTCACCGCGCACATAAGACCCGCCACCAGACCGAGCGGCGAGATGCTCAGGCTCGTGGGGTCGCCGCCGGTGGCGATCAAAAACGTGCCGCCAAGGGCCAGGCCGATACCGATAACCTCGCGCATGCGCGGTTTGCGGCGATCGGTGATGCAGGTATATCCCATGATGATGACCAGCTGCAGGCACTGAAGGACCGTCGCTGTTCCGGCGTTGGTCAGGCGCACGGCCGAAAGATAGCAAAACTGGTTGAACAGCAGGCCAAAGGCGGTAAAGAGCAACAGCTGCTTGCGGTCGGCCGGCGTCGTCCAAAGCTTGACCAGGCGTGCACGGTCGCGCGCGACGACCACGACCATAAAGAGCAGGCCGCCAAGAATCTGGCGCACGCTCATGAGCCACAGCGTATCGACATGGTAGGTATCGAACAGGAAGCTCGCGCTGGTGCCCGAGAAGCCCCAAAACGAACCGCCCACCAGCGTAGCCAAGACGCCCAATGCCATCTTGCGCGACGACGCATCGTTGAGGCGATCGCGCCATGCACGGCGGGTGCTGCGACTGAGCTCGTCGGTGCCCTCGGGCACATCAATGTTCGATATATCGGTCATCGGCACCGAAGCCCCTGCGCCTTCGACCTGCTCGGCACACTCTTTGCTCATTCCACTCCCCCGAAACGGCCTGGAAACAATTCGGCTTACCTTACCACGGCGAAGGCATCAGCTGGAGGCTTGTCCGCTTATCGGTAGGACAATTCCGCAGGCGTCTTTCCATAGCTCGATACCGCAATGGCCTTGCATTATGCGACAGCCAAATCGCGGCAGCAGGCTCTTTTGAAATGGATATAACAAAGCCCCCGAATTCCACAATGTAAGCGATTTTTAAAAATGTTCTTGCCACCGAGTTCAGGCTCCGTTATATTATCCCTTGCGCACTTGCGCACCCTTGATCGGGCGTTTAGCTCAGGGGGAGAGCGCTTCCCTGACACGGAAGAGGTCAGAAGTTCAAATCTTCTAACGCCCACCAAATGTTCGCAGCTCAGAGACTATGTCTCTGGGCTGTTTTGTTTTATGTCGCCAAATCCGCTGGCAGCTCCAACCGTCATCGCAACGTAACATCAATTCACCTGACGAATGGTAGCCAAACAAATTCAATACCCCAACGTCAACAATAACCAGGCACAAAACTGCGCCGCAAGCTGCTCCAGCCGCCCAACTGGCCAAAAGCCGACCATCTACTTGCCAATTTATCCAGGGCGTAACCAACCAGTCCGCACCGCAACTTCTCAGCAAAACGCCGCGATGTCTGCGCCCTGCGGTATCCTTGAGCCACTTACACCTGCAGCACCAAGGAGCCACCATGCGCACCGAGCTCGATGTCCCCTTTTCGCACAAAGAAGAAGCCAAGGCGCTGGGCGCCAAATGGGACCGGACCAAGAAGATCTGGTATGTACCCAGCGGCGTCAACCCCGAGCCCTTTGCCGAGTGGCTGCCCGGTGTTGACCGATCCGACCCCTCAGCGCCGTATATATATCTAGTGCTGGGCAAGCGCGAGTGCTGGAAGTGTCACAAAGAGACCTCGGTCGCGGCCTTCGGCATTCCCTATCGGACCGATAACGACGAGAGCATCGCCATCGCGCACGCGCCCAACGAAGCCGGGCACATTGCCATCGACACGGCCAACGCCAACGCACTCGCCATCGTGCCCGCTCTTGGCTGCGTGCCGGGCGAGATCCGCGACTATCTTCATAAGCGCTGCGGCTACAAGCCCGTAGGCGCGCGAGCCTCCAAAGCCCCGTCGCTCGGCAACACGTGCACCAGTTGCGACGCGCTACAAGGCAGCCGCTATCTGTTCGAGGAGCCCTCGTCCCCGTTTGCCCTCACTGCCATCAACAAGCTGCCGGCACTGGAGTTTGTACGCGTCGAAGTTGCCGGCGTCTTTGGCGTCCCGGCCACGCGCACCGACTTTGACCAGGCGCTCTTTACCTGGGCACGCGACCATCACGCCAAGTTTCACAAGCAACTCGGTGAGGGGATTTATTTGTAGGGGCAACATCGAGGTATCGAGGAGCAGGAGCTCGATCGTCAAACAATCAAAAAGACAGGCTTTACGTACACGTATTCCGAGGGAGCCATGAGCTTCCCGGATGCCACCGACAAGCCGAGCCGCACCATCCTCACAGGAGAAGGCGGCACGGGAGCGAGCCGCTTCAAGCACGTCATCGAATGTCCCGATGGCCGTTTCCGCCGTCTTGTTCCCGACGAGCTCGACCAGCTTCAGGGATTCCCGAAAGGCTGGACCGATACGGGCATGACTGACGGCCATCGAGCCTTCTGCATGGGCAACGCACTCGTCACCGGCGTGCCCCATCGCATTGGCGAAGCTATGGTCGAAGTGTACGGCCTCTAAGGCAAGCAATCCGGAGCCGGCAGTTCACGCTGTCGACCCCGTTTTTCCACCCCACTCCCCTGTATACTGATGTAGCACGTGTTTCATCCGGGCTTGTTGGGCCGGATTGTTCATGGGAGGGTCTTATGGCTGCTTCGAATCCGCCTAAGGGGAGCGTTTCTTCTTCGTCCATCAAGCCGGTAACGCGCAAGGCCGTGCGCTGCCAGCGCGAGGTCGCTTGGCTTGTCACGCAGGCGGCGGGCAGGCTTGTGGCGACCACTCAGGACGTCAATGCGCCTACGCCGAGCTTTGTGTTAGCGACGGCGCTGGATTTTGTGCGCCAATTGGAGCTTGCCGAACAGGATGCCAGCGGCCACCTCGACTACCAAAATGTTATGGCGCCCGACCTGCAAACGTTCTGCCACATGGCCAAGTTGCCCGCCGCGCCCAATACGCTTTCGGACGCAGGCTACATGTTTACGCTTTCGGGCGCGGACCTTATCCGCGACATCTATGCATACTGCAGCGAGCTCGCCGAACGCCACGTCTTTGACGCGGCTGAAGTCAAACCGGGATATGTCATCAAACTGGTTCTTAGGCTGTTCTTGATGGACGGGTTCGGGGCCATGCCGGCGTAAGCCGAGTCTTTAGCATCACCGTTGACTGAGCAACAACCGCTTTATCTTAGTGGGCGCCAATTGAGGGTCGATTATTGGTTCGCCTCGTCCACTAACGCATTTATTCCACGCGCTCTGACAATCGATACTTGCGGTTGCGGCTCGTCGCCGGCGCCGTGGGCTCAAGCTCGCCTTGAGCAATGAGCGCGTTGACGCGCGACCTAACCTGGGAAATTGTAAGCCCCGTGCGTTCTGCCAGCTCACGCGTCCCCAGCTCGCCGTAGTGTTTGAGTGCCGTCACAATTAAGCCCCCGCCATGATCGACCGGCTCGATCTTTGAACGGTAAAGTACGACCTTGAACCGATCGAACCCCGGGCAGAACAGGGGCTCGGCCAGACCATGCGCGCGCATGGCATCGATCATCATCGGGATGCCCGAGCCATTGCCCTCAGCCGGCGAACCTGCGCCATCCGGCAGCGGGACAATCGACATGAGTTTCACGAGCGTCGCGTTACGGCATCGGGAGCTGCCGTCAAACAAGTTCTCGCGAGTCTTTCCCCCGTAAAGGCCGCCAGGATTCGTCACCTCGACACGATCGTCAAAGACGTCGACGGCAATCGATTGTCCACAGAACCGATCCCCGTATTCTCGATGGATTACGGCGTTGGCGATTGCCTCGCGCAGAACATCCTCGGGAATCTCCAGCGAGTCGACACGCGAGACGCCTTGGACGGTCGAGATGCGACGCAGGTTTTTGGCAACAGCTGCGACGGCATCCGAAATCATCTCGCCTAGGGTGCCCTCGCAGACTGTGCGGTCCATAAACCTTAGTGGCCCCGCAGCTCCCTTTTGAGTTCCCATGTGGACAGCCACATCAATGAAGAGCTTGGGATAGAACTGCTGAGGGTAAACGCCCGCGGCAAGGAGGCCGGCCTTGGTAACATTGCCCTGGAAGTCGAGGAAATTCAGACGCTCCATTTTTGTCTTCTTGTCCGCCGCACCGCGCATCGCTCGAGGCGTCAACGAATAGGCACGCTCTATCGTGCGGTCGACCAGCGACTCGTCGAGATCGCTCACACTCGTGCCGGGCACCGCATCGCGATCGCTAGGACTCGTCCGTTCATATGACGACAGTGCCAAAACCTCGGTCGACGAAAGCGGGACATCTTTGTCATCGATGCGTTTGTAGCTGCCACCTTGAGCGCCCCGCTCTATGACATAGCAAGGCTTGCTCGACGGGTCGAGCTCCTCAATCGTGATGACCAGAACCACGGTGCCCTGGAGCTCCACGCGCTCAATGGTGTATTTGGGCGGATTGGCCAGCTTTCCGCGACCGCCGGCATCGCCCATGCCCGCCACGAATTGGTTGAGCACTTTCTCGGTCTCAAAGTTTGCAACTGGAACAAAACCCGCGCGCTCACTCACTCCGAGCACGATGATGCCGCCGGCGGTGTTTGCGAAAGCGCTGACCGTTTCCCATACGTCGCGGGAAAGCGTCGTGGCGCTCTCCTTGACCTCGACGTTAAGATCGTCCGAGCCCATGCGCCTTAAAGACTCAAGCAGACCGGTCAGTTCGTTTTCGTTCATCTGCACGTCCTTTCGCTCGGTTCTGCGAAGAACGCCGCGAATAGATTTCCTTCGTCTCTCAGTTATCTCTCGTAATTATCTCTCATATTTCTGTTATCTCTCATATTAGAGATGAGTGAGAGATAAAAGATAAGATGTCTGCCATCTGTTTCATATAAACATGTTTTTGCTGGTAGAACAATCGGTATTGAGATAATACCATGATTGCTTGTCTCTTTGCAGCATTGTTATCTCTCATATTTATCTCTCATCTTTCTGTTATCTCTCGTATTAGAGACGAATGAGATATGAGAGATGTGTGGGCGGCGGATGAGCGTGGATTTTGGACGGTCGGAAAATGAGGGTGGATATTTGGACGGTTTTTGGGCGTTTTGAGGCTGATTCCGTCCGAAAATCCACTCTCATTCGGCGGGCGTCCGAATTTCCACGCTCGTGTGTCCGAAAATCCACGCTCATCCGGCAGATTGGTCGAGGGCCCCATATGGGTATACTCACGAGGATTCGACTCGATTCGCCCCCGCTGGGGCGTCAAAGGAGACTGCATATGTCCACCACCTCAACCGACCCGCGCGCCGCAGCCGCCGCGCTGCTGGTGCCCGACGCCACCTGCCATGGCTTTACCGTCGAGCGCCGCGAGACCGTGCCCGAGCTCGACTCGGACGCTTACGTGCTGCGCCACACTGCCTCGGGCGCTCGCCTGCTGTACCTGGCATGCGACGACGAAAACAAAGCCTTTGCCATTGGCTTTAAGACGCCGCCGGCCGATTCCACCGGCGTGTTCCATATTCTTGAGCACTCGGTGCTGTGCGGATCGGCCAAATTCCCCGTCAAGGAGCCGTTTGTCGACCTGATCAAGAGCTCCATGCAGACGTTCCTCAACGCCATGACCTACCCCGACAAGACCATCTACCCCGTTGCCACCACCAACG
>CAUBQN010000090.1 GCA_958438125.1 uncultured Collinsella sp.
TGATGAGGTCGAGGGTGCGCTGGCAGTTTTCGCGGACGGGGCCGAGCATATGCTCGCGCAGGTCCGCCATGCCGGGCAGGTCGGCGTATTCGTCCATGACCTCTTCCATGCAAATGGGTACCTCGTAGGCGAGGTCCATCATGGTCGCAAAGCAAAACTTCTCGGATAGCCCGGCATCGGTAAGCGCCGCCTCCAGCGCGGGATCGCCCATGCCGTGGTATCGGCGGATAGCGCCTGGACCGATTCGCCCCACACGATTTTCGCCGCCAACGCTCATGGCGAGGCGCGCCCGGCGGCGCATGCGCTCATACGCCAAACCCGACGCGACATCGTACATTCGAGCCATCATGGCTGTGCCGTCGTTTCCAAGGAGCAGGGAATAGTTTTTCGCGTGCGCATCCGGTGCGCCGATAATGGCGTTGAAGAACAGTATCTGCGTAAACAGATACAGGTTAAGTTGATGGTGGCTCGTATTTACGAGGAGCTCTTGAATGTCGCGTGTGGTCGGGCCGCCGTCTGCCGTGTACTTTTGGGCGGGCATCACCCCAAGTGCCTGACAGAGGTCTTCTTGATGTAGACGCCTGATTGTCCCGTCTTTGACTTTCATGCGGTCATAGCGCTCAACAATGAGGGCGGGTTCGTCCTCAAACATACGATATTCGACGTTTGCCGTTGCGATACCGGCGCGCTGGGCGCTTTTCATGCAGACAAACTCATTGAGAGCCTCGAGTTTAAATCCGATAACGCCATTTTTGAAAATATGCGTCGTGGGCGAGGAGCCCATGCATTCGCACCAGCGGCCGTTTATGAACGCGAGCGCGAACTTGCCCTGGTTGCCTCCAAGTGACCAACTTTCATCTAGACCCATCCACGATGCATCGCGGTCATCTCTGATCGACTTGAGACGAAGAGCAATTTCGTGGTTGTCTATAGGGCGGTATTCGCCAGCGCGATGCAGGACGGCGTCGGTATCTTCTTCGGCACAAAACTGCACGCCGCCCGGACAGTCGAGTCCGATATGGCTGAGCAACGCAACGGGATTGTTGGGCCTAACGTCGAATTCGGCGGCAATCGCTTTTCGTTGGTCCTCGCTGTCGGGTAGAAGGCCAAACAGGTACGGATTCATGACCTGTTGTCCGTATGTGCGATTCGATACGGGTATGTTGGTCGATAGGGCTGGCCCGTCATAGTCATGATCGTAGGTAAAGCTGATAAGACCGTTCTCATCTTGCGTGAGCGTTCCAGCAGGCACGCCGCAAATAATGGTCCGAAGTGATGTTCTGGCCATTGGCTATTTCCCTTCGGGCATGGCTTGGCTAGATGCGTTTGTGGCAATCGAGACTCCGAGATTGGACATGGCGAAATCGGCGAAGACCTCGTCGTAGAGTGCGGATGTAAAGGGGGCATCTGCAAGAGCCGGAATGGTTGTGCTGCGACGGTTGCGATGATGAAGACGTTGGGCGTGATGGCGTCTGGAGGTGCTGCAAGGTTGATCAGCATGCGGGGCGTCGACTGGTTGCTCATTTTTCGTTTCGCCTATATCCCCTTGAGCGGCGAGCGCCAGTCCAAGAGCACCGAAAACTGCCAGCAGCTTGTCGAGCCGAATGCCCGTGGCATCTCCCAGCTCGAGCGATGCGAGCAGGCGCTCCGAAACACCGGCCTTTTTAGCGAGGGCGGCACGGGTGAGACCCTGAGCCTCGCGTGCCTGACGCACGTAGATGCCAGCTTGGCGCGGTGTGGTGATGGGAAGGGTATCCACGGCGATCTCCTAACGTGCAGACTTTTGCATATCAGTATGACATGCAAAAGTCTGCATGAAAAGGCATTATGCAAAACTCTGCATGAGACCTCTACATTGATGTTGAGCTTATGAGAGGCGTTTTTTATATCGCGAGAATCCCCAGATGCTCAAGCAAGATCTTAAGCCCGATGAGGATGAGTGCGACGCCGCCCACGATGGTGGCAGGTTTTTCGTAGCGCGCGCCAAAGGTGTGGCCGATTGCTACGCCGGCGACGGAGAAGATAAACGTTGTGACGCCGATAAGCGATACAGCGGGAACGATGTCGACCGAGAGCGCGGCAAATGAGATGCCCACGGCTAGGGCGTCGATTGAGGTGGCGATGGCGAGGATCAGGTACTCGCCCAGGTCGATCTTTTCGGCATCCTCGCCGTCACTTCCGTCCTCATCCTCGTCCTCGATAAAGGTCTCCCACAGCATTTTGCCGCCGATAAAGGCCAAAAGGATAAAAGCGATCCAGTGGTCGATGGGTCCGATGATGCCCATGAATTGACTGCCGAGCGCCCATCCGATTACGGGCATGCCGGCCTGAAAGCCGCCAAAGAACAGGCCGAGCACCACGGCGACTTTAAGGTTGATCTTTTTCATGCCAAGGCCCTTGCAGATGGAAACGGCAAAGGCGTCCATCGAAAGGCCGATGGCGAGCAATACGAGCTCGGCGAGTCCCATGGTTTGGCTCCCTCTCTGCGGGCGAGCCCGATTACGCGACTACTCCCTCATTTATGCGAATCCCGATGCTACCACATGAACAGCTGATTTGGGTTGGGCTCTCAGCTGTGTTCGCTCATTCTGTAAGCATCGGATTTCGCAAGCGCCGCGGGGACAAACCGTGAGAAACTATTTAGCGTTTATGGAGCGTATACGATGGGAGCGATGCCTTGGATAAGAACGAGCTGCAAAAGCGTATGGAACAGGCCATCCGCCTGACGGCACCTGGTCAGCCGATCCGCACCGCCCTCGACATGATCATCGCCGGTCACCTGGGCGCCCTTATCTGCGTCGGCGACACCGAAAACGTGCTCGCTGCCGGTAACGACGGCTTCCCGCTCAACATTTCGTTCACCTCGAACCGTCTGTTCGAGCTCTCCAAGATGGACGGTGCCATCGTCATCGACGGTGACCTCACCCAGATCCTGCGCGCCAACTTCCACCTCAATCCCGATCCCTCGCTTGCCACGAGCGAGACGGGCATGCGTCACCGCACCGCCGCTCGCATGTCGGTACTCACCGATGCCATCGTGATCTCGGTCTCGGCCCGTCGTGCCGTCGTTAACGTGTACGTTCATGGCAAGAGCTACGAGATCCAGCCCGTCACCACCATCATGAGCTCGGTCAACCAGCTCGTTGCCACGCTCCAGACTACCCGTCAGTCGCTCGATCGCTCCCTGCTGCGCCTGACGGCCCTCGAGCTGGACGACTACGTTACGCTCGCCGACATTACCGGCATTTTCTCGAGCTTCGAGATCATGCAGCAGGCAAAGACCGAGCTTAAGGATTGCATCGTCAAGCTGGGCAACCAGGGCAAGCTCGTGCAGATGCAGCTCGAGCAGCTCGCCGGCTCCAGTATGGATACCGAGTACGACCTGATGATTCGCGACTACGCGAGCGATTCCTCCGAGGCAAACGCCGAGAAGATTCGTGCAGAGCTCGCTCGCATGACGCCTAAGGACCTGTCCGACCCGCAGCATGTGGCGGCAGTTCTGGGCTATGACGACCTGGACGAGGACTCCGTCATGACGCCGCTGGGCCTGCGCACGCTTTCGCGCGTGTCCGTCGTGCGCGACGGCGTGGCCGAGAAGATCGTCGACGAGTATGGCTCGCTGCAGGAGCTCATGGACGACATCAGCGAGGATCCGGAGCGCCTGGGCGACTTTGGCGTTAACAACCCTGCCATTCTTGCGGACTCCCTGTACCGCATGAAGGGCACCAAACAGGGGAACGCATAATGGCGCCCGTATGCGCCGTGGTCGTTGCCGGCGGCAGCGGCCAGCGCTTTGGAAATCCCGGCGGCAAGCAGCTCGTTAACGTGGCGGGCCGTCCGCTCATGAGCTGGTCCATCCGCGCGTTCGATCGGAGCGACAAGGTCGGCCACATCGTCGTGGTTTGCCCTGCCGAGCGCCGTGCCGAGATGCGCCGCCTGGCCATCGACCCGTTTGACTATGACACGCCCATCAGCTTTGCCGATGCCGGCGATACCCGTCAGGATTCCACCCGTGCCGGCGTGCATGCGGTTCCGGCGGGTTTCGAATATGTCGCCATCCACGATGGCGCTCGTCCGCTCATTACGACCGAGGCCATCGACCACGCTATCGACGTGCTCATGGGTGACCGCTCGCTCGACGGTGTCGTGTGCGGTCAGCCCGCGATCGACACGCTCAAGATCGTCGACGGCGATAATATCGTCGAAACGCCGCCGCGCGAGCTCTATTGGGCCGCGCAGACGCCGCAGATCTTTAGCGTCGACGCCATGAAGCGCGCTCACGCCGCTGCTATCGCCGAGGGCTTTATCGGTACCGATGATTCATCGCTGGTTGAGCGCATGGGCGGGCGCGTCCGCTGTGTCCAGAGCCCGCGCGATAACCTTAAGGTGACGGTGCCCGAGGACCTGCGTCCCGTAACCGCGATTCTGCTCGGTCGCATGGCCGAGGGAGAGGACCTTCCCCATGTTCAGTAACCTGCGCATTGGCCACGGCTACGACGTCCACCGTTTGGTGGAGGGGCGTCGATGTATCATCGGCGGGGTCGACATTCCCTACGAGCGCGGCCTGCTGGGCCACTCGGATGCCGATGTGCTCGCGCACGCCTTGGCCGACGCCATTCTGGGCGCCTGCCGCGGGGGAGACATCGGCAAGCTATTCCCCGACACTGATCCTGCCTACGAGGGTGCTGATTCGATGGTGCTGCTCGCTCGCGTGATGGACTATGCGCGCGAGCTGGGCTTTGAGTTTGTCGATGCCGACTGCACCATTGCCTGTCAGCAACCCAAGATCACCCCGCACCGCGATGCCATGCGCGCCAACCTTGCCCATGCCCTGGGCGTTGACGTCGAAAATGTGGGCGTCGCCGCCACCACGACCGAAAAGCTCGGTTGGGAAGGCCAAGGCGAGGGAATCGGCGCCTGGGCCGTCTGCCTGCTACAGAAAACCGTTAAGGAGTAACGAATGCGTATCTACAACAGCGCTACCCATAAAAAGGAAGAGTTCCAGCCCATCGAGTCCGGCAAGGTCCGCATGTACGTGTGCGGCCCCACGGTCTACGACAACATCCACATCGGCAATGCCCGCACGTTCATCAGCTTCGATGTGATTCGACGCTGGCTCATCGCGAGCGGCTACGAGGTCACGTTCGCCCAGAACCTCACCGATGTCGATGACAAGATCATCAAGCGCGCCAACGAGCAGGGCCGTACGGCTGCCGAGGTCGCAACGGAGTTCTCGGATAAGTTCATTGGCGTCATGCGCGCCGCCAACGTGCTCGATCCCGATGTGCGTCCTCGCGCCACCAAGGAAATCGGCCCCATGATCGCCATGATCAAGACGCTTATCGAGCAGGGCCACGCTTACGCAGCCGATAACGGCGATGTGTACTTTGCCGTGCGCAGCGATCCCAACTATGGTCAGGTCTCGGGCCGCAACATCGACGACCTTATGGTTGGCGCGCGCATCGAGGAGAACGAGGACAAGAACGACCCGCTCGACTTTGCCCTGTGGAAGGCCGCCAAGCCGGGCGAGCCCAGCTGGCCGAGCCCCTGGGGCGAGGGCCGTCCCGGTTGGCACACCGAGTGTGCCGCCATGGTGCACCGCTACCTGGGCACCCCGATCGACATCCACGGCGGCGGCTCCGACCTTGCTTTCCCGCATCACGAGAACGAGTGCGCCCAGGCCACCTGCGCCTGGCACCAGGGCTTCTCCAACACCTGGATGCACACGGGCATGCTGCTGGTAGACGGCGAGAAGATGTCCAAGTCGCTCGGCAACTTCTTTACGCTGGCCGAGGTCCTCGAGCAGCACTCCGCTGCCGCCCTGCGCCTGCTGATGCTGCAGACGAGCTATCGCTCGCCGCTCGACTTTTCTTGGGAGCGCCTGGAGGGTGCCGAGAACTCGCTCACGCGTATCGCCGGTACGGTCGAGAACCTGCGCTGGGCCGCGAACCATGCGACGGCCGATGCCGATGTGGCTGCCGCCGAGGCATTTGCCGCCAAGGCCGCTGAGACTCGTGCTGCCTTTAAGGAGTGCATGGACGACGACTTTAACACCGCTGGTGCCATGGGTGCTGTCTTTGGCTTTGTGACCGAGTGCAACCAGTACCTGGAGCAGGCGGGCGACGCTGCCGCCAAGGCCGCCGCGCTTGCCGCCGCCGACACGCTGGCCGAGCTGCTCGAT
>CAUBQN010000091.1 GCA_958438125.1 uncultured Collinsella sp.
TCAAGCCCCGCGGCCATGAGTTTTGGGGTTGCTGCCCCTTCCATGGCGAAAAGACTCCGTCCTTCCACATTATCCCCGCCACGCAGGTCTGGCACTGCTTTGGCTGCGGCGAAGGCGGCGATGTCTTCACCTATATTATGAAGCGCGAGAACCTGAGCTTTCCCGAGTCAATCCGTTATTTGGCCGATCGCGCGGGTATTGAGCTGCATGACACTGGAGATCGCCGCGAGCGCGGTACCAAGCGTGCTCGAATCTACGATCTGTGCGCCGAGACCGCCCAGTTCTACCACACCATGCTCATGCGCGGTAAGGACGGCCGTCCGCGCGAGTACTTTGCCAGCCGCGGCATGGGTGGCGACGTCTGCCGCCGCTACTGCCTGGGCTTTGCACCGGGACGCAACGCGCTGGTGTCGCACCTGTCCCAGGCGGGTTTTACCCCGCAGGAGATGATCGACGCCAACGTGGCTGTGAGCCGCGGGCGCGGGCAGCTTGCCGACCGCTTTTACGACCGCGTGATGTTCCCCATCTTTGACGAGCAGGGTCACAACATTGCCTTTGGCGGTCGCATTATGGGCGACGGCCAGCCTAAGTATCTCAACACCGCCGAGACGAGCGTGTTCCATAAAAAACGAAACCTCTACGGCTTTAATTGGGCCAAGGAGTTTATCGTCGCGCAGGATACCGCCATCGTGGTAGAGGGCTATACCGACTGCATCGCCTGTTGGGAAGCGGGGATTAAAAACGTTGTCGCCACGCTGGGCACCGCGCTCACGGAGCATCACGTCAAGACGCTCACTCGCTTTGCCAAGCGCATCGTGTATATGTTCGACGGCGATGCCGCCGGACAAAAGGCCGCCCGTCGCGCGATTCAGTTTATCGAGCAGGATTCCATGGACCTGCGCTGCGTGGTGCTCCCCGACGGCAACGACCCCATGGAGTTCATCACCGCACATGGTGGCGAGGCACTGCAGACGCGCATCGACGCTGCCGAGCCGCTTATGGACTTTGTCTACCGTTCGCTGCAGGAGTCGAGCGACATCACCACGCCGGGCGGTCGCGCCAAGGCGCTGGAGGACGCGCTGACGCTCATCTATCCGCTTCGTGACAGCTATATGATCGATACGTACTTTATCCAGATTGCCGATCTGCTGGGTTTGGATCTGGAGACCGTGCGCGCGAGCTCGGGCCGCGTGTTTCGCGATGTCGCCAAGCGCGAAGATGCGGAGCGCCGTCGCGAGCAAAACTATGAGCGCCAGAGGGCGCAGGCCGAACGGTCCGGCGGGACGGGCAGTCGGGCGTCGGGTTCTCGCGATGCCGGTCGCGGTGCTTGGGCATCGGGCGCGACGCCGCCGGTGTCCGCGCCGGTCGAAGAAGAGCCGTACGACTACGTCCCGCTCGATGCCTACGGTGCCGCGCCTGTAGGGGTCGTCGACGACCTGCCGCCGATCGATGTGCCTGATGGTATGGGCGCTGCGCCCGCCGGTGCCCCGACAGACGCCTCGGCCCCTATGGTTCTTACCGATCTAGAGCGCAAGTCCTTGGCAGGGGAGCGCGAGCTGCTGACCATGCTTACGAGCTACCCCGACCTGTTCCGCACGTATGCCGACCGCATCTGCTCCATCGAGTGGGTGGATCCGCGCCACGAGTCCATCGCATGGGCCGTGCTGGCAACGCCGCCGGGAACCGATCCGGCAGCCTGCATGGATGCGGCGCGCTCGGTGTGTCCCGATGCGGCAACGCTTGTGAGTGCCGGGCGCATCTCGGCGACGAGCAAGCACCCCACCGAGACGAACATCGTGTTTATGCTCGATACGCTTGAGCTCTACACCATCAAGCGCCGCATGCGTGCCGCGCAGGCCAAGCTGCGCCAGGACCGTTCGCTCGATGATGGGGCCCGTCGCGCGCTGACCGTGCAGGCCGCGCAGGATTCGCAGCGTCAACGCGAACTGCAAAAGTCGATCGGCGGCGTGGCGGATCCGTTCCGTTTGATCGGCCTGGAGGCCGCAGGCACCGAACAAGCCTAGATGTTGTGGTCAACCAGCGTATTCTCGCCTATATCCAGTCCTCTTTTTGGGTATAGACGTCAATGTGTGTGCTAAAGTATTGAGTCCTGTGGACTATGAAGGGAGAATCTGTGCCAAAAAAGACTGAGAGCACGGGTACTGGGCTGGAATCCTACGTTGCAAAGCTCATGGGCAACGGCTCAAACAGGACTTCGGTAACCGAGGACGAGATTCAGGTCGCCCTGAAGGATATCGATGTTTCTGACGAGCAGCTCACCGCGGTGTATTCCGCGCTGCGCAACAGCGGCATCCAGATTATCTCCGCGAGCGGTAACGACGACGCCCCCATGGACGTCGACGATGACAATACCGATTCTGATACCGACGATTTCGATGACGACGACGAGCACGATTCCGGCTCGCTCGACGATCACGAGCTCAAGATGGCCCGCCAGGCCGACGCCGAGATGGGTTCTTCCAAGAGCAAGAAGAAGCGCACCGTGCGGACGTCCCGTTCGCGTTCGCGCGTGCGCGGCATCGATGCCTCCACGGTGATGCTGACCGGCGATCCGGTCCGTATGTACCTCAAGGAGATCGGCAAGGTCGACCTGCTGACCGCCTCCGAAGAGGTCGATCTGGCTATGAAGATTGAGGCCGGTCTTGAGGCCACCGAGAAGCTCGAGGCTGCCGATGCTGGTGAGCTCGAACTCACGCGTGCCGAGATGCGTCGTCTTACGCGCATTGAGAACGTGGGCCTCGAAGCCAAGCAGGCGCTCATCAGTGCAAACCTGCGTCTGGTCGTCTCCATCGCCAAGCGCTATGTTGGTCGCGGCATGCTGTTCCTGGACCTGATCCAGGAGGGCAACCTCGGTCTGATCCGCGCCGTCGAGAAGTTCGACTACCAGAAGGGCTTTAAGTTCTCCACGTACGCCACGTGGTGGATCCGTCAGGCCATCACGCGTGCTATCGCCGACCAGGCCCGTACCATCCGTATTCCCGTGCACATGGTCGAGACCATCAACAAGCTCGTCCGCGTGCAGCGTCAGCTCCTTCAGGACCTGGGCCGCGACCCGACCCCCGAGGAGATCGGTGCCGAGATGGACATGAGCGCCGACCGCGTCCGCGAGATCCAGAAGATCTCGCAGGAGCCCGTGTCGCTCGAGACCCCCATCGGCGAGGAAGAGGATTCCCAGCTGGGCGACTTCATCGAGGACTCCCAGGCCATCGTTCCGCCCGATGCGGCCAGCTTCTCCATGCTGCAGGAGCAGCTCACCCAGGTGCTCGATTCGCTTGCCGATCGTGAGCGCAAGGTTATCGAGCTGCGCTTTGGCCTTGTCGACGGACATCCCCGTACGCTCGAGGAAGTCGGCCGCGAGTTTGGCGTCACGCGCGAGCGCATCCGCCAGATCGAGTCCAAGACCCTGGCCAAGCTCCGCCACCCGAGCCGCAGCAGCAAGCTTAAGGACTATATCGAAAGCTAGTCAAGCAAGAGGCGCCCTCAAGCACATCCGCTTGGGGGCGCTTTCATGTAGTCGTTGGGGACGTTCTTGAATGACTAGTCGTTTAAGAACGTCCCCAATGATTAGGTCGGAAAATTTCTTAAAAAAGTTCTTGCCCTGAGCTGATTCGTCCGTATAATAAACTTCGTTGCTTGAGAGCACGCACCTATTCCTCGGTAGCTCAATGGTAGAGCACGCGGCTGTTAACCGCGCTGTTGTAGGTTCGAGTCCTACCCGGGGAGCCAGGTTGTAAAACCCGTCGCTTATGCGGCGGGTTTTTTCATGCCGCGATCGCCGTTCGCGAACGTTACCGTATCAACATTTCGTGTCGAGGATGTAATCCCGAGGCCCGCCACCTCAACATGCCGCGGTCGTTGTAGAATATTTCAATGATTGCTCCCACGACATGGTGCCGCGAGCACCAAGAAAAGGAGATTCTTGTGTCTGAGACCATTAACGGCAGCCTGAGCGTCTCGAACGACGTTATTGCCGATATTGCCGGTTATGCCGCGATGACGTGCTATGGCGTTGTCGGTATGGCTGAGCAGCTCCAGGGCGCTGAGAGCGTGCGCCTGCTTGCCGGTCAGCGCCTCCGCAAGGGCGTGCTTGTCTCCGCCGACGAGAACGGCCTTACGGTCGATCTTCACGTCGTGCTCGAGAACGGCGTCAACATGAAGTCCGTCTGCCACAATCTTTCGAGCTCCGTTGCCTTCACTCTGCAGGAGATCGCCCAGATCGATCCCGCCAGCCTTAAGATCGGCATCCATATCGACGCGCTCAAGAGCCGTCTGAACTAGCATCCGAAAACGGAGATTCAAATACCCATGATTGCAAAGACCATTCGCACCTGTTTTCCGATCGCTGCGGCTGCCGTTTCCGACAAGGCCGAGGAGATCAACAAGCTCAACGTCTTCCCCGTACCCGATGGCGATACCGGCACCAACATGTCGCTCACGCTCGCCTCGGTGACCAAGGAGCTCTCCGCCCTTCCCGCCGATGCCGACATGGAGGCCATCGCTGGCGCCATCACTCACGGCTCCCTCATGGGCGCCCGCGGTAACTCCGGCGTCATCACGTCGCAGATTCTGCGCGGCGTGGCCGAGGGCCTCGTCTCTGCCGATGAGCCCATTACCTCCGCCAACATCGCTTATGCGTTCCGTCGTGCCGTCAAGGTCGCCTTCCAGGCCGTCCGCAAGCCCATCGAGGGCACGATCCTCACGGTCCTGCGCGATGTCTCGACCAAGGCCGATGAGTGCGAGAAGAAGAAGTTCTCGGCCGAGGATGCGCTCGATGCTATCGTCGTCGAGGCGTACCAGTCCGTCGCCCGCACACCCGACCTGTTGCCCGTTCTGAAGGAGAACGGCGTGGTCGACTCCGGCGCCTTCGGCTTTGCTATCTTCCTGGAGAACTTTGTTGCCGCCGCGCTTGGTCGCAGCACCGTGGTCGAGGATTTCTCCGCTACGTTTGACTCCGCCGGCTCTGCCCGCGATGCCGCTCTTGGCCGCGTTGAGATCGAGGCTAACGACGACTGGGAGGGCTCGGAGTTCCGCTACTGCAACGAGTTTCTCTTTAAGGCCGACGCCCCGTTTGACGAGGACGAATGCCTTAAGTTCCTAGGCTCCATGGGCGACTGTGAGCTGCTCGTGGGCGCCTATCCCGACTACAAGATCCATGTGCACTCCAATACCCCCAACCTGGTGCTCGAGCACATGCTGCAGCTCGGTCAGATCTATGAGGTCTTTATCCACAACATGGAGATGGAGGCCCACGACCGTACCGCTAAGATCCACGAGGATCAGGAAAAGGCCGCCGAGCCCGCCAAGGCGCTGGGCTTTGTCGCCGTTGCCGCCGGTTCCGGCGAGGCCGACATCCTCAAGTCCCTTGGCGTCGACGTGGTCGTCTCCGGTGGCCAGACTATGAATCCCTCGACCGCCGACCTGCTGGGCGCGGTGGACCAGGTCAACGCGACCTCGGTCATCATCTTGCCCAACAACGGCAACATCCGCATGGCCGCTGAGGCTGCTGCCTCAGCCTGCACCGACAAGAAGGTCGCCGTCGTTCCCACCAAGACCGTCCCGCAGGCCTTCTCCGCGTTGTTCGCAGTCCTGCCCGATTCCGAGCTCGAGGATGCCGTCGCCGCCATGGTCGACGCCATCAGTGAGGTCCGCGATGGTGAGGTCACCCGCGCCGTGCGCGACTCCAGTGCCTCTGACGGTTCTCCGATTCACTCCGGTGACGTCATGGGTATCATCGCCGGCTCCATCGACGTGGTCGGCTCCGACGTGAAGCAGGTCACGCTCGACTGCATCAACCGCATGCAGGAGGAAGAGGAGGGCGACGCGCTGACGATTCTGGCCGGCGAGGAGCTGTCCGATGAGGCCTTCCAGGAGATCGTCGACGCCATCGAGGAAGCTCAGCCCGACTTGGAGATTGACGCCCATCGTGGCGAGCAGCCGCTCTATCCCGTGATCTTCTCGATCGAGTAGGCATCTGCCCATGTCCGAGCTCTGCTCCGTGCCGCGCGTCTCGGAGCGCTTTGCCCAGAGCAATGCGCTCGACGAGGATATCGCGCGACTCAAATATGTTTCGGGTAAACGTGAGGAGGCCCTTCGCCGTCTGGGAATT
>CAUBQN010000092.1 GCA_958438125.1 uncultured Collinsella sp.
AACTACGAGGACGGTATCGTCGTGTCCGAGCGCCTGGTGGCCGAGGACCTGCTGACGACCATCAACATCACCCGTCACGAGATCGACGCCCGCGACACCAAGCTCGGCCCCGAGGAGATCACCCGCGAGATCCCGAACCTCTCCGAGGACATGCTTGCCAACCTCGACGAGGACGGCATCATCCGCATCGGCGCCGAGGTCGGCCCTGGCGACATCCTGGTCGGCAAGGTCACGCCTAAGGGCGAGAGCGCTCTGACCGCCGAGGAGCGCCTGCTGCGCGCCATCTTCGGTGCCAAGGCCCACGACGTTCGCGACACCTCCCTTAAGATGCCTCACGGCGCTTACGGTCGCGTCATCGACGTCGTCCGCTTTAGCCGCGAGAACGGCGACGACCTGGCCCCCGGCGTCAACGAGCAGGTGCGCGTCTACGTCGCCCAGCGTCGTAAGATCCAGCAGGGCGATAAGATCGCCGGCCGCCACGGCAACAAGGGTGTTATTTGTAACGTTCTGCCGGTCGAGGACATGCCCTACATGGCTGACGGTACCCCGATCGACGTTATCCTCAACCCGCTGGGCGTTCCTTCGCGTATGAACGTCGGCCAGCTGCTCGAGTGCCACCTTGGCTGGGCTGCCGCCTGCGGTTGGGATACCGAGCAGGCTGACTCCGACAAGTACGTCCCCGGTCCGTTCTTCACCGCGACGCCCGTCTTCGACGGCGCCAAGGAGGACGAGATCGCCGAGGTCATCCGTCGTGCCAACAAGAACATGCTCAACAAGGCTACCGCTGCCTTTGGCGATCACATGCGCCCCGAGTTCGTCACCCAGCTTGACGAGCGCGGCAAGACCCGCCTGTTCGACGGCCGCACCGGCGAGGAGTTCCGCGAGCCCATTACCGTGGGTACGTCCTACATCCTCAAGCTCGGCCACATGGTCGACGACAAGATCCACGCCCGTTCGACCGGCCCTTACAGCCTGGTTACCCAGCAGCCTCTGGGCGGCAAGGCTCAGTTCGGCGGCCAGCGCTTCGGCGAGATGGAAGTTTGGGCACTGTACGCTTACGGTGCTTCCAACGTTCTGCAGGAGATCCTGACCGTCAAGTCCGACGATACCGTGGGCCGCGTCAAGACCTACGAGTCCATCGTCAAGGGCGAGAACGTTCCTGTCCCGGGTATCCCCGAGTCCTTCAAGGTTCTCGTCAAGGAGATTCGCTCCCTCGCACTGGACATCGAGCCCATGCACGATGCCGACGAGGACGCCTCCGCCCCTGTGACCGCCGAGGAGACTTCTGCTCTCGACGACCTGGCTGCGCTCGCCGGCGTTAACGCCGACGTCGAGGCCGAGGATGCCGAGACCGCCGAGGCGCCCGAGGCTGTCGCCGCCACGACCACTGATAAGGAGTAGTTGACTGTGGCAGATTTCGAAGCTACTGATTTTGACTCGGTAAAGATCTCCCTTGCCTCCGCCGACCAGATCCGTTCCTGGTCGCACGGTGAGGTCAAGAAGCCGGAGACCATCAATTACCGTACCCTCAAGCCCGAGAAGGACGGCCTGTTCTGCGAGAAGATCTTCGGTCCCGCCAAGGACTGGGAGTGCTCCTGCGGCAAGTACAAGGGCATCCGCTTTAAGGGCATCGTCTGCGAGCGCTGCGGCGTCGAGGTCACCTCGGCTAAGGTGCGTCGCGACCGCATGGGCCACATCGAGCTCGCCGCTCCCGTGTCCCACATCTGGTACTTCAAGAGCCCCACGAGCTTCCCGATGAGCCGTATGCTCGACATCAAGTCCAAGGACCTCGAGAAGGTTCTGTACTTTGCCAGCTACATCATCACCGAGGTCGACTACGAGGCTCGCGAGGCCGACGCCGACGACCTGCGCGAGGAGCTCGCCGCCGATCTGGAAGAGATCGATGCCGAGTGCGCCCGCCAGATTGAGTCCCTCAAGGAGCAGGGCAACCCCGAGAACTTTGACGAGTTCTCCGACGAGGAGCCGCTGACCACCGAGGAGATCGCCTCTGGCATCGTCGACATCGAGGAAGAGTGCAAGGACGAGAAGCAGCTCCGCACGGACGCCTTCAACGCCTTCATGAAGCTCAGCGAGCGCGACCTCATTTCCGATGAGCCGCTGTTCCGCGAGATGACCCGTTACTACTCCATGTACTTCAAGGGTGGTATGGGTGCCGAGGCCGTCCGCGACCTGCTCGCTGCCATCGACCTCCCCTCCGAGGCCGAGAAGCTCAAGGCGATCATCGCCGACGAGGACTCCCAGAAGCAGAAGCGCGAGAAGGCCGTTAAGCGCCTCGAGGTCGTTGACGCCTTCCTGAAGGGCGGTAACAGCCCCGCGAACATGATCCTGGATGTCATCCCGGTCATTCCGCCCGATCTGCGCCCGATGGTCCAGCTCGACGGTGGCCGCTTCGCCGCGTCCGACCTCAACGACCTGTATCGTCGCGTGATCAACCGTAACAACCGACTCAAGCGCCTGCTCGACCTGGACGCCCCTGCGATCATCGTGAACAACGAGAAGCGCATGCTCCAGGAGTCCGTGGACGCCCTGTTCGACAACGGCCGTCGTGGTCGCCCGGTCTCTGGCCGTGGCGGTCGCCCGCTCAAGTCGCTCGCCGAGGCCCTCAAGGGTAAGCAGGGTCGTTTCCGTCAGAACCTGCTGGGCAAGCGTGTCGACTACTCCGGCCGTTCGGTAATCGTTACCGACCCCAAGCTGCTGCTGCACCAGTGCGGTCTGCCCAAGACCATGGCGCTGGAGCTCTTCAAGCCCTTCGTCATGAAGCGCCTGGTCGAGCTTGGCAAGGTCGAGAACATCAAGGGCGCCAAGCGCGCTATCGACCGCGGTGCCACCTTTGTGTGGGATATCCTCGAAGAGGTCATCGACGGCCGCGTCGTGCTGCTCAACCGTGCACCGACCCTGCACCGTCTGTCCATCCAGGCCTTTGAGCCGGTGCTGGTCGAGGGCAAGGCTATCCACCTGCATCCGCTGGTCTGCTCGCCCTTCAACGCCGACTTCGACGGCGACCAGATGTCTGTCCACGTGCCGCTGTCCAGCCAGGCTCAGGCCGAGGCCCGCGTGCTCATGCTCTCTGCGAACAACCTGCGCTCGCCGGCATCCGGCAAGCCGGTCAACATCCCTTCGCAGGACATGATCATCGGTGTGTACTACCTCACCCAGGTTCGCGAGGGTCTGCCGGGCGAGAACCACGTGTTCTCGAGCTTCGACGACGCGCTGCATGCCTATGACTGCCGCTCCGAGGTCGACATGCAGGCCAAGATCCAGGTCCGCGTGTCCGCTGCCGATGCCAACGTCATCAACGAGGACGGCACCCGTATCTTCCGCGTTAAGAACGGCAAGAACGAGTTTGTCGACTACGACGTCACCGGCAACAAGACCGCGCGCTTCGAGACCTCTATCGGCCGCATCATCTTCAACCGCCAGTGCCTGCCCGAAGACTATGAGTTCATGAACTACAAGATGGTCAAGGGCGATGTGGCCAAGCTGGTTGCCGACTGCTGCGATCGTTACCCCGAGGCCAAGGTCGGCCCGATCCTCGACGCCATCAAGTACTCCGGCTTCCACTACGCTACCCGCGCCGGCCTCACCATCTCGGTGTGGGACGCTCTTATCCCTGCCGAGAAGCAGGAGCTGCTCGACCACGCCCAGGCCAACGTCGACCAGATCAACGAGTACTTCGAGGAGGGCTTCATCAACGAGACGGAGCGCCACATCGAAGTCGTTAACGAGTGGACCGCTTGTACCGATAAGGTTGCAGCGCTCATGCTCGACATGTTCGACGAGGAGAACCCGCTCTACATGATGGCCGACTCCGGCGCCCGTGGTTCTAAGACCCAGCTGCGTCAGCTCGGCGGCATGCGTGGCCTGATGGCAGACATGTCCGGTGAGACGATCGACCTTCCCATTAAGGCGAACTTCCGCGAGGGCCTGCTGCCGCTCGAGTACTTCATTTCGACCTACGGCGCCCGTAAGGGCCTGGTCGATACCGCATCCCACACCTCGGACTCTGGTTACCTGACCCGTCGTCTGGTCGACGTGGCCCAGGACGTCATCGTCCGCGAGGAGGACTGCGGTACGCACGAGGGCGTCACCTACAACCTCATCATCCCCGGCACCACCGACCTCAACACCGACCTTGTCGGCCGTTGCTTCATCGAGGACGTCGTGGCTCCCGATGGCACCGTGCTCTTTGAGCAGGACGGCTACATCGAGAAGGTCGCCGACATCCAGAAGATGGTCGATGCGGGCCTTAAGAAGGTCAAGCTCCGCGCGCTGCTCACCTGCCGCTCCAAGTACGGCGTGTGCCAGAAGTGCTATGGCTGGGATCTTTCCACCCGTCGTCCGGTCGCCATCGGTACCGCGGTCGGCATTATTGCCGCCCAGTCCATCGGCGAGCCCGGTACGCAGCTTACGATGCGTACCATTCACTCCGGCGGCGTCGCTGGCGTCGACGATATTACGCAGGGTCTGCCTACGGTCAGCCGTATGTTCGATATCGTCGGCAACGTCAACGAGAAGATTCTGGGTCGCGAGGCCGAGCTGGCTCCGTACTCCGGTCACCTCTCGATTAAGCCCGAGAAGTCCGAGTACGTTCTGACGCTCACCGACTCCGAGGATCATACCCGTGTCCTCGACGAGCGTCGCGTCCCCGCTTCGGTGCGCTTTATGCCCGAGATCGAGGACGGCTGCGAGGTTCGCGCCGGCGACCAGATCACCAAGGGCTTCGTCAACTTCCGCAACCTGCGCAAGCTGACCGACATCGAGTCGACGATGCACACCTTCGTCGAGAGCGTCAAGGACGTCTACACCAGCCAGGGCGTCGACCTGAACGACAAGCACATCGAGGTGCTCGCACGTCAGATGCTGCGTCGCGTTCAGATCACCAACCCCGGCGACTCCAAGTACCTGCTTGGTCAGTACGTCGACCGCTACGAGTTCGCCGACGAGGTCGAGCGCGTTGCCCGTCTGGGCGGTCAGGCTCCTGTGGCCGAGCCCGTCATCCTGGGTACGCTCAAGGTCGCGTCCAACATCGACTCCTGGCTGTCGAGCGCTTCGTTCATCCGTACCGCCGGCGTCCTTACCGAGGCTGCCATCGAGGGCAAGGTCGACCACCTGCTCGACCTTAAGTCCAACGTCATCGTCGGTAAGAAGATCCCTGCTGGTACTGGCCTCAAGCCGTACGCCAACGCCAAGCTGACGTATCGCACGGCTGACGGCTATGTTGACATCGACGGCCCGGCTTCGCCCAACGCCAAGTCGCTGCCCGAGTGGGCTCCGGTGGAGCTCAAGGACCTGGACGAGCAGCTCCCGCAGCAGCTCGACTGGGCCGGTTATGACGAGTTTGGTGGTGCTGACGGTTCGTTCACCCGCAACGGCCACACCATCTCCGCCGAGAAGGCTCGCCTGTACCTGTTCGACGACCTGGGCGTGTCGCAGCGCTGGACCAACAAGTTCAGCGAGGTCGGCATCGAGACGGTCGGCGACCTGGTCGGCAAGTCCGAGGAGGATCTGCTGCGCATCGACGGCATCGGTGCCAAGGCGATCGAGGAGCTCCGTGACGGCCTGGAGGCCCACGACCTGCTCTACATCCTCGAGAACAACGACGACGTTGCCGACGAGGAAGACCTCTCGCAGCTGCTGCAGATGGTCTTTAGCCCCGACGGTCCGGACGACATCCTGCTGGGCACCTCCGCCGCGCCGACGCATCACGCCGACGCCGACGAGGAGCTCCTGGGTGCCCCGATCGACGACAAGAAGGCTCCCGCCAACGGTGCGATCAACGAGGACATGGCTTCCCTCGACGAGCTGCTCAACCAGCTCGTGGACACCGACGACGCCGAAGAGGCCAAGGACAACGACGAGGAGTAATTTCCTAGTACGTTAACCGTCCTTCCAAAGACCCG